>CAMLSG010000046.1 GCA_946482635.1 uncultured Duganella sp.
CCAGCAAGCCCGTATCGCCCAAGGCATCGAGTCCGGCCAGTTGACCGCCAAGGAAGCACAGCACCTGGAAGCACGCGAAGCCAAGCTGGCCAACGACGAAGCCATGGCCAAGGCCGATGGCAAGGTCACCCGCAAGGAGCGCCACAAGCTGCAGCGCGAGGCAGACCGCAATAGCGCCGCCATTCATCACCAGAAGCACGACAAGCAAACCCGCTGATCGCCCAATGCCGCCCGCCTGTGTCGCGCCCATGCCGGCGCGGCACGGCATCTTCTCCCCGTCCTGCCCCTCCCCTTCCCTCCGCTGGTCCGTCGTCTTGTCGATATAATTCGACAACATCATTATCTCGATGGCACGTTTATTCCAGAACAGGAGATCCACATGGCAGAGGGACCCGCCGCTCAGCGCTATGACGCGGTCGTTGTCGGCAGTGGCCCCGGCGGCGCCAGCGTCGCGCACACGCTTGCGCGGCATGGCCAGCGCGTGTTGGTTCTGGAACAGGGCAGCGATGCGCCGCTAAAGGGCACACTCGCGCAAATGGCGGGCATCGGCGCCATTCCAGGCAAGGGCGCGTTCTTCCACCGCGATGCATCGCTGCTGGTGCGCGGCCTGGCTACCGGCGGCAGCTCCACCCTGAATTTCGCCACGGCGGCGGCCCCGCCACTGGAACGCTTTGCAGCGCTGGGCATAGACCTCGCTCCTTCGCTCGCAGAATGCCGTGCCGAACTCCCGATAGGCCAGTTACCCGACGAATTGCTGGGCCCCATGGCGCAACGCATCATGCAGGCTGCGCAGGCCTCCGGCCTGCCCTGGCAAAAACTCGACAAAATGATCCGTCCCGCCATTTGCCGCACCGGCTGCTGGCGATGCGTCTACGGCTGCCCTTATGGCGCCAAATGGACTGCGCGCGACCTGCTGGACGAGGCACGCCTGCGCGGCGCCCATATCGTCGATTGTGCCCGGGCCCGGCGCGTGCTGCTCGATCAAGGCCGCGCAGTCGGCGTCGAATACGCTCGCGAAGGCGCAATCCACACAGCCCATGCCAGCGTTGTGATCCTGGCTGGCGGCGGCATCGGCAGCCCACGCCTGCTGCATGCCTCCGGACTTGCGCCGCGCAGCCTGCCCTTCATCAGTGATCCCGTGGTGGCGGTGATGGGCACCGTCGACGACATCGACGGCGGCGCCGAAGTGCCGATGGCCGCCGGCATGGCCTTGCCGGAAGGAGGCTTGTCATTTGCCGACCTGACCCTGCCCAAGCCCATGTACCAGGCGTTCGCGCTGCAGGTCGGCCGCATCGATCGCTTGTTCGCGCATCGCCGCACGCTCAGCATCATGGTCAAGATCCGCGACCTCGCCGGCGGCGGCATCGGCCCGCACTGGGTCGACAAAACGTTGCAGGCCGACGACCGCGAACGCTTCAGGCGCGGTACCGCGCTGGCAAGGCGCATCCTGGCCCAGGCCGGTGCACGCCATGTATTCCAGAGCTGGCATTTCGCCGCCCATCCCGGCAGTGCGCTGGCCGTTGGCAGCGGCAGCCCGGCCGCCGTCGACAACGATTTGCGTACCTCCACTGCAGGCCTTTACGTCTGCGACGCCTCCGTCCTGCCCGCCCCCTGGGGCTTGCCGCCCACCCTCACTCTGCTTGCACTCGGCAAGCGGCTGGGGCGCCGACTACAGGATTTTTTGTAGTCAAAATACCTCAATTTAATCGCGGTTTTTGCTGCGTTTACGCCACAAAACAAACGTGCGCGTAGTCAAACTACTCCATACTTTGTCGACCAAAACAAAGAAAGGAAGGACTATGGAGACTCAACGCAACACAATGTTCGCGGCAATCCTGGCCGCTTTCGCCCTCAACGCGCAGGCCGCCCCGGATACCGCAGTCGGCAACAAGCAAGGCTTCAACACGGACGTGATCTACCAGATCGTGACCGACCGCCTGGCGGACGGCAACAGCGCGAACAATCCCACCGGCAGCGCCTTCAGTTCGGGTTGCACACAGAAAAAGCTGTTCTGCGGCGGCGACTGGAAAGGCATCCAGAACAAGATCGAAGACGGCTACCTGACCGGCATGGGCATCACCGCCATCTGGATCTCGCAGCCGGTGGAAAACATCACCGCGGTGCTGAACTACTCCGGCACCAACAGCACCGCCTACCACGGCTACTGGGCGCGCGACTTCAAGCGCGCCAATCCGGCCTTCGGCACCATGACCGATTTCACCAACATGATCAACGCGGCCCACGCCCGCAACATCAAGGTGATCATCGACTTCGCCCCCAACCATACCTCGCCTGCCTCGGCCACCGATACCACCTTCGGCGAGAACGGCAAGCTGTACGACAACGGCGCCCTGCTGGCCGGTTACGGCTCCGACCCGAACGGCTACTTCCACCACAATGGCGGCACGGATTTCTCCACGCTGGAAAGCGGCATCTACCGCAACCTGTTCGACCTGGCGGACCTGAACCACAACAGCGCCACCGTGGACGCCTACATGAAGGCTGCCATCAAGGTGTGGCTGGACCTGGGCATCGACGGTATTCGCATGGACGCGGTCAAGCACATGCCGTTCGGCTGGCAAAAGAGCCTGATGTCTTATATCCAGGGCTACAAGCCGGTGTTCACCTTCGGCGAGTGGTACCTGGGCGAAAACGAAGTCGATCCGGCCAACCACTACTTCGCCAACCGCAGCGGCATGAGCCTGCTGGACTTCCAGTTCGCGCAGAAAGTACGCCAGGTCTTCAAGGACGGCTCGGCGAACATGACGTCGCTGAACCAGATGGTGAGCGATACCGCCGGCCAGTACTCGCACGTGGGCGACCAGGTCACCTTCATCGACAACCACGACATGCCGCGCTTCCAGATGGCGGGCGCCAGCGGCCGCAAGCTGGAACAGGCGCTGGCCTTTACCCTCACTTCGCGCGGCGTGCCTGCCATTTACTACGGCACCGAGCAGTACATGCAGGGTACCGGCGATCCGGACAACCGCGCGATGATGACATCCTTCGCCACCACCACGCCGGCGTACGGGCTGGTGGCGCGCCTGGCGCCGCTGCGCAAAACCAATCCCGCCATCGCCTACGGGACGACGCAGCAGCGCTGGGTCAACAACGATGTGCTGATCTATGAGCGCAATTTCGGCAACAACGTCGCCGTGGTCGCGATCAACCGCAACCTGTCCACAGCAACGTCGATCAGCGGCTTCATCGCGGGGCTGCCGGCCGGCAGCTACACCGACGTGCTGAATGGGCTTGGCTTCAACGGCAACAACATCACTGTGGGGGCCAATGGAGCGGTCAGCAACTTCACGCTCGCGGCCGGCGCCATCGCTGTCTGGCAGTACACTGCCACGGTGGCTTCGCCAAAACTCGGCCACGTTGGTCCAAACATGTCGATGCCCGGCAAGACCATCACCATCGATGGCCGCGGCTTTGGCGCCACCAAGGGCACGGTGAAGTTCGGCAGCACGGTGGTCAGCGGCGCCAATATCCTGTCGTGGGAAGACACGCAGATCAAGGTGCTGGTACCGAGCGTGGCGGCAGGCATGAGCGGCGTGAGCGTGGTTACGGCCGGCGCAGTCACCAGCGATAGCTGGGATAACTTCGAAATCCTCAGCGGGCCGCAGGTGACCGTGCGCTTCGTGGTCGGCAACGCCAACACGGTATCCGGCGAAAACGTCTACCTGACCGGGGATAAGTTCGAACTGACCAACTGGAGCGCCACCGCACCGCTTGGCCCGCTGTTCAACCAGGTAGTCTACAGCTACCCGAACTGGTACACCGACGTCAGCGTACCGGCCGGCACCACCATCAGCTACAAGTTCCTGAAGAAGAGTGCCAATCCAACCGTGTGGGAAGGCGGCAGCAACCACACCTTCACCACCCCGGCCAGCGGCACGGCTACCGTGAACGTGAACTGGCAGCCATAAGTCAGGGCTTCAGCTTCATGATCGTGTGCTGAGTTGCCACATATAGCGCGCCCTTCCTGTCCACGGCAAGGGCGCGCAGCTTGCCGGCGTCTTCCGGCAAGCCCTTCCCTTCGGTGGTAACTTCGCCGTTCGCCGCTATCTTTCGCAACACTCCATCATCGATCAGGTAGATGTTGTTGCCGGCATCAGTCGCCGCGTGGGTGATGTTGCGGAAGCGCGCCAGCAAACCCGTTCCATCGTCGCTGCCTTTGCGCTCGCGGCTGCCCGCCGCCAGCCATTGGTAGCCGTCGGCGCCGACGCGGCTGATGTAATGGCCGTGCAGCATGAAGACATCGTCGCTCGGCGCCACCAGCACATCCCCGCAGCCATCTCCCGACTGCAGTTCAATCTTGCGCGCGACGCCGCGGGGCCGGATGCGCCACAGCACGTTATCGGCGCAATACCATGCCTGGCCGGTGGCATCCGACGCGATGCGGTGCTGGCCCAGGCCCTGCAACATGAAGGGTTCCGCATCTTGCGCGACATAAGCCCAGATGCGTTTCAGCGCAGGCATGAAACCGGCCTGCTCCGGCGTCATGCCCGGCGGGCCACTTACCAGGGAAATCATGCCTTCCGCGCTGACCCCGGCCAGCCCGCCATTGGCGGTCACGAACACGCCGGTACTGGGCCGCGCAACCATCGAGCCGTGCAAGTCCACCTGGGCCGCTGCGTGCGTTTCGCGCAGCTTGCGGAAGTTCCCCGCCTCCAGCAAGGTACGCACAACGCCCTCTTTGTCGATGCGGCGCAGCTGGTCGCCGTCCAGCACGTAAAGCCCGCCATCGCGCCCTGCTGCAAGCTGGGTAATGTCGCCGAAGCGCGCCTGCATCGCCAGGCCGTCGCGGTTCAGCGAGGCTGCATATTGCAGTGCAAATGGTTGCTGCTGGCCGGCGGCGTCCCAACGCATTGCCGCCAGCCGTTCTGCCAGCAGAACGTGAAGGCCGCCCTCACGATCGCGCACAACGCCTGACAATTCGCCGGTAACGTCGCCGGTGCCCAGCAAGGGCACGATCAGGCCGTTACGTTCGATGCGGTAAATGGTACCGGTGGCAGGTGCTGTCGCCAGCAGCCGGCCCTGGGAATCCGCGGCCAGTTGCCCAGCCGGCATGGCGCGCGCCTTGTCGGCGGTTGGCATGCTTGGTGCCGAATAGCGGCGCAGGCATTTCCCGCGCTGGCATTCGTCCTCCGCTCCGGCCACGGCACCTGCATCGTGCTCGCCCTCGGCTGGCCGCCCCTCCTTCGCTTCGCGCACCGCTTTTTCCGCAGCCCCGCGCACCGCCGCGATCACGCTGGCGGAGACGCGCCCGGTGGAGCGGCCCTGTTGCGGCTCCGCCTGTCCTTGGGCAGCCGCACCCGATTGCGCGCCGAGCTCCTGCCATTTGCCCTGCGCATCGATGCGCAAGGCGCTGGCTGCATCGGACAACACGACGCCACCTCGCGCATCGAGCGCAATGCCTTGCGGTTGCAATGGGAGGCCCTGGGCTACCGTGCTGACCACGCCGTCGGCAGCGATGCGCCGCAGCGCGCTATTGCCGGCATCGGCTACCAGAAGACCGCCCGCCGCATCGAGCGCCAGCCCGGCCGGATGGTCGAACCGTGCCGCGATACCCTTGCCGTCATTGCGTCCGGCAGTACCTGCCTGGCCGGCGACCGTGCGCAACTCGCCGGCTGGCGAGATCGCTTTCACCGCATGGTTGCCCGCGTCAGCCACGTACACCGTGCCATCGCCTGCCACCGCCAGCCCGGCCGGGGCGATGAAGCGCCCCGGCAATGACACCAGCCTGCCGTCCGGCTTCAATGCCCGCACTGTTGCGCCATCTGTGAAATAGACAGTGTCGTCGTTGCCAACAGCGATGCCGCGCGGCGCTTCCAGCTTCTCGCTGCGCAGGGCACTGGGCGCTCCGGCAATCACCTCCCAGCGGGCAGCAAAGGCGGCATGGGACAGCAGCAGCGCGGCTGCGGCGGCAATCAGGCGTTTTTTATTCATCCAGCGGGCGGGAAGTGGGAAGGCGCAACAGGTAAACCGTCACGCCGCAGGCAACCAGGAACAGCATGACTTTCAACGAAAGGAAAGGCACCTTGTACATCGAATAGAACATCGACGGCCACATCATCGCCATGGCCAGGATCTTGCCGCGCAGCGGGATGCCGCGCCCGTCCTCGTAGTCGCGCAGGTAGCGGCCAAAGCGGCCGTGGTTGCGCAGCCAGTTGTGCAGCTTGTCCGAACTGCGAGCGAAACAGGCCGACGCCAGCAACAGGAAGGGCGTGGTGGGCAGCAGCGGCAGGAACACGCCCAGGACCGCGAGGACCATGAACAGGCAGCCGAAAGTGACCAGGACGATTTTCATCGCCCCATTATAGCGGCGGGCAGGTCCTCGTATGCGCGTTGTGCACTTCGCGGCAAATCGCCGGGTCGCCGGCGTCGAAGCTCGCTTTCGGATAGGCGCAGAACAGCGGGAACGATTCACGCTGGCACAACTGCGTCCACATATGTTCCAGCCGCATGGTGGCGCGATACAGCTTTTCTTCCCACAGCAAGGCCACCATTTCGCCGAAGGCGCGCACCGTCGGGTGCTTTTCACGCGCCTTGGCGAGCAATTCTTCTACCATTGCATTGAAACGCGATTCGGCAGGCCAGCCATCAAACATGAATCGCGCCAGGCAGGCGCGGGCATCGCGAACAATGTACTGGCCGCTCGAGGCAGCAGCGCTGACGCTGAAGCCGTTGCGTTCCAGGCGCTGGGCCAGCGCTGCCCGGTGCTCCGGGGTGGCGATAATGACGATGGCGTCGTTGTTGCGGAATCCCTCAACGACAAAAGCCTCCAGCGTATCGAGGAACGATTCTTCAGTTTCATACATTTGCACCACGTGGTCGCAATGCGAAATATGCTGCCAGAACTCCTCTATCGCTTCCTGCTGCTGCGTCGGCTGCATTCTCTTGGCTCCGGAATTAAAGTGACCAAGAGTAGCAAATAAAAACAGCAAAAGATGCGCGCTTTGTCACGCGCTGCGGCCGTGCAAGTGAACCGCCAGCCATAAGGCCCCGTCCGAAACCTTCTGCACGGTATGCGGGGTGAGCGCCGGCAGGAACAGGTAGTCGCCCGCCTTCAGCGGCACCTTGCGCCCCGCCACTTCCAGCATGGCCTCGCCGGTCAGCAGCACCACCCATTCGTCCTGCTCCTGCACATACTCCTGCGATTCGATTTTCGACGTGCTGACGATGCGCTCGATCACCAGTCCCCGGTGCGACAGCAGCGTATCGAAGCGCTCACCCGTTGCGGGCGGCAGTGCATCCTCGTACAGATTTCCCATTTCCTTTTCCCTGGTCAGTGCGTGCCATCATGGCAGGCGTAGCATACACCTCGCCCTGCGCGTCGATCAGCATGGCCTCCTTGAGTTCAAGCCGTTGCGCCATATCGCACCAGCCTTGCGGACCCACGACGAACAGCGGCTTGGAGTTGCCGTCCGAACGCAAGCCGGCATCGGCGCCGCCGGAGGTGATGATGGTCACCGACGCCACCAGGTCCACCGTCTGGCCGGTGCGTGCATCGATGATGTGGGCATGACGCTTGCCTTCCTTCATGAAGTAGCGCTCGTAGTCGCCGCTGGTTCCGATCGCCTCGTTATCGTGCAACGCGACGCGTGCCACCATCTCGGGTCCGCGCGGATTGCGGATGCCGACCATCCATGGCCGCGAGCCCGGCTGGCCAAGCGCAATCGCGTTGCCGCCAACGTTGACCAGCGCCGCTTTGACGTTGGCCCGGCGCAGGATTTGCGCCGCGCGATCCAAAGCATACCCCTTGGCATAGCCGCCCAGGTCCAGCATGACGGCACGGTTGCTGCTGGTAATGCGGTTGCCGTCGAAATGCAGGTCCGCCATGCGCGGATTGGCCTTCACCAGGCTGTCGATTTCCCCAGCCGGGGGGCCGCCAGCCGTAATATCGTTCTTCTGGAAACCCCACAACCGGATCAGCCGCCCGATTGCGGGGTTGAAAGTATCGCCGGAGCGCGCCGACAGTTCGGCAGCGGAGCGCAACAGCCCCACCATTTCCTCGTCTGCGTCGAAAGGCTCGCCGCGGGCGATAGCATCGTTCAGCGCCGTGAGCTGGCTCGGTTGCCAGGCGTGGTACTTGTGGTGCAGGCGGTCGAACTCGCGCAGCACGGCTGCGCCCTGCTCGCGTGCCTCCGCTTCGGACGGCCCATAAATACTGACCTCTACCTGCGTGCCGAACACGTGTCCCTGCACATGGTGCACCTCATCCCTGGCCGTGCAGGCCGCCAGCAAGGGCAGCAGCACGGCGCAAGCCAACAGCCGTCGGCGCTGCATCATCAGCTCTTGGCCATGAAGTCGATGGCGGCCTTCACCTCGTCGTCTTTCAGGCCAGGATTGCCGCCTTTAGCAGGCATCATCTTGAAGCCGTTCAGGCCGTGGGTGTACAGCACCTCCTTGCCCTGCTTGACGCGCGGGCCCCAGGCGGCCTTGTCGCCGACCTTAGGGGCGCCCAGCACGCCGGCGGCGTGGCAGGAGGCGCAGTTGGCCGAATAGATCTTTTCGCCATTGACGCCGGCGCCCTTGGCAGGTGCGGCAGCCATAACCGCGGGCGCCAGTACGGCGGCAGCGATAGCGACGGTCAGCTTGGTAAATGCTTTCATGCTTGTCTTCCTCTTGGTTGGTGGGTGAAAAAATACTCAGCGCATGGAATCGTCATGCGCGTCGTGGGCCGGTTTGGTGCCCAGCTTGAGCACGTCCGGCTTGACCTGGCTGTAATCGAGCACGCGGCCGCCTTCGCGTGAGGCGAAGGCTTGCGCATCTTCCCTGCTGGCGAAGGTGCCGATAGTCGGCCCCATGGCGCCCTGTGCGCGGCTGTCGATTACATAGAAAGCGTTGCGGGCGTCGATCCAGTGGCCGCTCGGCTTGTTCCAGTCGGCCTTGCCCATGTCCTGTACGTAGCTGGCGCCTATGCCGCGCTGGCCATCTTCGCCGAACAGCACTTCAAACAGCTCCGACAGGCTGCAGAAATAGTCGATGCGGCCGTCCTTGAACACAATTTGCGCCTTGGGGCCTGGATAGTCCTTGAGGCTCATGCCGTCCAGCGCGCAAGCCGCGTCGTCCGAAGGTTCGCCGGCGGCCAGCGAGCGCGCCGCATCGCCGCAGGCGGCCAGCACCAGCAGCACCACAATGGCGGCGGCATTTCGCTTGAACTTCATTTGAATCTCCAGGTTGCGATGGCAAAGGGAACCGCGATCCAGGCCAGCATCACGCCAGCCAGCAGGCCCGGGTTGGTCATATGCTCCGGCATCACGGTCGCCAGGCCATACAGGCCTTGCACCTGCTCGGAGCTGAAGATGTTCAGCAGACGGAACACATCCGCAGGGTTCAGCATCAGCAAGACACCGAACACGCTGCTGTCCAGGGCGCCCTGCGACAGCACCAGCACGCCCATCAGCACCATGTCGAACACCAGCACGAACAGGAACCACAAGCCGATAGCCAGGCCGCTGGCGCGGATGCGGTTATGCGCCAGCACCGACAGGCACAGCGACATGCTGAGGAAGGCCAGTCCCAGCAAGATGGCGCTGCCGGCAAAGCCGAAGAAATGCATGGCATCGCGCGCATCGAGCTGGTTAGAGAGCGCCAGCAGCGCCGCCCCGAAGCCCATTGCCGTCGACGCAGCCAGTGCAGCCGCCAGGCCGGCGAATTTCCCGAGCAAGAGTTCAAAACGCGTGATCGGCAGCGACAGCAGCAACTCCAGCGAACCGCGTTCGCGTTCGCCGACTATGGCGTCGTAGCCAAGCAGTAGCGCAATCAGCGGCACCAGGTAGGTCACCAAGCTGGACAGGCTGACAATGGTGACGTCGATGCCGCGGTATCCCACGCTGCCCTGCTGTGCCATGCCGAACCAGGCAATTGCCAGCGCAAACACGGCAAATACCAGCGCCACTGCCAGGATCCAGCGATTACGCAGGCGGTCGCGGAATTCGCGTGAAGCGATGGTGGCCGCCGCCGACCAGTCAAGCCGCGCGTGCATGACGGCCTCCCATCCCGAAGAACAGGTCTTCCAGCGAAGGTTCGTGGATCGCCACGTCGTCGATGGAGTCGCTGAGCGTGGAAATAAGCTGCAGCATCTGAATTTTCTGCCGTGGCGCGCAGGGAACACGGATGCAGTCGTGCTCCACGCGCACCTGGTGGCCGCGCAGCGCCGCGATCACACGACCGGTGCCGCCGGCGCGCGCCACCAGGCGGATCTCGGCCGGCATGGCCGCCCCGGCGCGCAACTGCGCCAGCGTGCCTTGCGCCGCGATCCGGCCGCCGCTCAGGATGACCAGATCGTCGACCCGCTCCTGGATTTCAGCCAGGATGTGCGAGGTGATGACAATCGTCGCGCCCTCTTCGCGAAGCTGGTGCAGGATGCGGTAGAAGTCGTGGATGCCGTCCGGATCAAGGCCATTGGTCGGCTCGTCGAGGAACACCAGCTCCGGTGCACCGAGCAGCAATTGCGCGAAACCCAGGCGCTGCCGCATGCCTTTCGAATACCCGCCAACCCTGCGGTCTGCAGCGGCCGACAGTCCAACCCGTTCCAGCACATTGCCACAGGAGCTGCGCGCGACTTTCTTCAAATCCGCAAACAGGTGCAGCAGCTCCATGCCTGTCAGGTTGTCGTAGGCGACAAAGCTCTCCGGCAGGTAGCCGATGCGGCGCCGCACGTCGCGGAAAGCACCGTCATCGGTCCTGACGCCGCAGATGCGCACTTCGCCCGACGTCGGCTCCAGCAAGCCAAGCATCATCTTGAACAGGGTGCTCTTGCCGGCGCCGTTATGCCCGATCAGGCCCACCATGCGGCCGCGCCCCACGGACAGGTCGACGCCGTCGACCGCTTGCAGCGCTCCATAGCGCTTGCCCACGGCGCGCAAGTCAATCAGCTTGTCGTCCATGCCATTTTCTCCAATCGGTGTTCCAGGGCTGCATGCGGGCGTGCTTGTCGATCACGCTCGGTGCGCGCAGCAAGGGGAATTGCCGCGATACGAAGCGCAGCGTTTGTACAGCGGGGCTGCTCAGAAGGAGCTTGAGCAGCGGGTATTGCCAGTGCAAGCGGTCGACCACGTCGTTGGCCTGGTACAGCACGTCGCCGTTGCCGTCGTTGTCCTGGTCCCAACCGCTGTAATTGCTCCAGTAATTGCCCTTGTTGCGGCCCCATTCGACATCCTTCGACGCGACGAACTTGACCTGTTCCGCATTGTTGATAAAGTCGTTGCCCTCCACAGTGTTATTGCTCGACCCGGCCGTCAGGTGCACGCCGGTGCGGTTGCCGATCACCAGGTTGCTGCGCAAGGTATTGAATTCGGCGTCGTAGATAAAGAAGCCACGCCCATTGCCGGCCACGATGTTGTTCTCGATGACGGAATCCTGGATGGTGCGCAGCATGATGCCGTGGTCTTCGTTGCCCCAGGCGACGTTGTTGCGCACCGTGAGATTGCGCACTTCCATCAGCGCCAGACCGGCGCGGCTCTGGTACACGGTGTTGCCTTCCCAGGAGCTGTTATGGGTGTTCATGTAGTGCGTTCCGTAGCGCACGTGATGCACGGTATTGCCACGGAAGGTTGCGCGGCGCGAGTAATCGACGTAAATGCCGTCGCGCACATAGCTGATCGTGTTGTCGATGACCTGCGTGTCGTCGGTGTTGTAGACCTGGATGCCGTTGCCGCGCATCTGCGACATCAGGTCGCGGCGGCCGGTGACCAGGTTGCCTTGCAGGATGGCGTCGCGGGACTGTTCGAGCCAGATGCCGAACAGGTTGGTGACCAGGTCGCAGTTGGCAATGACGATGCGGTCGGAGCCCGGCATGACGTAAATGCCGGCATTCTGCGAACCAAGGTCGGTGCCGCTGTCGCGCACGATCAGGCCGCGGATCGACACGTCCGGGGATTTGACGCGAATGACGTCGCCCTGGTAGCCGGCGGCAATAGTCGGTTTGCCTATGCCTTCAAGGCGCAATGGCTTGTCTATCAGGATGCGTTCTTTATAGGTACCGCCCATGACCTGGACGGTGTCGCCCGGGTGTGCCCGTCCAACGGCAGCTGCGATCGACTCGCCGGCGCGCACCTGTAGCACGGCCGCGTGCACGCCTGCCGGGGCGCAGGCCAGCATCGCGGTAATGGACGCGGCCAGGGCGGCCGCGCAAACCCTGAGGACACTCATGGTTTTACCCTGCCTTCCTTTTCAGCTCACTGCGGACCGCATCCAGCGAAATGAAGTAGCCGCGCTCATCGATAGGCGTCAGCGGCTGGCCGTTCTTCTCGCGCGTCTTGCGCTCCTTGGCCAGCGGCGGGCAGGCATGGTCGTCGTAATACATCACCATGCAATCGAGGCAAAGCAGGCACTCCTTCTGGTCGATGCGGCCCTGCGCATCGATGGCGTGCGAACCGCAGCCCTTGGCGCAGGCGGTGCAGGTCACGCACTCCTGCTTGCGTTTCAGGCCAAACAGGCGGAAGAAGCTCGGCACGGCCAGGCCGGCGCCCAACGGGCAAATGTACTTGCAGTAAGGCCGCTCGCTCAGGATCGAAATGCCGAGGATGACGGCCACGAAGGCAGCAAACGGCCAGCCGCGATTCACCACGCCCACCAGGAAGGTGGTCTTGAACGGTTCTATCTCGGCCAGGTGTTCGGCCAGTTCCATCGAGTAGAAGGACACCCCAACCAGCACTGCAAACACGCCGTATTTCACCCATTTCAGCTTGTCGTGCACGCGCTTGGGCAGCAGGCCCTGGAAGCGGCCCAGCCCGATCAGCGTGCCAAGCTTGTACGCCAGATGCTGAAGCGAACCGAAAGGGCACAGCCAGCCGCAGAACAGGCCACGCCCCCACAGCACCACGGTGACCACCATGAACCACCAGAAGATGAAGATGAATGGGTCGGACAGGAACAGCTCCCACTTCCACTGGTAAATCAGGGAATGGAACCAGGTCATTACCTGCGTAATCGAAGGCTGCGCCTTCAGGTACAGCCCGAAGAAACCGACCGCAATCATCCACAGGATGGTGCGCGGAATGCTGATCAGCGGCTTGCTCTTGCGGTTGGAAGCGCGCACCAGGCGGTCGCGCTGGGAATACAAGCCTGCGGTCGCCAACAGCGCCAGCACGAACAGCGTGATCTCGCCCTTGCGCGCCAGCCAGGCGGCCTTCCAGGCCGGCACCGGACGCTCCACTTTCGGACGGCCGCCTTCCAGGTAGCGCGCCGGGGTCCAGTACTCTTCGTCGAAGTGCACGAAGACCTTGGCGTGCGTCTGCATATCCAGCTTGTTGGCCAGCAGGCTCAGTTGCCACGGCCACGCAGGGTTGAAGTTCGCTGAACGGACGATGAAGATCGCCGATTCCGTGTACTCCGGCGCATCGGCCGGCTCCAGGTGATACAGGTTCAGGTAATCGGTATCGCGGAAGGTAAAGCGGTCCGTATCCTGGCGCACCTGGATGCGGTCGTAGATGCCGCCCCGCACAAAGCCTGAACCCTTGAACGATTCCAGGCCGGTGCCGATGATGAAGATCGCATGCTCGTCTTCCTTCAGGTCCTGCATCAGGCGCTGGTAATTGCGCTCGCCTAGCAGGCTGGCGCCGACGGTCGGCACGTTCAGGTAGCCGAAATGCAGGTCCATATAAGGCTTGCCGCCGGAGGGCAAGCCGACATCCGCGCTTTCCACCCGCAGGTGCTGGACCGCGCCCTCCTTGACGAGCGCGGCCCAGTCCAGACGTTCGCGCAGCGGCGTGAAATGAGCGCGCGGTTTGACCATCCCCTTGAAGATGCCCACCTGCTTGCCAATCTCATACGCGCTTTGCGCAATGGTCTGGTTCTCGGCTATGGCAGTAACGGTGGCCCCGCTGATCGCATCAAGATCACCACCATCACGTCCAAGGCCGAGTTCCAGCTTGGCGTCGCCGGGCTTGCCCAGGTACTGGCGGACGAACTTCGTCAGCACAGTTTCGGGAATGCCCGCCAACAAAATCGGTTCGGAGTGCTTCAGGATGCGCACCCCGGTAATCAAACCTTTGGTATCCATGCCGATCAGGGTGACGACCGGCTTGCCAGAGTAAGCCGGAATGTCCACCACGTCGGTGGACAGGAACACATAGCCCACCACCTTCTGCTTGCCCTGCTCCAGCGCGTAGCCTTCGACGTAGGCTGGCGCGCCTTTGCGCTTGGAAAACACCGTCGCGGCAGGCAGCACGTCGCTGCATGGCGCTTCGGCACACAAATCGGGACCACCCATCAACCCCGCGGACAGCACGGTGTCGTACATCGAAGTGGCCGAGGCAGGCGCTGCGCACACCATCGCAAGCAGCGCCGCCCAAAGCAGGGAAATCAGTCGATACAGCATGGATAAACCACCCTCGCGGGCTTAAGCCTCCACCAGGAAGCGGCTGCGCATTTCAAGGTGCAGCGCGTGGCAGAAGTGGGTGCAATACATCCAGAACGCACCGGCATGGTCAGCCTTGAAGGTGACCGACTTGGTCTCCTGCGGGTTGACGATGAAGTTGATGTTGTAGGTCGGCAGCGCGCAACCGTGAGTCAGGTCTTCCACCTTGTCATGGTTGGTCAGCGTGATCGTCACCTCGTCACCCTTCTTCACTTTGATGACCGGCATGCTGAAGGCAGGCGCCTGCGACATCAGGCGTACATGCACCTTGTTGCCGTTGCGCGTAATGCCTGCGTTATCCGCCGTTACCTTGTTCGGGAAGTCGTCCATGTTGTAGATCTGGCGCGTCTTCACGATATCGCGGCGCACGATGATTGCGTCGTGCGGTTCCGGATAAGCGGTATGGTCGGAAATGATCACCATCTTGTCGCCGGTGATGTCGATCAGCTGCTCCGTTTCGCTGTGCAGCGGGCCGACAGGCAGGAAGCGGTCCTTCGAGAACTTGTTGCCCGAGTTGAAGTACTTGCCGTCGGCTTCCTTGGTTTCGCCCATCGAAGCGTAGCCATGGCCCGGCTGGTAGTGCACATCCACGCGGTCGACCACGGGCTTCACGGTCTTGTCGCCCTTGAACTGCGCGATGGCGGCTGCCACGTTCCACTTGACGATCTGGCTGTCCAGGAACAGGGTGGTGAAGGCGTTGCCCTTGCCGTCGAAGGCAGTATGCAATGGGCCCAGGCCGATTTCGGGCTCCGCCACGACTGCATCGCGTTCGGTTTTCAGCTCGCCGTCGAACCACTTGGCGACCAGCGCCACTTCGATCACGGTCGCAGTCGGCGACAGCTTGCCGGAGCAGACCATGTACTTGCCGTCCGGCGAAGCGTTGACGCCGTGCGGGTTCTTGCCGACAGGGACATAGCAGGTCACCGCAGTCTTCGGATCGGCATTGGCTGCCTTGCGGCCGTCAACCACAGGCACTTTGGAAGAGCCGATGGTGGTGAACTTGCCGGCCTTGACCAGCGCTTCCACGCGCGCCACGTCGAAGAACACGCAGGCATCGCGTTCGGCGGCCATCATGCCTGCCTGGTCCGGCGCGTTCTCGGTGTTGTACTGGTTGGAGCAGGCAAAGCGGCCGTCATAGGACGTCGCGGTCAGGTCCATATTGCCGTCAACACGCACCTGCCAGCGCACTTCCATGGATTCCGCGTCCACGCAGGTGAACAGCGAACCCCACTTGGAAGGGTCGTCCAGGTCGCGCCCGTCGTTCGGGAACGGAATGGCAAATTCGGCGCCGCAGAACACGCGGGTGGTGTGGTTGATCGACTTGTCGACCGGATCGCACTTGTCCGGGAAGATACCGTGGAAGCCTTGCACGTTTGGCAGTTCGGTGATCTTGTCGCATTCCATGGTGTCCATGCGGATGCGGGCCAGGCGCGAGTGGATCTTGTCGTTCACCCACAGGAAACGGCCATCGTAGGTGCCGTCCTTGTAGCTGCCGTGAACGTGGTGGGTATCGCCGGTGGTGTATTTCAGGCTACCGTCAGGCTTGGTGCCGATGATGGCCTTGGACTCGTTGGTGATACCCCAACCAACCATAGGATCGATATTGAAAACAGGGATGCGGCGCAAAGTCCGTCCGGATGGAACGCCCATGATGCGTGCCTCGCCGGAGTGGCCGCCGCTGGAGAACAGGTAATAGTCATCCAGCTGGCCAGGTTCCACATGCGCCTTGCTGGCGCCATGCGACTTGGCCGCTGCTGCAGCAGATGCTGATGCAGAACCGGGCGCCCCCGCACCGTTCTCCTTGCAGCCTGCCAGCACGCCAGCGCCGGCCAGGCCTAACGCTGCACTCTTACCCAGGAATCGACGGCGGCTATTTGCCGGCGCGTCATTTACCTCATGATCGCTACCCATGTTTCAATACTCCTACTCTGTGTTATTCCAGAGCAGGACTGTACGGATTAACGATCAAAAAAGAATTGACTCAGGTCAAGTGCATGAACAATCCATCTATTCGCCCTGCAAATACCGGTCAGGCTGCCGCCTGCGCAGGCGAATACTGCGCCACCTGCGCCGCCAGCGCTTTCTGGTACGCAGGGCGGGCGACGCAGCGCTGCTGGTAGGCCTCGACCGCCGGGAACTGCTCGCGCAGCCCGGTGCCATCCAGCAGCCGCAGGACGGTGGACATCATGATGTCGGCCACGCTGAAGGTCCCGGCCAGGTACTCGCAGCCGGACAGCCAGCCTTCCAGGTCGCCCAGGCGGCGATTCACCATCGCCTCCAGTGACGGCCGGCGCTCGACCGTCCAGGCCTCGCCCGCATGGAATACCGCCAGCTCGACATAATTGCCGAAATAGGGCTCGACCGAATTCAAAGCGGCGTATAGCCACATCTCCGCCACCTGGCGCTCGCGCGCACCAGACGGCATCAATCCAAGCTTGTCGCCCAGGTGGCGCAGGATCGCACCCGACTCGAAGATCGACTGCTCGCCATCCAGCAGCACAGGCACCTGCCCGAAAGGCTGCTGCTGGCGGTAGGTCGACGACTTTTGCTCGTCAGGGCTGATGGTCTTGACGGAATACGCCTGGCCCGCCTCCTCCATCGCCCAGCGCACGCGCAGGTCGCGCACATAACCAACAGCGAAATCAGGAACGGAACGCAAAGTAACCAGGGTGTACATGTTTGTCTCCTAGAGGTTGGGGTGTGAACATGTGGGAAGGTTACGGGGATACATAATATGTTCAAGAACATATTTTGAATCGGACGCATAATGCGAACCGAGGAGGAAATACCCATGCCTTACACCGCAGAGCACAAAGAGCGCACCCGCGCCAGGATCGTCGAATCGGCACGCAAGCTGTTCAACCGCCACGGCTTCGAACAGGTATCAATCGAGACCATCATGTCCGAAGCCGGCCTGACGCGCGGAGGTTTCTACAACCACTTTGAAAGCAAGGATGACCTGTACGCTGCGGCCGTGGCCAGCTTCACCACCTGCAACCCATTCCGCAAAGAAGTCGCCAAAGCGCCCGTGACCGACCAGCGCGACATGGCGCGCCGCCTGGTCAACCTCTACCTGAGTGACGAAGTGCTGGAGGATATCGAGAACCACTGCCCACTGTACGCCCTGCCCGGCGACGTAGCCCGCGCCGGACTGTTGCCTCAGCGCGCCTACACTGACCTGATCCGCAACCTGACGCGCATATACGAGTACGCGTTGAAAGACTTCAGCGACGGCGCACAGCGCGCCCAAGCCATTGTCTCGCTGTGCGTCGGCGGCATGGTGCTGGCCCGTACCACCGACGATCCCGCGCTGCGCGCCTCCCTGCGCGCGGCCGCACGCCAGCAGGCGCTGGTGCTGCTTGGCACGAATTAAGGCTTGATTTCGGTACCCAGGACCTTAAGGAATTGCGCCATCCATTGCGGATGCGCGGGCCACGCCGGCGCCGTCACGAAATTGCCGTCAGTGACTGCCTGGTCCATCTCCACCGAAACGTACTCGCCGCCGGCCGAGCGCACTTCCGGCGCGCAGGCAGGATAAGCCGAGATGCGCTTGCCCTTGATGACGTCCGCCGCAGTCAGGATCTGGGCTCCGTGGCAAATCGCTGCAATCGGCTTGCCCGCCTTGGCAAACTCCTGCACCGTTTCCAGCACGCGCGGATTGAGGCGCAGATACTCCGGCGCCCGCCCGCCGGCAATCACCAGCGCATCGTAAGCCGAGGCACGCGCATCATCAAAGCTCGCGTTCAGCGCGAACTGGTGGCCAGGCTTTTCGGTATAGGTCTGGTCGCCCTCAAAATCATGGATCGCGGTCTTGATCTTCTCGCCCGACTTCTTGCCGGGGCAGACCGCATGCACGGTATGCCCAACCATCTGCAGCGCCTGGAACGGCACCATGGTTTCATAGTCTTCCGCAAAATCGCCCGTCAAAAACAGGATCTTCTTGATTGCCATTCCGATCTCCTTGTGCAAACTTGCATGACGAAATGCGCTCACGATGTGCAGCGCGCCTGACGAGAATAACACTGGTCGCCAGCGCCCGCCTTTGATGGCGCGTATGATGGGATTACCTCCTTTTACGCCAAGGTTACTATTTTGCTGAAAATCGGATTCCTCCTGCCGCCCGGCTTCCAGATCATGGGCCTGGCCGCCGCATCCGCCTTCGAACTGGCCAACACCACGGCAAAAAAGCGCCTGTACGATATAGGCTTCTTCTCCGCGCACGGCGGCCCGGTCATGAATTCGTTTGGGGCCTCCGTCGAGACGCAGCCGCTGGCACGGCGCCGCCTCGATACCCTGATCGTGTGCGGCCTGGTCGCACCCGCCCCGACCGACAAGCAGCTACTGGACCGGCTACGCGCCGCTTCCAGGCTAGCCCGCCGCACGGCTTCCGTCTGTACCGGCACCTTCCTGCTTGGCGAAGCGGGCCTGATCGACGGCCGCCATGTCACCACGCACTGGCTGTTCGCCCGCACCCTGCAGGAACAGTTTCCCGCTGCCCAGGTGGATTCGGACCGCATCTTCATCAACGACGGCCCGGTCTGGACCTCAGCCGGCATGAGTACCGGCATCGACCTCGCGCTCGGCCTGGTGGAAGCCGACTATGGCGCCGAATTGGCAACGGCAGTGGCGAAGAAACTGGTGGTCTACCACCGCCGCGCCGGTGGCCAGTCGCAGCATTCCGCCATGCTGGAACTGGGCGCCAAGTCCGACCGCATCCAGCGCGTGCTGGACTACGCCCGCCGCCATCTCGATTCGGAGCTGTCGGTGCAAGAGCTGGCAAATGTCGCCCACCTCAGCCCACGGCAGTTCAGCCGCGCCTTCACCAGCGAGACCGGCCAGCCGCCGGCCAAGGCCATAGAACGCCTGAGGGTTGAAGCTGCCCGGCTCATGATCGAGCAAAGCCGGCACACCATGGAGGAGATTGCTGCTGCGACAGGATTCATCGACACGGAACGCATGCGGCGCGCCTTCCTGCGCGCATTCGGGCAGCCGCCGCAAGCACTGCGCCGCATCGCAAGAATGTCCTGAAAGGAGGTATTTAGGACATTTACGCCATTCCCCGCGAGACCTATATTGGAGCTATCTCGAATCCTCCGATAAGGAACTTCAATATGTCAGCGCTCAAGAAAACCCTCGCAGCCGTCACCGCAACTGCCTCCCTCGCCCTGGCTGGCCATGCCAACGCCACGGCCCCCAAGGAAGAAGTCAGCTTTGTGCAGGTCAGCCCCGATATCACCTTGCGCAGGCTGGTCGTCAGCAACCCCAGCCCCAAAGGCGTCGTGCTATTCCTGCATGGTTTCCCCGAAACGATGCTCACCTGGCGCAGCCTCGCGCAGCAGTTGGGGAGCGAATATGAAGTCCACGCCTTCGACTGGCCAGGCTACGGGGAATCTTCGCGCCCTTCCACCGACAAGTTCAGCTACGCTCCACGCGATTATGCGCAAGTGCTGAAGGCCTACATCGACGCCTCGGGCATCGACAAGTCAAAACTCGTGATTTATGCCACGGATATCGGCGGCCTGCCATCCATGCTGCTCGCGCTGGAACAACCGAACATTGCAAGGCAGATCATCGTCGGCGACTTCGCGCCGCTCGACCGGCCGCAATTGATGTCCGAGCGACTGCGCAACCTGAAGGCCCCGCAAACTGCAGAAACGATCCGCAAAGCCCTCAACCAGGGCCGCGACGATACCATTGAAAACGCCTTCCGCCGCGGCCTGGACCCCAGCGAACAATTCGCGATCCAGCAGGACGTCAAGGCCGATATGCTCGCAGGCTGGGATAAAGGCAGCATGAGCACTGCCGATGCGTTCTACCACTACTACTCGCACTTCACACGCGACCAGCAGTACTTCGAAACCAACCTGTCACGCCTGACGGCGCCGGTGAAAGTGGTGTGGGGCGAGAAGGACATCTACATCGACAAGAAAATGGGCGAGGAATTCGCCGCCAAGTCAGGCAAGCCGTTCATCGTCATGCCCAAGCTTGGCCACTATCCCCACTTGCAAGCGCCTCAACAAACCAGAGACGAAATCCGTGCTGCGTTTGAGTGAGGGCATTTTCTAACGGCGGGAGCCTGCCTCGTTGAACACCAGGGACAGCTTGCCGCCGGTCTTGCTGCCACAGCTACGCTTCGCCTGCTCAGGCGATAGATCGGCATCGAAAGACGCCTGGCGCACCGGTCCGGCATGCGGCAGCGTAAGCGTGGCGGCGCTACCGTCGTACATGACGATCGCTGGCAGTTCCTTGCCATCTTTCCCCTGCGGATTGAAGACATCCACTTCGGCGGCATGGCCGGCGATGCTGAAACGGCATTCGCCAGCATGCTGTTCATATACGTATTCGAAAGAGCGTTCACCCTTCTGGTCAATCTTGATGCGGCTAAGGCTCAATGAGTGCTCGACACCCGCCAGCGTCTGGCTGAAGCGCGTGTCGCCGTCGATGGTCCCCGTGTTCAGCGCAAGCTTGCCCGCCGCATCCCTGGAGATGACGAACCACTGGCCCAAATTGGTCGCAGCGTAAACCGGTTCACCGGGCGCCAGCCGCACAGCGGATTCCTTGCCGGTTGCCGGCGCGATAGCCAGCAGTTCCGCTGCCTTGCCCTGCTTGGTGCATGGTGTGCGCAAGGCAAGTACCCGGTCACCGTATTCCGATAACGACGTGGTCTCGCAGAATTTGCTCGGGAAGCTTGCCAGCGATTGCTGCTTGCCTTCAGCACTGGTTACCGCCAGCGTCGATCCGGCGTCGTCGTAAGCCAGCGAATAGATGGCGCCCTGTTGCGAAACGCCTGCCACCACATTGCGCGGGACCTTCTTGAACGGCCGCACGCTCCATGCATAGCCGCCACTCGCCAGGACACGCGAATTCGCGTAGTCATTGTCGCCACCGTCCTTTGCTACTTTCGCCGGCATGAACGACCCTGCAATATGCACGTTTTCGCCGACAAAGCGCGCCTCGGAACCGCTCCAGAAGGCGCCCGTCTTACGCACATTCAGTTTGCCCTCATTCAGGCGCCGGTCTGCCACGAGCGTAAAGAAAGAGTAATACTCGGAGGCGTCGTCCTCGTCCTTGATATAGCCTGCAACCTGCACTCCGTTTGCCGACACGCCCAGCGCGTGGCCGTATTTATTGCGTCCCGGGATAGCAAGTTTCTTCTTTCCGAGCTGCTTGCCCTGCATGTTGAACTGATACAGGTAGACCATGCCCTGGTTCAGCGAGCGCGGGAGTTGCGTATCCACGTTTGCCAGCAGGTAGGCGTTGTCGCCATCGATTGCGCATTGCACCGGGTGCAGAGATGCGTTACCGTCAGGCACAGGTACCTGTGCCTGGGCGAGGACAGCGTCGCGCTTAAGATCAAGCAGCAGCAACTCCGCAGTGCCCTGCATGGACTCAGGATCAAAGCGACTGCCAAGCAGGCAAGCGCGCGCATTGTCGGCAGCAAAACCAAGATGCGTTGGCGAGAACTTCTTGGCGTTAAGTGGAAGGGGTGCGGCGAGTACGCTGGAGAATGCCAGGCCAGCCAGGATGGTTCCGTAAATTCGAATAATGTGCATGACGGAAATATTACCAGAAAGGCAATCAAGCCTCGTGCACGATTCAATGCTTAATCGCCGCGCGGACGCTCGCTGGCCTTGCTTGGACTGGGTGGCAAAGAAAATTGTTCGGGCTTGAGCGGGTGGGCGGGATCGAGCGGCCCCAGGTCGTCGGCGAGGTATTGGGCGGCAGGCAAACCGGTGTCGCGCAAACCCTGTGCAACCAACCGGGCCAACACAAAAGCGCCATAGGAATTATGGTGCGTATTGTCGATCTGCTTGCCGGGCGGCGCAGCGAACAGCGCCTCCGACGCTTTCGCGCCCATGGCGGCATAAAGCTGGATGCTCATTGCATGCAGGTCGATCAGCGGGGTGCCGAGTTCACGCGACGTCTGGCGCACCGCTTCCGCATAGTCGTTGAGCGTGGTGCTCATCTTCCCTTGGGCGTCAAAGCGGCGCCGTTCGACTGACGTGACCAACACCGGGATGCCGCCAGCCGCGCGTACCATTTCCACGTGCATTTTGAGCTCGTTCTTGTACGTGGTGAATGGCGCGCTGGTACCGTCGAAAAGCTGCTTCTGGTCGTTGTGCCCGAACTGGATCAGCACCAGGTCTCCCGGCCGCAGCGCAGACACCACCTTGTCGATACGCCGCCGCGACAGCGAGGCACGCAAGCTCTCCCCTGACTCCGCGTGGTTGGCCACGGCAATGCCATGCCTGAAGAAGCGCGGTAGCATCTGGCCCCAGCTGCCATAAGGCTCGTTGGCCTGGTCGGCCACCGTGGAGTCGCCCAGCAGGAATATTGTGGGGACGCTGGCCGGGGTGACTTCCAGGCTGCGCACCGCATCGCGGCCGGCGCGGATTTCCAGCGTCAGGCGCTCATCCCAGGCGATTGCTTCGGCTTCGGCTTCGCGGGGAAGCAGGTCGACCGTGCCTTCGGCTATGCCATTGCGGGCCGCTATCCTGGGGTTGCGCACATTGACCGTGAATTGACGCACGGCCGGGTCGGCGTCTGCCTGGTGTCCACTATCGCCGGGCGCCACCATGAGCCGCCGCAACTCCGCCCTCACGGTAGCGCTGGCAGCCGCCTGCGCGTCGCGGAACCTGATGGCCACGTCGTAATTGCCTTCGCCCAGCGCAACGGAAAACAACCATGGCTTGCCTTCCTCGAAACCGTAGCCGCGCGCGGGATCAAATTCCATGCCCGTCTCCACCAGCGCGCTTCCTGCCACCCGGGTTGACGGGTCGAAGCTGAAGACCTTGCGCGAATCTGCAGCCCCGGCAGCCGACGCCAATAAGCCCAGTACTGCCAGCACCAGTATGTGTTTGTTCAATTTGATCAAGATTATTGCACTCCGGGGGTTGGAGACAAGGGCTTGCCGTAGTACTGAGGCGCGCCATCGAAAGCGATCTCGATGCGGTCAAGGACTACGCCGGGATCCAGGGCATATAGCTTCAGCCGGTGCCGGCCCGGCGCGAGCGAACGCAACTCGCGCACGCGTACTGCGGTGTTGGACAAGGCGTTCTGCTTCCACTCGTCGCTGCGGCCAAACGTTTCGAAGTCCAGCAATTGCAAGGGCCCATCGTCAAGGCTATACGCCAGCCGTACGCCGTTGGCCGAGGTGAGCGCATGCGCCGGAACAGTCACGAAGTTGAGGCGCGCAGCACCTTGCGTGTGGCTCACGAACTCGTATTCCAGCGGCTGGCGGCTGGCAGCTGCAGCAAGTTCCACCGACGGCAGTGCAAGATCAGAGCGCATGCTGGCGCCGTAACTTCCCAAGCCAGGCGACATGGTCCAGCCGCCGGTTGGCCTGGCGCTGGCCGCTGGCAAGGCGACGATACGATCATGCTCGGTTGGCAATTGTCCTTCGGCGCCCGGAGCAAGCCTGATTTCGGCTTTTGCCAAGGCGGCCCCGCATTGCAGGTTAAGCTGGCCAGCCTTGCCCCTGCCGTCGTAACGCACCTGGATGCGCTGCTCAAATCCATTCGCGGCATCCAGCTTGCCACTGCCCGGCGTCAAGGTATAACCGTCGGGGACCGCAGCAGGCTTCCATTGCACCGCGCTTGCCCCGTAGTTGACGAGCGTCACAGTCCTGGTCTCGGCCCTTCCAGCGGTAAAAGCCAGGCGGTCGGCCAGGCCGGAAAGCGGGGCCGGGTAGGCCAGCGCGCAATCCTTGCGTAGCGGCTTGCCATAGCTTGCGAAAAGCGGCGGCGCAAAGACCGGCAAACGCCGCGGCGCCGCATCCATCATGCCCTGCCATTTTCCCTGGTTATACAGCCTGGTGTCCTCGGCGATGGCCCGTTGCGCGAGCTCCGCCTGCCTGGAATAGAGTTCTGCCGCCGGCCTGCCGGCGCGCGCCAGTTGCGCCGCCAGGTCCTGCTTCAGGATGCGCGTGTTCAGGTTCGCGCTGGCGCGAACCGGATACAGCACCAGCTGGAAATAAGCGTCGCGTTGCTCGCGCGGCAGCGCCGCGTAGACCGCCTCCGCGCGCCGGACCAGCGCAGCATATTTCTCCAGCCGCTGCTCCGCTTCTTCGCCACCGGACTGCATGTAGTCCGTCTGCCGGGTAGCGGTCACCGGTTCGATCTGGCTGAACCCCATGAACTCCGGCCTGCGCTCCCACGCCAGGCCGTAATAGCCAAGCAGGATGTCCGCAATCTCCGGAGCGCGGCCCGCATCGAATTGCATCGACAGCCATTGCTGCAGGTGCTGGCGCGGCGCCAAGTCCAATTGGCCCTGGTCGAAAGCGATGTCGAGGAAGTACTGTGTCAGGTACTCGAGCGGCTTGATATCGCCAACGTTGGCGATCCACACCTTGTTGCTGTTCGTCGCCACCGCCCGCTGCAGCTGGTCCCGGATCAGCGCCGGATGCGTGGTGCCAAGCCACAGGTAGTCATGCGGACGCCCCCAATAAGACAGGTGGTAATACAGCCCCGCACCGCCGCTGCGTTGCGCCTCCCGAGGAGTACTCAACTGGTGCATATAACCGAAGTTATCATCCGGCCAGACCAGGGTGATGTCGTCGCTGACTTTCAGGCCTGCCTTGTAAATGTCGAGAACTTCCTTGTACAAGGTCAGCGCCTGAGGGATCTGCTCGGCAGGCTTGCCCTGTGCAGCGCTCAGAAGCTTGCGCTGGACATCAATCACCGCAGTCATGCCGTCGAGCTGCTTCTGCACCGTATCCGCTCCCTCCATGGCGCTGTCATGCACGCCGCGGATGCCGACCGAATACATGTTCTCGAATTGCCCGACCTCGTTAACCCGCTGCTCCCAATAGCGCACCAGCGCATCGCCATTGGTGAAGAAGTTGAACGGGCCTTGCTTCCTGTCCCACTCGCGCACGTTGTTGCGCATCATGGGCTCCGCATGCGAAGTACCCATCACGATGGCGTAATCGCGCGCCATTTCGGCATTGCCGGCAACCTGGTAGAAGGGCCTGGTGGAATCGTGCATCGCGGGCCAGATGATGTTGGCCTTCAGGCGCCAAAGCAACTCGAAAATCCGCGCATAGGTCGCCGGCCCGATGTCCTTCGCCGGGTCGTGCAACGCGGCCCAGGGCTGCAAGCCCCAATCCTCATCATTCAGGAATACGCCGCGATATTGCACCGAGGGGCTGCGGGAAGTGATCGGCGCGGACGCCACCTCGATACGCTTGCGCTGCACCGGATGCACGTCGGCCCACCACTCCCAGGCGGACACGCCCATCTCGCGGGTCAGGTCGATGACTCCATACGCCGTACCGCGACGGTCCGAGCCTGCAATCAGCATCACCTGCCGGCCCGGGTTGCGGCGCGGCTTGAAGACCATGCGCCGGTACCTTTCCCACGTATCCTTCAGGGCCGAGAGATCGATGCCCTCCTCGCTGGCAATTCCCTGGACGAGGGCACTGTCATGGCGCCCAATGACGACGCAGCGCCGGCCACAGTCTGCCAAGCGGTCCGAAATCGCAGCCTGGATGCCGCTTACCGCGCGTACATCGCGCTGCAGCAGTCTTGCAGACAGCTGCATGGTGGCGTCGTCTTCGTGGATGATGGTGGCGCCCCCTGCGGGACCGGCAAGTTCAAATCCGTCGGCGTGGCAAGCGGGAAGCCACGCGAACAGGATGAGCAGCATAAGGACGCCACTGGGTGAAGGGTTGGCCATTGCTGGTCTTATCGATGCGAAGTTGTCTCCTGGGTATCTATGGTATTCGTAGCCGGCACGTCAAAACCATGAATGTTTTCCAGGGACGTATCACGGAATGGTATAGCCTGATAGCGCCCGATAGTTCGCAGAAGGGTTCCATGTCCCTCGGCCTCCACGCGCACTGCGACTGTTGGCATGACAAATTGAATGGATTGGGGCTTATTGGACAGCGAGCGGATCCAGTCGTCTTGCAAGCTATCCTTTTTGAGGAAGGACTCGACACGTTCACGTGAAACCTGCCCAGGGCCGAGATAATCCATGTGGCGCCCGTCGAGTCTTTTGCGGATTTCATCCGCCACTTTTTCCGGCGGCGCATCAAGGACCAGATCGTAGAAACCACCCCCATAACGCGCGTACCACAGCTCGCGCACATTTGCGCCAAAAGCCTGCGTTGGCCGCGAAGGTTTGAACAGGTACGGGTGATGGCACTCGCAATCGTATGTATCGCTTATCGCCTCTCGCCTCCACCCAGCCTGGCACGCGCTGCTGTTGGCAAAACAGTTGCGGTAGCCGGCATCCGCATCAAGGAACAGTTCTTCGAGTGCGCTGCCTGCATTCACTTGCGCTGGCATGGCCGAGACCCTGGCAATGTCCCATCGTCCGCCTGCTTTCTTGCTCCATTTGAAGTGGACATTGAACCAGGTGCGCGCCTGGTTGCTGGTGACGGGGACCGGGATCGGTTCACCGATCGATCCATCGTCATGGACAACCACGAAGAGCGACGGCGCCTCCAGGTTATCGGTGTAAGCGAAGGCCTTCCAGTCCGGCGCAACACTTGCCAACTGCGAGATCGCGGGCTTTTGAGGCCCCAAAGGCAGCACCTTGGCTTCGATGGGAAAAGCACGCATCAGAAACCCTTGCGTATTGCCGTACCAGTTTGCGAAGTAACGCAACCCCGGGCCAATCGGCTCCCCGAAGTCGGCATTGGACCAGCCATCTTTGCCTGCATCGATCCGTTTTACGACCGCCTTGCCGTTCAATTCATAAACGAGATTCAGCCAGCTTTTGGTTTCGGAGTAGATTTCTGCCAAGATCGCCGAATTTCCGGCGTCTTTCCACGCTTCCGTTATCCTCGCTTCCTTGACGACGATTTTGTCCTTATACAGGATACGGTCAAAACGGCTGCCAGTCCCACTGAACGAGCCCCAGCCACGCGGCCGGTGCTCGATGTGAAGGATTGTGAATGGTCCCTGTTGTGCAACCGATAGTACCGACTCATCGTTATACATCCATTTTGCATAGGGTCCTGACGGCGACTCGCCACAAGCGCTGAGCAACATGCAGCAGGTGGCTACCAAAATCAGTTTGAGGAGGCTGTGGAAATGCATGGCAGAAATATTACCATGTAGATAACAGTGCCTCGTGTACGATTCCGGCCCTTCCCGCGAGAATGAACAGTACGCTGTTGCCAGGTTGAGAACACCTATAATCCCCGCGATGGATTATTTGGAGACTTGATGAAGCTATTTCTAAATCTGGCGTTTGTGCTCTGGGCCTTATTCGTCAGCGTGATTGCCGGGCTGGTCGGCCTGTTCGTGTTCATCCAGATGCCATGCACCTGGTTCGGCGAGATGCATGGCAATGGTTGCGGTTATGAATGGCTTGGAAAAGGCTTGATAGCCGGCTCGGTCACCGCGGCCATCGTCTTCCTCGCATATCTGACCTGGTACTTCCGGCGCCGTTTCGCCCGTATCCAGGAATGATAAAAAGTGAAGCGCATGGGTAACCAGCCTGGCCAGGCGATACTCCAAAATCGAAAAAAGCCCCGACGATTTCTCGTTGGGGCTTATTTTCTAAGCATAACGCGAATTGGTAGGCCCTCCCGGAGTCGAACCGGGCACCAAAGGATTATGAGTCCTCTGCTCTAACCAAGCATGAGCTAAGGGCCCTGGGAACCCGGCAGGATAGGGCCGGTAGCCCTATCCGTCAAGTCTTAGTTTCCTGGGCACGAAGCCGCATAAATGGCGTCACTTCGGCTGGCAGGAGGTGATTGCCTCGGCCATAACTGTTTTGGTGTCCAGGTCTTTGCGCCGCATGATATCCGTTTCATGCGGTATCACCACCTGGCTCATTGTCGTCGTAGCAACGCACTGGCAAGCGGCCTTCAGTGCTTCGGGGCCTTTCTCGGCCAATACCCGAAACCGTCCCTCGGCCGTGGCACACCGCTCAACAAGGCCGATTTCAATCTTCTTCAAATAAAAAGGGCGGGCGCAAACTGCTCCGGCTTTCATGAGGAAGGCATCGAACTGCTTCTTGTCTGCGTCGGAAAAAGCTCCCGGCGACTGCCATGCGCCTTCGCGCAGGAAGCCAGCTATACGCTGTTCCGTGCATTTGCAAAACTGGTCGAAGTCGCTAACGACCTTGCCCAGTTCCGGACTGGCACGCGCGGCCTGGCAACCCTCGACTGCCACCGGCATCAGTTTTTGAACCTGGGCCTCAGTCAACGTTGCGGCGTTGGCAGCAATCGCCATCGCGCAAAACGACAAGAGCCCAGCGACCTTTGGGAATCGCACGTCAATGCCCCCTTTGACTACTGTTTGCAGGAGGCGATGGCCGCAGCCAGGGCGGCTTTGGTATCTGTGTTCGGGTTAATGGGCGAATCACCTACCCCGTAGGTCTGCTCGGTTGCCTTGGTGGCGATGCATGGACAGCCCTTCTCCAATGCTGCAGCACCTTGCTTGGCCAACTGGTCGAAGATGCCCCGGCCGGCACGACACATTTCCAGCAATTGTTGGGCAGTATACTTTTTAACGTATGGCTTCATGCATGCGACTTCAGCTTCAGTCAGCAAATCGCGGTACTTGTCCTTGTCCGCAGCCGTTGGGTTCTCAGGGGATTGCCAGTCAGCGGCACGCAGCAATACCTCGGCCTTTTTAGGATGGCAGGTGCAGTACTCGTCAAAGTCCACATTCATCTTCCGGTAGATGGCGTCGTTGCGTGCATCATCGCAGCGAGTCTTGCCAGGCAATAGCTGCTTAACGAGGGCGTCACTCATGGGGGCAGCGTGGCCCGAGCCCAGGGTGGCCAGCGCGATTGCCAGGCCAAGGAGGTGGTAGCGAATTTTGATCATATTCAGTGAGTGCAAAACAAAGCCCGATCCGAAGACCGGGCTGTTGTCGGTGGGTTGGTAGGCCTCCCCGGAGTCGAACCGGGTACCAACGGATTATGAGTCCGCTGCTCTAACCAAGCGTGAGCTAGAGGCCCGTTGGGCCTTAATTCCCTTCCAGGAAGCTCTTCAGCTTGTCGGAGCGGCTTGGGTGGCGCAGCTTGCGCAGCGCCTTGGCTT
>CAMLSG010000047.1 GCA_946482635.1 uncultured Duganella sp.
CCGTCGGCGGCACCGTGTCCGGCCTGTCCAACAGCGGCCTGAAGCTGCAAGTCAACGGCGGCGACATCGTCGAAGTACCGGCCGGCGCCACCAGCTTCAGCTTCCCCAACGGCATCAGCTATGGCACCGAATACAAGGTCGAATTCGTGCAGCAGCCGGCGCACATGAAGTGCGACTTCCTGGGCGCCACCAATATCGGCTCGGCCGGCCATACCACCAGCATCAACATCCAGATCAGCTGCGTCCAGAACAGCTATGCCGTCAGCGGCACCGTGGAAGGCCTGTCGGCGGACGGCCTGGTGCTGGTCAACGGCAGCTCGAGCGGCAGCATTGCGGTCGCCAAGGGCGCCACCAGCTTCGTCTTGCCCAACCTGATCCCGGTCGGCACCGCCTACGGCATTTCCGTGCTGACCCAGCCCGCCCCCCTCAGCTGCACGGTCTTCAACGGCAGCGGCGTGATGGGCGACGAGCCGCGCAACAATGTGCGGGTGGTCTGCCAGTGATATAAGCGAGTGGAATGACTGGGATTCCAAAAATAAATTGGAACAATATGCCGCGACGCAGCATAATTACCCCTGTCTCCTCCACTTCTTAACAGAAATGGATTCAGCCCGCTCCCTGAGCGGGCTTTTTTTTGCCCCGTGGCAGCCGCCCCGCAGCCGGGCCAGTCTTGATGGGCGCGGCCGTTGTAGGCTATAGTCGCCTACTGTTTCAAGAGCCACGCGGCAAAGCTGGAAAATTTATGACATCAGACGGCTACCAGGGCCAAGCGGTAAAACTGCTGAATGCAACGCAAAAAGCCTACGCGGTAGCGTTCTTCTTCCTTCCCCTTTCCAAGGCACTGCTGTTCATCGCACTGGCCATCGGCTTCATGCTGTTTGTCGCCGGCGGCGGCTTTACCAGGGCGCTGCGCGCCTGGCGCAGCCTGCCCTGGGTCTGGCCGGCCGCCATGCTGGCCGCCTTGCCGGCCCTGTCGCTGCTGATCCACCCCGCCAGCAGCAAGCTGGTGATCCATTCCGAAGCCAGCTACTACTGGCTGATCGCGCTCATGGTGTTCCTGGCCGCCAGCCAGCTGCCCATCCTGCCCTGGTTGCGGGCGCTGCTGGCCGGGATCCTGGTCGGCTTCCTGTATGCCCAGCTGCCCTACAAAGGCTGGTGGCCGCTCGACCCGCCGTCCCTGATCGCCAACTACATCCTGTATTCCCAGTTCCTGGCCATCGGCGTGGTCCTGCTGTCGATTCTTTACAAATATGAAACCAGCAAGGGCATGCGGGCCGCGTACGCGGCCGGCATGGCCCTGTTCTTCTTTGGCCTGACCTCGGGCATGGGACGGACCGGGATGTGGGTGGTGCTGGTTTTGTTGCCTTTTATCATCACCAACCTGTTCGCCCGCCAGCACCGCGGCAAGGCTGCCCTGCTGTGCGTGCTGGCCAGCGTGGCGCTGCTGATGGCGCCGACGGTGCAAAAAAGGATCCACGACGCGGCCAGCGATATGCAGCTGCTGCAGCAAAACGTCACGCAAACCTCGCTCGGCTATCGCCTGGAAATGTGGAAGACGGCCTGGGGCGTGTTCCGTGCCCATCCGCTGCTGGGCGGCGGCGCCGCCGGTTTCGAGGCCGCCTGGTCCAGCCAGCCGCGCGGCGACGAAGCCAAGGCCTTCGTCGAGCCACATAACGCCTTCCTGTTCTACGCCTCGTTTTACGGCATCTTTGGCCTGCTGGCCTTGCTCTGGCTGTATGCCGCCCTGCTGCTGACCGGCTGGCGCCAGCGCCAGCGCTTCGAAGGGCGCATCGTGTTTGCCTTCGCCCTGGTGCTGGTCTTGTGCAGCTTTACCAACACCGTCTTCATGGGCTCGGTGAGCCGCGCCTGGGTGATGCTGTTCCTGGGCCTGCAAGGCGCCCTGCTGTACCACGCCCCGGCGCCGCTGCGCGCGGCCGGCACGGTGAAGGCGAGCACCGCATGAAGCAAGACACCTTGAAGCTGCTGTTCATCTGCCCGACCGTTGCCGGCTATATCGGCGGCACGGAAACCGTGGTCAGCCAGTTTTGCCAGCGCCTGCAACACCAGGCGCAGATTACGCTGCTCAGCGGCGAACCCGGCCCGGGCCGCACACGGCTGATCGACATCGACGGCATCACGCTGCGCACCTTGCCGTTTGCCGCGCGCGACTCGCGCCTGAACCGCGTGCTCAGCAAGCTCCTGATGACCAGCCCGTTCAAGATCGAGAGCCGCAGCTTTTTCCGCTCGCTGCAGCGCAGCGGCATCGACCTGGCGCAGTACGACCGCATCGTGACGTTTTATGAAGCCGATGCCTACCTGCTGGCCAAGCGCTACCCCGCGCTGCGCGGCCGTTGCCGGCACTTCCTGCCGGGCGTCTCGATGCGCGGCTTCTTCCGCCAGGTGCCGGCCGGCGACGTCTTTTATCTCGGCTACCGTGCGGCGGAGAAAACCCGGCGCAAATGGGGCCTGGAGATCAGGTCGCTGCCGCTGGGCGTGGACGAGCGTTTTTTCCCGCCCAGCCCGCCGCCCTATCCGGCTGCCAAACGCCTGCTGTATATCGGCCGCCTCGACGGCAGCAAGAACGTCGACTGGCTGGCCGATTTCTTCATGCACAGCAGCCTGCCGCAGCAAGGCTACCACCTCGACATCGTGGGCGACGGCCCGCTGCTGGCCGGCTTGCTGGCCAAGCATGGCCAGTCGCCCAGCATCACGTTCCACGGCCGGCAAGGCCAGGCGGAAGTCATCGGCCTGTTGCGCCAGGCCTTCCTGCTGCTGCACCCGACCGACCTGGAGAGTTTCGGCCTGACCATCCTGGAAGGCATGGCAGCCGGGATTCCGGTCCTGACCCACGAGCTCGACAGCATCAAGGTCTGGGCCAAGGATTACCCGCGCTACCCGGCGCGCCTCGATGCGGCGGCCTGGAGCCGCGCGATCCTGCAATTCGAGCAGCCCGCCTACTGGCGCGAAGTCAGCGCCGCCAGCCTCGACCACGCCAAAACCTTCACCTGGCAGCGCGTGGCCGACCAGGTGCTGGAACTCATCGCCAGCAGATAAAAAGTCGGGGTCAGGTCTGGCAATCGGACATTTTCGCAAGCGAAAATGTCCGATTGCCAGACCTGACCCCGACTTTCAATTAGACAGGCAGGTTGGCCAGGGCCACGTAGGCTTCCACCGGCACGGCTTCCGGCCGGTCTTGCGGGTTGATGCCGGCCGCCACCAGCTGCTCCTCGGTGAACATGCCGGCCACGCAGTTGCGGATCACCTTGCGCCGCTGCGAGAAGGCTTTCTGCACCACCGCTTCCAGCCGCGCCGGGTCGCAGGCCAGCGGCTGCTCGATCGGGATCATGCGCACGATGGCCGAATCGACTTTCGGCGGCGGGTCGAAGGCGTCCGGCGGCACGATGAACAGCATGGCCATGCGGTAGCGCCATTGCAGCATCACCGACAGCCGGCTGTAGGCCTTGGTGCCGGGTTCGGCCACCATGCGCTCCACCACTTCCTTTTGCAGCATGAAATGCTGGTCCTGCACGATCGGCGCGAATTCGGCCAGGTGGAACAGCAGCGGCGAGGAGATGTTGTACGGCAGGTTGCCCACCACGCGCAGCTTCTTCCCTTCCGGCAGCGGGATGTAGCCGAAGTCGAACTTCAGCGCGTCGCCGGCATGGATGGTCAGCTTTTCGCGCGGGTAGCGCTTTTCCAGGCGCGCCACCAGGTCGCGGTCCAGTTCCACCACGTGCATGTGCGGCAGGGACTTGAGCAGCAGGTCGGTCATGGCGGCCAGGCCGGGGCCGATTTCCACCATGGTGTCGCCGGCGGCCGGCGCGATCGAGTCGATGATGTCGCCCAGGACGCGGTCGTCCTGCAGGAAGTTCTGGCCGAAGCGTTTGCGGGCTATGTGTTTCATGGTTGTTCTTTCTGCTTATTGGCTGGACTGCGCCATCTGCAGCGCCGCCTCGAGGGCGGCCTGCATGCTGGAGCAGTCGGCGCGGCCGATGCCTTGCGCTGCCAGGTCGAGCGCGGTGCCGTGGTCGACCGAGGTGCGGATCAGCGGCAGGCCGAGCGTGATGTTGATGCCGTGGCCGAAGGTGGCGTATTTCAGCACCGGCAGGCCCTGGTCGTGGTACATGGCCAGCACGCAGTCGGCGTCCTGCAGGTACTTCGGCTGGAACAGGGTGTCGGCCGGGTACGGGCCGCGGGCGTCGATGCCGCGCGCGCGCGCCGCTTCCAGCGCCGGCGCGATGGTGTCGATTTCCTCCCGCCCCAGGTAGCCGTTTTCGCCGGCGTGCGGGTTCAGGCCCGCCACCAGGATGCGCGGCGCGGCGATGCCGAACTTGCCGCGCAGGTCGGCGTGGAGGATATCCAGGGTCTGCGCCAGGCTCTCCTGCGTGATGGCGGCGCTGACGTCTTTCAGCGGCAGGTGGGTGGTGGCCAGCGCAACGCGCAGCTGCGCCAGTTCGCCGCCGTGCGGCTGGCCGGCCAGCATCATCACCACGCGCGCGGTGCCGGTCTGCTCGGCAAAGTATTCGGTGTGGCCGGAAAACGGCACGCCGGCATCGTTGATGGTCGATTTCTGCACCGGCGCGGTGGCTACTGCTTCGAACCAGCCGGCGTTGATGCCTTCGATGGCGGCGTCCAGCGTGGAGAGCACGTAGCGGCCGTTTTCCTTGTCCAGCACGCCCGGCTGCACATGGGCGCCCAGCGGGATGTCCAATGCGCACAGGCGGTCGGCGCCGAAGTGCGGCAGGCCGGCATTGCGCGCCGCCATGGTGGTGACGGCGCTGATGCGGATTCCGGGGTCGATGGCCGAGGCGGTCATGGCCAGGAAGGCGGCGTCGCCCACCAGCACCGCGTTGACCTGGTGCCGCATGGCCCAGGCCGCGCGGATGGCGATTTCCGGCCCGATGCCGGCCGGCTCGCCGGTGGTGATGGCAATCACCGGACGAACCCCGGGGCGCACACCCGGGCGCCGTGCTTGCAGGTTGGCGCTCATGGTGTGCCCGTCCTGCTTACTTCAGCGACTCGTCGCGGAATTCGACGTAGGCGCGGTCGCGCACCTGGCGCTGCCAGTCTTCCACCGCTTCCACCAGCTTGCGCTCGCGCAGGGCGTTGCGGGCGGCTGCGCGCTGCTTCTCTTTCGAGACGTCGTCGGATTTGCGCTCGATCACTTCGATCAGGTGGTAGCCGAAGGAGGTTTCCACCGGTTCGGACACCTGGCCCACCTTCAGGCCGTTCATGGCCTGCTCGAATTCGGGCACGGTGTCGCCCGGGTACAGCCAGCCCATGTCGCCGCCCTTGTTGGCGCTGCTGTCGTTGGAGAACAGGCGCGCCAGTTCCTCGAACTTGGCGGCCTTGTTGTCCAGGCGCTCTTTCAGTTCCAGCAGCTTGCGCTTGGCGTCGGCCGCGCTCATGGTCGGCGTCACCTTCAGCAGGATGTGGCGGGCGTGGGTCTGCTGCACGGTTTCCTGCGCGGCCGAATCGGCCATGCTGCGCTTGTCGACCAGCTTCAGGATGTGGAAGCCGGCCGCGCTCTTGATGATCGGGGTGTTCTGGCCCGGCTTCAGCTTGTTGAGCGCCTCGGCGAAGATCGGCGGCAGCGCGCCGCCCGGGCGCCAGCCCACGGCGCCGCCTTGCAGCGCGTCGGAAGCGTCGGAATAGGTGGCGGCCATCTTGGCAAAGTCGGCGCCGGTGCGCAGCTGGCGCAGCACTTCCTCGGCGCGCTTCTGGCGCTGGCCGATCACGTCCGGCGAAGCGTTTTCCGGGATGCGCACCATGATCTGCGAGATATTCAGTTCGAACTGCTCGGACGCCGCCGCTTTTTCGGCAGCGATGAAGTTGTCCACTTCCGCCTCGCCGATGGTGATCTTGTTGTCGACCTCATACTCGCGCAGGCGCTGCATGATGATCTCTTCGCGGATCTCTTCGCGGAAGGAAGCGAAGGTGGTGCCTTCCTTTTCCATCTGGTTGCGCAGCTGCTGCACCGTCATCTTCTGCTGCTCGGCGATGCGGCCGATGGCGCGGTCGAGCATATTGTCGTCCACCCGCACGCCCATTTCCTTGGCCAGCTGCAGCTGGGCGCGTTCCACGATCATGCGCTCGAGCACCTGCTTGCGCAGTTCCGCCGCATCGGGCAAGGCCAGCTTCTGCTGCTGCATGCGCTGCACGATGGTGGTCACGCGTTCATTCAGTTCGCGCTGGGTGATCACTTCATCGTTGACGATGACGGCGATGGCGTCGATCGGCGCGTTGGCCGACTGGCCCGGCGGCGTGAAGCCCTTCGATGGCGCCGCCTTGGCAGCGGCGGCCGGTGTGGCCGGCACCGCCGGCTTGGCAGGCTTGGCGTCTTGCGCCAGGGCCGGGACGGCAAGGGAAGCACACAGCAGGGCAGCAGCTAATTTGATCGGGTGCATATCTGAAACGCTCATGTATCAGTGTTGAGGAAATCGAAAGCTTAACGGCCTTCATTGACGCGGCGATAGCCAGGGATGCTGTTTTTCAGCACCTCCAGCGGGTTGCCGAAACCGAGCTTGGACAGGCCGTTCAACTCCAGCTGGAAGAAGAACTGGGTCGAGGTCTTCTTGGCGGTGGTGACGAAGCGCTGCGCGCCCATGCGGAATACCCAGCAATCGCAGTTGTATTCCAGCCCCACCACGCTTTCCAGCATCTTGTGCTCGCGCAGCGAGTACGACACGCGGCCCACGCCGAACCACTTGTCCGAGATCGGCCACTGGGTCGACAGGTCGGCATTCTTGAAGCTGTCGCGCACGTAGCGGTAGCCGGCGTTGATCACCTTGTAGGTGCCCGGCGTGTACTGCAGCGACATATTCGAGGTGGTGACCTTGCTGGTGCTCGGGTTGTACTGCACCAGGCTGTCGATGCCCCAGGAATTGGAGATGCGGCCGGTGGCGGCCAGCAGCATGTCGGAACGGGTGCTGTTGACCGGCGTGGAATTGTCGATCTGCACGCGCTGGTCGGCAAAGTAGAAGCGCTGGCCGAAAGCCAGGCGCAGGCGCTCAGCGCCGCTGCTTTCCAGGAAGCGCGACACCACGGCCGCCGTCACCTGGTTGGCGTCGCCGATGCGGTCGGAGCCGACGAAACGGTTCTCGCTGAAGATCTGCGAGAAGTTGAAGGTGGCCGGCGCCGTGTCGAAGTTCGGGAATTCGTCCTGCTTGCGGTACGGCGTGTAGACGTAGAACAGGCGCGGCTCCAGGGTCTGGGTCAGCTTCTTGCCCGCGAACTTGGTGTCGCGCTCGAACACCAGGCCCGAATCGAGCGAGAAGGTCGGCACGGCGCGCTGCAGCGAGCGCGATGGGTCGCTGCCGAAGGCATCAAGCTGGTAGGCGCTGGCGTTCAGCATCACTTTCGGCGTCACGAAATAGGATGCGCCGATGATCGGGTAGCTCAATTGCGGCACCGCCACCAGGCGGTTGCCCTTGATCAGGTCCGGATGCCAGAAGCGGGTCAATTCGGAATCGAACTGCCAGTCGAAGCCGCCCACGTCGTAGTTCGCCGCGTGCAGGTTGATGGCCGGCAGGCGGTCGTAAGGACGCGACACGAACAGGTTAGGGTCCGCGGGATAGCCAGGATCCTGCAGCACGTGGTACTTCTGGGCGCGCGCGGTCAGGCTCCAGAATTCGCCGCTGTAATCGGTGCGCAGCTCCTTGAGCAGCTGGCGCTCGGACGACGAGGCCACGGTCTTGGAAAAGTCGCTCGGGTAGTTGTTGTCCGACGCGGCGCGCATATTCCAGCCGTAGGTCCAGTCCTCGCTCAGGTGCTGCGTGTGCACCGTGTGCAGCTGCCAGCGGTCGCGGTTGGCTTCCTTGTCGTTCGGCAGGTACTCGAGCAGGGTCCTGCCCTCGTAGTAGTTGCCGGCATCGGTTTCGCCGATGTAGCGGGCCACGCCGCCCAGCTGCATGCCGCGGCGCGCAATATAGCGCGGGTACAGCGTCAGGTCGCGGTTGGGCGCGATATTGAAGTAATACGGCACCACCAGTTCGGCCCCGCCGCGCGAGGAGTAGGACGGGGTCGGCGGCAGCCAGCCGGAGCGGCGCGCGCCCGACAGCGAGAACGACATGGCGGGCGTGCCCAGGATCGGCACGTCCTTGAAATAGATCAGGGTGGCGCCGGCGGTGCCGACGTCGCGGCCCTGGTCCAGGTTGAGCGAGCGCGCCTTCACGTACCAGTCCGGGTTGGGTCCCTGGCAGGTGCTGTAGGTGCCGTCGACCACCTGGGCTTCATCGTCGTTCAGGAAGTTGATGCGCTGCGCCTTGCCCTGGGCATTGTTGGTTTCCAGCTGGTAGGTCGGCTGCAGCGCATAGCCGCGCGCCGTTTCCAGGTTCAGCTTCAGTTCATCGGCGGTGTAATAGTCGCCGAAGCGCCACAGGCGCACATTGCCCTTGGCCTCGAGTTCCTGCTCCACCTGCTGGAAGCTGGCCGCATCGGCGGTCACGCGCGTCTTGTCGTGCACCACTTCCACGTCGCGCAGCAGGCGCAGGTCGCGCTCCGGGCGGCCGGACATGTCCTCGGCGCGCACGGTGGTCGGGGCATTCTTGTCTTCCACGTGCGGCGGGCGCTTGGCCGCGGGATGCGACTGTGCATGGGCGGACATCGCCGTGGTGGCGGCGGCAATGGCGGTCAAGGCGAACGCCCAGCGCTTTGGGTTGGGGGGTGCCAGGAACCGGGTCATGGGTGGGACGCGTGAAACACCATAAAGGCGATTTTTTAATGTGAATCCCTTATTATATGGGAATCTTTACCACTGACTGGATTTCGCAGGCTGCTTTAATGTCTTTATTGTCTAATTCACCATCCCCAGCCGCCGATCCACGCCTTGCCGAGCTCACCGAGTGGCTGCAAGGCACCGGCCTGGTGGACGCCGCATCGGCGCGCCCGGCCTCCGAGGACGCCAGCTTCCGCCGCTATTTCCGCGTCGACGTGCTGCCCGCGCACCGCGCCGTCCATGGCGCCACCCTGGTCGCCATGGACGCCCCGCCGCAGCGCGAAAACGTGCCCGCCTACGTGAAAGTCCAGGGCCTGCTGCAAGCTGCCGGCGTCTCGGTGCCGAAAATCGCCGCCGAAAACATCGCGCAGGGCTTCCTGCTGCTGTCCGACCTCGGCACCACCACCTACCTGCAGGCGCTGAACCACGATTCGGCCGCCACCCTGTACGCCGAAGCGTTGTCGGCCCTGGTCAGGATCCAGCAGGCAAGCCAGCCCGGCGTGCTGCCGGAATTCGACCGCGCCTTCATGCTGCGCGAACTGAATATCTTCCCCGAGTGGTATATCGGCAAGCACCTGGCCACCACCCTGAGCGAGAAGCAGCAGCAGGAACTGGACAAGGTGTTCGAGGCGATCCTGGCCAACTGCCTGGCCCAGCCCCAGGTGTTCATGCACCGCGACTACCATTCGCGCAACCTGATGTGGATGGACGAGGGCAACCCCGGCATCCTCGACTTCCAGGACGCGGTATGGGGCCCGATCACCTACGATGCCGCCTCGCTGCTGCGCGACGCCTATGTGTCGTGGGACGAGGAACTGGTGCTGGACTGGCTGATCCGCTACTGGCAGCACGCGCGCAGCGCCGGCCTGCCGGTGAAAAAAGACTTCGACGAGTTCTACCAGGACTTCGAGTACATGGCCCTGCAGCGCCACCTGAAGATCCTCGGCATCTTCTGCCGCCTGAACTACCGCGACGGCAAGCCGCACTACCTGGGCGACCTGCCGACCGTGATGGAATACGTGCGCAAGACCGCCAACCGCTACCGCGAACTGAAGCCGCTGATCAAGCTGCTCGACACGCTGGAAGGCACCGCGCCGCAAGTCGGCTACACCTTCTGAGGGGGCGACGCATGAAAGCCATGATCCTCGCCGCCGGCCGCGGCGAACGCATGCGGCCCCTGACCGACACCTGCCCCAAGCCGCTCCTGAAAGTGCGCGGCCGGCCGCTGATCGTCTGGCACATCCTGAACCTGGTGCGCGCCGGGATCACGGAGATCGTCATCAACCACGCCCACCTCGGCCACATGATCGAGGAAGCGCTGGGCGACGGTTCGCAGTTCGGCGCCAAAATCCGCTATTCGCCGGAAGCGGAGGCGCTGGAAACGGCAGGCGGCATCGCCAATGCGCTGCACCTGCTGGGCGACCAGCCCTTCCTGGTGCTGTCGGGCGACATCTACTGCCCGCACTTCGATTTCTCCGAAGCGCTGGACGTGCTGAAGGACAAGGACCACCGCGGCGACCCGTATCCTGCCGACGTGCGCGACATCGCCTGGATCTGGCTGACGCCCAACCCGTGGCACAACCCGGAAGGCGACTTCGCGCTGAACCTGTACACCATTTCCGGCGCAGGCTCGCCGAAGTGGAACTTCGCCAATATCGGCGTGTACCGTCCCGAAATGTTCGCCGGCATCACGCCAGGCCAGAAGGCGGGCCTGGGCAAGCTGCTGTTCGAATACGCCGGCCAGGGCCGCATCGGCGGCGAGATCTACCAGGATGAATGGGTCAACGTCGGCACCGTGCGCCAACTGGAAGAGCTCAACGCATGAAACCCTACTCCGACCGCCGCGCGCGCCTGCTGGCCCAGATGGAAGCGGGCAGCGTGGCGGTCATCGGCACCGCGCCCGAAGCGACGCGCAATGCCGACACCGAATACCCCTACCGCCACGACAGCTCGTTCTACTACCTGACCGGCTTCAGCGAGCCGGAAGCGGTGCTGGTGCTGGTCGCGCCGCGCGGCAAAGCTGCCGCGCAATCGATCCTGTTCTGCCGCGAAAAGCACCTCGAATCCGAAATCTGGGACGGCTACCGCTACGGCCCCGACGCCGCCCGCGAAGCATTCGGCTTCGATGCCGCCCACCCGATCGGCGCGCTGGACGAGCACATGGTGCGCCACCTGTCCAACGCCAGCGCCCTGTACGCCGCGCTGGCGCGCGGCGGCGAAGAGCAGCAGCGGCGCTGGTTCGACGGCGTGCGCCGGCTCGCGCGCAGCGGCGCCACTGCGCCACCCGTGCTGCGCGACCTGCCGCCGCTGGTCGACGAGATGCGCCTGTTCAAGGACGAACACGAAGCCGCCATCATGCTGCGCGCCGGCGAAATCTCAGCCGGCGCCCACGCGCGCGCCATGCGCTTCGCCAGGCCCGGCGCCTTTGAATACCAACTGGAGGCCGAACTGCTGCACGAGTTCCGCCGCCACGGCGCCCAGTTCCCGGCCTATACGCCGATCGTGGCTTCCGGCCCCAACGCCTGCGTCTTGCACTACAACGCCAACAACCGCCGCATCCAGGACGGCGACCTGGTGCTGATCGACGCCGGCTGCGAGCTCGATGGCTACGCCTCCGACATTACCCGTACCTTCCCGGTCAACGGCCGCTTCAGCCCCGCCCAGCGCGAGCTGTACGAACTGGTGCTGGCCGCGCAGCAAGCCGCCTTCGACGCCATCAAGCCGGGGCGCAAATACCACGACGCCCACGACGCTGCCGTGCACGTTCTGGCGCAGGGCATGCTGGACTGCGGCCTGCTGCAAGGCACGCTGGACGACGTGCTGGCCGAGAAAAAATACACGCAGTTCTACATGCACGGCACCGGCCACTGGATCGGGATGGACGTGCACGACGTCGGCCAGTACCGCGACGTCGCGCGCGAAGACAAGCCATCGCGCCTGCTGCAGGCCGGCATGGCAATGACGGTGGAACCCGGAATCTACGTGCGCCCGGCCGAAGGCGTGCCCGAGAAGTACTGGAACATCGGCATCCGCATCGAAGACGACGTGATCGTCACCGAAGGCGGCTTCCAGCTGTTGACGGGCGGCGCGCCCAAAACGGCGGCCGAGATTGAAGCTTTGATGAAATGATTGACTACGATATCGCCATTTGCGGCGCAGGCCCGGCCGGCATGGCGCTGGCGGCGCTGCTGGTAAAGCGCGGGGTCGATGCCGCCCGCATCGTGCTGGTGGACGCCAAGCCGCTCGAGCAAGCCATGCAGGACCCGCGCACCCTTGCCCTGTCCTACGGCAGCCGCCAGATCCTCGAGCAGGTCGGCGCCTGGCCGATCCACGCCACCGCCATCCACGAAATCCACGTCTCGCGGCGCGGCCAGTTCGGCCGCAGCATGATCACGCGCGACGAGCACGGGCTGCCCGCGCTGGGCTACGTCACCCGCTACGGCGCCATCGTCGAAGCGCTGGGCAGGGTCTGCGAACGCCTCGGCATCGCTGCCCTGCGCCCGGCGCGCGTCACCGGCAGCGATGAAGCCGGCGACAGCGTCACCCTGCACCTCGAAAGCGAAGGCCAAAGCCCGCGCGTGCTGCGCGCCGCCGTGGTGGTGCAAGCCGAAGGCGGCCTGTTCGGCGAACAAGCCGACAAGGCCGAAACGCGCGACTACCGGCAGAGCGCCATCATCGCCCAGGTCAACACCAGCGCCCCGGTAGCGCACCGCGCCTACGAACGCTTCACCAGCGAAGGCCCGCTGGCCCTGCTGCCGCAGGACGACGGCTATTCGCTGGTCTGGTGCGCACGCCCTGCCAGCGCGCAAGCCATCCTCGCGCTGGACGATGCCGCCTTCCTTGCCAGGCTGGGCGAAACCTTCGGCGAACGCCTCGGCAAGTTCACTCACGCCACGCGCCGCCTGGCTTTCCCGCTCGGCCTGAACGCAGGCGCCACCGGCAGCGCGCGCAGCGTCGCCATCGGCAACGCAGCGCAAACCCTGCACCCGGTTGCCGGCCAGGGCCTGAACCTGGGCCTGCGCGATGCCACCGAGCTGGCGCGCGCCCTGGCGCGCGGCGCCACCCCGCAGGCGCTGGAGCAATACGCCGTCCAGCGCCGCCAGGACCGCAAGCTCACCGTGCGCCTGACCGACACCATGGCCCGCATCTTCGCCAACGAATCAATGCTGCAGCCCCTGCTCGGCCTCGGCCTGGCCGCCATCGACGTCGCCGCCCCGGCCCGCGCCGTGCTGGCCGAGCTGATGATGTACGGCCGCCGTTAAAGGAAAGCACATGCGCCGCCCCGCCCTCGCACTGCTTGTCGCCCTGCTGGCATCGGGCGCGCAGGCACGCGACAAGATGTCCTGGCTGATGCCCGATGTGCCGCCCGCCTCGATGCCGGTGGACGGCAAGCCCACCACCGGCATCGCCGACCAGATCGTGCTGTACATCAGCGCGCACTGGCCCGATGCCGAGCATCGCTTCATCTACGCCAATCCAAAACGGACCTGGCTGATGATCGAACGCGGCGAGCAAGCCTGCGTGGTGGCCGCCTTGCGCAATGCCGAGAGGGACAAGCTGGCCTACTTCGTCAACACCAACCTGGTGCCGCCGCTGCAGCTGGTGGCGCAGGAAAGTACCCTGCCGCGCCTGCCGCTGAACGCGCATGGCGAAGCCGACCTGCAGAAATTGCTGGCCGATCCCGTCTTGCGCGGCATCGTGGTGGAGCGCCGCAGCTACGGTGCAGCGGTGGACGACCTGCTGGCCAGGCGCCCCGCCAGCTCAAGGCTGGAAACCACCTCGGTCGGCGATTACGGCCGCAATGTGCTGAAGCTGGTGGTACGCGGCCGCGCCGACTACACGCTCGACTACGACTACGCCTTGCAATACGCCAGCAAAGCCGAGCCGGAGATCGGCGCCCTGAAAACGGTACCGATCGCGCAAAACAACAAGCCCATGCTGGGCGGCATCGCCTGCCCGCGCAACGCCTGGGGCATGGCAACGGTCAAACGCATCGACCAGATCGTCGGCACGCCCGAAGGCGCCGCCGCCATGATCAAGGCGCAGAACAGCTGGCACACGCCCGCCTCGCAGCAACGCTACGCCACCGAGATCAGCGAATTCCAGCGCCAGCGCGCCAAACCCGCCAATTTCGTTAGAATTCGCTAAGCCTCGACAGTAGGAGGCTCCACCAGTCGCACATACTCGACATTGAGTGTGATTGCCTCTTCATACCGTAACACAAAGTAATCGCCGTCGATTGGATAAAAGCGACTTTCCGATTCGGACTTCAGGATGACGTGGATTGGCTCTTTATCCTTAGAAATCGGTCGCCGCATCACATCGCGCAGAATCAAGCGGTCTAGCTGGCCTTCGGCATTTGCAAAGAATTCGCTCAATACACCAGTATAAAGCACGCCTTCGCCTGCAATATTAACGACCGCGGAAACGACGATGAAATCAGGTTCTGACTCCTCCTCGAAATCGGCGCCTGTCAGCAGGTAGTACCACGGCGCGTGATGAAATCGAAACAAGGGACTGAGAATGCACGAGGCACGGTCCAGTCTGAACCTTGAAATAAGATGACGGGCTGCTGATGATATCGTGAACGAAGCGAAAACGATGGTGACGAAGTAGCTGGTAATCCATCTCGAATCACGTGCGACTGCTGCAATGGCTTCACTTTGATCTTTACTTGATGCAGTTAGAAGCGTCAGCAATGCGGCGGAATCAACGCATTTGGAAAATAACAGATAGGATAGGAACAACCACACAATATGGGCACACAACGCCCACAGAACACCTTCTGTCACTACTTGACCAAACGGTGAGTAATCGAGGGATGAGCGCTCCGCTCGTTTATATCGCGATCTGAAAATGAAACCGGGAAGCAGGAGTAAGAATATCAGCAGGGCAGGAAGCGCGATATTCATGAATCCGTAAACTAGCCGATTGTTTCGGCTTTAGGAACAACTTCCAATTTATACTGCTTGCCATCCCTCGGTGTTACAACAAAGACAGGTTCAAGGGAGGCATGCTGCTTGGCGCCTTGCTTGTTCATGAGAAATACGCGCAGCTGTTTTCTCGCGGTAGGATCCGCAAATAATTCTGACGCACGTTTACTCATTAGGGCTTTCATGGCTTCATGATGCCATAAAAATGGGCAGGAACCAAGCTAACTGCTCCTGCCCTGCAGGCTAATTACTCGGCTGCCTTCACCATGTCCTCAAGCACTTTCTTGGCGTCGCCAAACACCATCATGGTCTTGTCCATGTAGAACAGCTCGTTGTCCAGGCCTGCATAGCCGGACGCCATCGAGCGCTTGTTGACGATGATGGTCTTGGCCTTGTAGGCCTCGAGGATGGGCATGCCGGCGATCGGCGATTTGGGGTCTTTCGCCGCCGGATTGACCACGTCGTTCGCGCCCAGCACCAGCACCACGTCGGCCTGCGCGAATTCGCTGTTGATGTCTTCCATCTCGAACACCTGGTCATACGGCACTTCGGCTTCCGCCAGCAGCACGTTCATATGGCCCGGCATGCGGCCCGCGACCGGGTGGATCGCGTACTTCACCGTCACGCCGTGGTGGCCGAGCTTCTCGACCAGTTCCTTCAGCGCGTGCTGGGCGCGTGCCACCGCCAGGCCATAGCCAGGGACGATGATCACGGTCTCCGCATTCTGCATCAGGAACACGGCGTCATCCGAAGAACCCGACTTCACGTTGCGCTGCGCCTGCGCGCCGCCTGCCGCCGCAGCGGAAGTGTCGCCGCCGAAGCCGCCCAGGATCACGTTGAAGAACGAGCGGTTCATCGCCTTGCACATGATGTAGGACAGGATCGCGCCCGAGGAACCCACCAGCGAGCCGGCAATGATCAGCATCGAGTTATTGAGCGAGAAGCCAATGCCCGCCGCCGCCCAGCCGGAGTAGGAGTTCAGCATCGATACCACCACCGGCATATCGGCGCCGCCGATCGGGATGATGATCAGCACGCCCAGCACGAAGGCAATCGCCGTCATGATCAGGAACGGCGTCCAGGCCGGCTCAGAACCGCCGCTGAACACGAACACCAGGCCCAGGCCGACCATGACCAGCGCCAGCACCAGGTTCAGCATGTGCTGGCCGCTGAATACGACCGGCGCGCCCTGGAACAGGCGGAACTTGTACTTGCCCGCCAGCTTGCCGAAAGCGATCACCGAACCGCTGAAGGTAATCGCGCCGACAAAGGTGCCGATGAACAGCTCGATGCGGTTACCGACCGGCAGTGCCTGGCCGCGCGCCGCGATGCCGAAGGCATGCGGCTCGGCCACGGCAGCGATGGCGATGCAGACTGCCGCCATGCCGATCAGCGAGTGCATCGCCGCTACCAGCTCCGGCATCTTGGTCATTTCGACGCGCTTGGCCAGCACGGCGCCAATGCCGCCGCCGACCAGCACGCCGAGCGCCACCAGGCCAAGGCCCAGGCCGCCCGAACCGCTGCGGGCATGCACGTCCAGCCCCATCGAGCGCGCCATGGCCGCCACCGCTTCCGCAGTTTCCGCCGCCGCCGAAGCGTCGTGCTTGAGGCGCAGGATCAGCGCGATGGTGGTCACGGCGGCAATCGCCATGCCGGCCATGCCGAAGGCATTGCCCTTGCGTGCCGATGCCGGCGACGACAACCCTTTCAACGCCTGAATGAAACAGACCGACGCGATCAGGTACATCATCGTGACAAGGTTCATGGTGATGAAGCTCATGCCTTGGCCTCCTTCTCACCCGAGGCAGCAGCACCAGCCGCAGGCGCTTTCTTCTCCTTCTTCTTGAACATCTCCAGCATGCGCTGCGTGACCAGGAATCCGCCGAACACATTGACCGCGGCCAGCGCCACGGCGATGGTGCCCATGATTTGCCCAACCAGGCCCTCGGTCAGCGCAGCCGCCAGCATGGCGCCCACGATGATGATGGCCGAAACAGCATTGGTTACCGCCATCAGCGGCGTATGCAGCGCCGGCGTGACGTTCCAGACCACGTGGTAGCCCACGTACACGGCCAGCACGAAGATGATCAGGTTGATGATGGTGTGACTGACTTCCATTCGTCTCTCCTATTTCCGCAACTGCTCGCCGCCATGGCAGACCAGCGTTGCTTTGATGATTTCATCCTCGCGGTCGATGACCAGCTTGTCCTCTTTATCGAAGACCAGCTTGAGGAAGTCCAGCACATTGCGCGCATACAGGGCGGAGGCGTCCGCCGCCACGTGGCAGGCCAGGTTAGGCTCGCCCACGATGTACACGCCATGCTTGACCACCGTCTTGCCCAGTTCGGACAAGGGGCAATTGCCGCCCTGCTCCACCGCCAGGTCGACGATGACGGAGCCGGGCTTCATGGCCTTCACGGTTTCTTCGGAGATCAGCACCGGCGCCGGGCGGCCCGGGATCAGTGCCGTGGTAATGACGATGTCAGCCTGCTTGGCGCGTTCATGCACCAGTTCCGCCTGGCGTTTCATCCATTCAGGCGGCATCGGGCGCGCATAGCCGCCAACGCCCTGCGCGATCTCGCGCTCTTCGTCGGTCAGGTATGGCACGTCGATGAATTTTGCGCCGAGCGACTCCACCTGTTCTTTCACTGGCGGACGCACGTCGGACGCTTCGATCACGGCGCCCAGGCGCTTGGCGGTCGCAATCGCTTGCAGGCCGGCCACGCCGACGCCCATGATCAGCACGCGGGCAGCTTTCACGGTACCCGCTGCGGTCATCAGCATGGGCATGAAACGCTGGTAGGTATTCGCGCCAACCATCACGGCCTTGTAGCCCGCGATATTGGCCTGGGAGGACAGCACGTCCATCGACTGCGCGCGCGTGATACGCGGCACAGCTTCCAATGCAAACGCGGACAGGCCGGAAGCCGCCATGGCCGCAATGTTTTCCCCGTCAAAAGGATTCAGCATGCCGACCAGCACGGCGCCCGGTTTCATCAGGCTGCGCTCTTCGGCGTTCGGGGCGCGTACCTTCAGTACCATTTCCGCGCCCAGCGCCTCTGCCGCGGTGCCAATGGTGGCGCCGGCAGCGGCATATGCTTCGTCCGTCACCGAGGCTGGAATGCCGGCTCCCGCCTGCACGATCACCTGGTGTTTGACTGCTAGTTTCTTGACCGTCTCGGGCGTTGCCGCCACCCTGGTCTCCCCCGGCCTTGACTCGGCCGGTACGCCAATCTTCATAATGCCTCCAAATAGTGGGAAAAACTGACTAAAATCTAACATGAAATGTTCTACGGCCAACATTACCTATGCCGAATTGTTGCAATGCACAAGCATTTCACGCCGTGGTAACAACGAAGAGGCAAGATCAGGCTACAATGTCGGGTCTTCTGAGGATGGACTAACATGCCGCGTACCTGGAAACCGAATGTCACAGTCGCCGCCGTCATTGAGCGCGACGGGAAGTTTCTTCTGATTGAGGAAGAAACCAGTGACGGCATTCGCCTGAACCAGCCCGCCGGCCACCTCGATCCCCTGGAGTCGCTGGAACAGGCGGTCATTCGCGAAACGCTGGAAGAAACCGCTTACGATTTCACCCCGACTGCCCTGGTAGGCATGTATATGTCGCGCTACCGCTCGGCGCGTACCGGCCAGCTGGTGACTTTCCTGCGCTTTGCCTTCTGCGGCGAGGTTGGCGCTTACTATCCGGAACGCCCACTGGATGAGGGCATCCTGCGCACGCATTGGATGACGCGCGATGAAATCGCGGCCTGCCGCGAACGCCACCGCAGCCCCCTGCTGCTGACCTGTGTAGATGAATATTTGGCAGGAAAGCGTGCCCCCCTGGAAATCCTGCACACCCACGTGTCGGTATTTGAGGAAGTCTGAGGACTTCCTCTAAGTTTGGACGATTTACAACATGAGCAAGAAAAAAGTGGTCATCGGCATGTCCGGTGGCGTTGATTCCTCCGTTTCCGCTTGGTTACTGAAAGAACAAGGCTATGAAGTTGTTGGCCTGTTCATGAAGAACTGGGAAGACGACGACGATTCCGAATATTGTTCCTCGCGCCAGGACTGGATCGACGCGGCCAGCGTAGCCGACGTGGTGGGCGTGGACATCGAAGCCGTCAACTTCGCCGCCGAATACAAGGACCGCGTATTCGCCGAATTCCTGCGCGAATACCAGGCCGGCCGCACCCCGAACCCGGACGTTTTGTGCAATGCGGAGATCAAGTTCAAGGCCTTCCTCGACCACGCCATGCACCTGGGCGCGGACCTGATCGCCACCGGCCACTATGCGCGCGTGCGCCACAACACCGCCACCGGCCGCCACGAGCTGCTGAAAGCCGTCGACCACACCAAGGACCAGAGCTACTTCCTGCACCGCCTGAACCAGGCACAGTTGTCGAAGACCCTGTTCCCACTGGGCGAAATCCCGAAGACCGAAGTGCGCAAGATCGCCGAAAAGCTGCAGCTGCCGAATGCGGCCAAGAAGGACTCCACCGGCATCTGCTTTATTGGCGAGCGTCCGTTCCGCGAATTCCTGAACCGCTACCTGTCCTACAAGGCTGGTCCGATCAAGACCCCGGACGGCAAGGTGGTCGGCGAGCACGTCGGCCTGTCCTTCTACACCCTGGGCCAGCGCAAGGGCATCGGCATCGGCGGCGTGAAGACTTACCAGAACGCCGACGGTTCGTCGGACGCGTGGTACGTGGCGCGCAAGGACGTTGAAAACAATACGCTGTGGGTAGTGCAAGGCCATGACCACCCGTGGCTGCTGTCGGAAAGCCTGCATGCCGGCCAGGCAAGCTGGGTTGCCGGCGTGGCGCCGGAAGCAGGCCGCATCAGCGCCAAGACCCGCTACCGCCAGGCCGATGTGCCATGCGACGTTGCCGCCAACGGCGACAGCGAATTCGCGCTGAAATTCATGGATGCCCAGTGGGCAGTCACCCCAGGCCAGTCGGCCGTGCTGTACGACGGCGACGTCTGCCTGGGCGGCGGCATCATCGACGGCTCAAACTTCGTCTGATCCCTCGGCCGGGCTGGCGCCTTGCGCGTCGGCCTGCGCCTTCTGCTGCCGCTTCACCGTCGCGATGATGGTGTTGCGGATGGTCTTCAATACCGTACCGCCATTGAACGGCTTCACGATATAGCCGTTGATGCCCATTGCATGGGCTTTCTGGATGGTGGCCTGGTCGAATTCCGACGACACCATGAAGATCATGGCTTTCGGCCATTCCTTGCGCATGGCCAGCATGGCCGGTTCGTCCGCCTCGATGCAGTCGCGCGAAATGCAGATGATCTGTGGATGATGCTTGATCAGCAGGACATTGCCTGCCACGCAGGTGTGCGCCTGGCCGACCACGTCGTAGCCGCCGTCGATCAGCACCGTGTTGAGCAGGCCGCGTGCAATGGCGCTGCTGTCGATAAGAACCGCTTTTAACATCAGGAGGTCTAACGGTGGTCCCAGGCCAGCATATTCCAGCTCACGCCGATCCGGACGTCCGTTTTCAGTTGTACCAATTGACGAGAAAGATACAACATCTCGCGCTCTTTTCGTAGGCTTTCGCCGACTTTGTCCTTCAAGATGCCTGCACCGGCCATGATTGCGTCCAGAGTGCCGTAAGTTCGCAACAGTTTCGCGGCGGTCTTCACGCCTACGTTGGAGACGCCGGGGATGGAGTCGGTCTCGTCGCCCATCAGCGCCAGCAGGTCGGGCAGCATGCCGGGCGTGACGCCCCACTTCTGCTCGACCCAGGCGCGGTCGTGCCATTCCGACTTGAAATGGTCCCAAATGCGGGCGCCTTCGGCGATCAGGCAGTGCAGGTCCTTGTCGGTGGTGGCTACCACCGCTTCGCCGCGGTTCTCGCTGAGCCAGCGCGTGACCACGGTACCGATTACATCGTCGGCTTCCACTTCGGGAATGGCGATCGGGCACATGCCGATCCTGGTCAGCTGCATGTAGAACTCGGGCAGCGCCTCGCGCAGTACTTCCGGCATCGGCTGGCGGCCTTCTCGGTAGCCCTTGTACAGGCTATGGCGCCAGGTGGGACCGCCGTAATCGAAGGCTGGAAGGATATGGGTCGGCTCGTGGCCGTTGACCAGGCGCTGGAAGGCGTTGAACGCATGGCGCATGGCGATCTCGGCTTTGAGGTCCGAGTCCGGTTCCGGACTTGCCTCATACACACGCCGCACAATATTCAAACCGTCAATGGCCAGCAATCTTCCTGTCATAGCCGGCATTTTACCGCACAGCTACTTGCTGTTCCGTATCGCCGCGTGCAAAGTCAGCACAGCTACAGATCCCTTCAAGCAGACTGATCGACAATGGCGCAACACGGCTCTGACCCTGTTCTGCGTTCCCTCAAATTGCCTCCACCTGCATCAGGATTAAGATGATGATTCAAGATTGCGAATGGAGGCTGAGATGGAGCCAACTGTTTCAATGGAAGAGTTCGCACGTGACCCGATCAAATGGTTGGAGCAGGCTCGGGCGAAAGAGGAAAATTTCCTGATTTCAGATCACGGGGAATTGATCGCGCAGGTCACCCCGTTCCCAGTTCCCGATCCGACCGCAATTGATCGATTGCGTGAAATGACAATGAGTTACGGAGACGTGTTATCGCCCGTCTGGGAAGCTGAGCCAGAGACGAGCAAATGATATTGCTCGATACGCACACGCTAATCTGGTGGTATGAGAGAGATTCGCGTCTTTGGAACCACGCCGCGACGGCAATTGAACTTGGACAGGGGTACGATGCTTCCATCGTGACGGCAGATCGCGAAATGCAAGGTTATCCGAACATCGCCACAATCTGGTAAGAACGCTCCCCTTTAATCAGTTTCACCAGCCGTTTCACTCGCTGAGACGCGATCGCACTTCCATCAAGGCAAACCCGAGTAGATTCATTCCCGTCCATTCGGATGGGTTCTCTGCATACGGCGAATCTGCAGCAAAGCCTGTACCCCAGACGAAATCAACGGGGCTTGCTTCCACCAGGACTTGTTCGCCAGTGGCGAGCAGGAAGTCGCGCAACGGGGCGTTCTGCGCGAACTTTGCATAGTTGGCCTGGACCACGATATCCCAACGGTTCGCGGCCCAGACTTCTTCATCGAACCCTTGTACTTCGCGGCCGGCGGCTTTGGCGACTGCCGGGTTGCGAGCCTGCAGGATACGTTCCAGCGCAACTGCGTCACTGAACAAGCGGGCCTTTTCCGCCATCATGAAATGTTCGGCTGTCGGGTACCGTGTGCCATCGATAACGAACTCCGCTTCGAACCATTGGCTGAAGCAAGTCTTCGTGATCGAACCATTCTTTGAAGGCTGATGCCCCCAGAACAGAACCATCCTGGGTTGCCCATGATTGCGAACATGCTCGCACAGCTCGATTACATTCCTCATTTAATTTCTTCTCCAGTGAACTCCGCTTCAAAGGCGGCAACTGCTGCGCCCTTCCGGTCAAGCACCGCAAAGACCACGTGCTCGAACGCATCGCGGTACTTGGGATTGCGCAACAGATGCTGGGCGAACCAGCGCGCCATGTCCGCCGGCTGGTTGCCGAACACGCCGCAACCCCAGGCGCCAAGCACCAGTGCGGTATGGCCATGGTGCACGGCGAGCGCAAGCAGCATTTCAATGCGGGCCAGCATGGCCCCCTCAAGCTCGCCGAGGCGTTCGGGCTCATTGCGTGCGACTGCGCCGCGATTGACCGCCGGCGCGGTCACCATCGACGCCAGATATGGCTCGTCCAACAGTTCGTAATCGTCGCCGCGGAAGACCGGCACCTTGGGCGAATAAATCATGTCGTCCAGGTAGATGCAGGACTTGAGTGAGCGGTTTGCCTCGTACATTTCGTTCATTTGAACGATGCATGGATAGAGGCCGGACGACTTTGCCAGGTTCTCCTCCTGCGCCTCGGCGCCGCCAAGGAAGCCACCGCCCGGATTCTTGGCCGACGCGAAGTTCAGGCACAGCGGGTCGGCATGACCGAGCCCGATCAGGCGGCGCGCGGCCGCCAATGTCGGTTCATTACGCACCTCGAACCTGGTCGCGAAGGATTGATGGCCACCTTGGCGGTTCACCGGTTGCCCGAGGGCCCCGGCTTTGTAATGCACCGTGCCAGCTTTGGCCTGCGCCAGTGCGTCCGCGATTTCCACGTGCTTGCCATGGGAATTTTCATAGCCACCAGCCTCCAGGAAGGACAAGGTTTCCTGGGCGATGCGGGAGCGGACTTCTCGATTGATCATTGTGATGTTCCTTTCTTTTTATTGGTTTTTTAGATCAAGCAGGAACATCATAATCCACTTAGTGTGGTTTCACAACTAAGTTAGAATATTTTTTACACTAAGTGTTAGCGCAGCAGTTCGTACGGGCCGCCGCGCTCCAGGGCACGCTGGTAGGCCGGGCGGGCGTGGATGCGCTGCAGGAAGGCTTGCAGGCGCGGATGGCTGGCACCAAGGCCGGCGCGCGAGGCGGCCGCTTCAAGGGGGAAGCTCATCTGGATATCGGCGGCGCTGAACTCGTTGCCAGCGAACCAGTCGCGGTTGGCGAGTTCGGACTCCAGGTAGGCCAGGTGGCGGTCGATATTGGGCTGCACGAAGCTCGACATCACCTTCTGCGCGATGGCGCGCTTGATCGGCTTGACGAAGAACGGCGCCGGCGAGGATTCAACCTTGTCGAACACGAGCTTCATCAGCAGCGGCGACATCAGCGAGCCTTCGGCGTAATGCATGAAGTAGCGCCAGCGCAGCTTGTCGGGCGTGCCGGCCGGCGGCACCAGCCGGTCATTGCCATGCTTCTCCACCAGGTACTCGATGATGGCGCCCGACTCGGCGACGATATTGCCTTCATGCTCGATCACGGGCGACTTGCCCAGCGGGTGCACCTTGGTCAGCTCCGGCGGCGCCAACATGGTCTTCGGGTCACGCTGGTAATGCTTGATCTCATAGGCCAGCCCCAGCTCTTCCAGCAACCACAGCACGCGTTGCGAACGGGAGTTATTGAGGTGGTGGACAATGATCATGAGCGCGCTCCGCAAGGTTAAAATGGAGCCATGACTTTACCACTGACCCAGGAATCCATCGCGACACTGGTCCAGGAGCCGCACCTGGCTCGCATGGTGGAGTTCTGGAGCACGACCATGCTGGGCACCAAGAGCTTCCAGGGCAATGTCTACGGCAAGCACATGGCGCTGCCGGGCGTACAGCCGCAGCACTTCCAGCGCTGGCTTGCGCTGTTCCAGTCGACGGTGGACCGCCTGTTCGAGCCAGCCGTGGCGGAAGAATTCCGCATCGTTGCCAGCCGTATCGCGCAAAGCCTGCAATACGGCTTCTTCGGACAGGTGCATTTCAGCTGAAGGCGTCGGCGGCGCTCATCACCGAATAGCTGGCTTGCCAGCGGCGCAGCGCAGCCGGCAGCACCTGCATCGGCTGCGGCGCTGCGATGAAGTCGCCGGAAGCCTGCGTGCATCCTTCTTCCCGCACTTGTAGCCAGTCCAGCAGGTTGGACACCTCGCAGCAGCCTGCATGCCCCTCGTCGCGCAGTTCGAGCCGGTGTTGCGCAATGCCTGCCTGCAGCATCAGTCCCTGGATATCGGCCGCAAGCGCGATGGCGTCCGGCGTATCCTTGCTGAATGCCAGCGGAGGGAGGCACAACACCATGTCCAGCTTGAAGCCTTCCGCCTCCCACATCCTTAAAGCAGCGAGCGCATCGCACACCATGTGCAGCAGGAAGATCCGTTCCAGTCCCGAAGCCGACAACTCGCCGGCAAAATCGCAGTAGTGCAGGACGCCGCTGCCGGGACGGCGCCAATGGACAGCAGCCAGCACGCTGCCGATGCTGCCGTCACGCGCGGCAACCCGGGGCTGGCACCAGAGTTCAAACTGGCCCAGCTCGAGTGCATTACCAATCAAATTTCACCTCCGCAGAGTAAGAGCGTTGTGGGTAAGGGTGGAAGTTCCAGTACTTGTAGTTGTTGGCGTTGTCGATGCCGAAGGCGGCGCTCCAGTGCTTGTCGATGCGGTAGCGCAGGCGCGCGTCGACCGTGAAGTATTTGCTGGCGCCCTGGTAGGCAAAGCCGTTGATGTCGGTGTTGTCCAGCGTCGAGTACTGCTTGCCGCTGTAGCGGGCAGCCAGCGTGGCGCTCAGCTTGTCGTTCACGCGGTAAGTCGCCACGGCACTGGCACGCCATTCGGGAATGCGCGGCTGCCATTTGCCCACGCTGGCAGGGAATTTCTGATTGCGCTTGATTTTGGAATCGGTCCAGGTCAGGCTGGCCTGCATGTCGAGTCCTTCGACCAGCACGTTCTCGTTGGACCAGGCCGTTTCCAGGCCATGAGTGCGGATCAGGTCAACGTTCTGCACATTGGTCACGTTCGGCGTCACCAGCACATTGGTTTGCGAGTACAACGCGTCGCGGTTGCGCTCGAAGAAAGCGGTTATGCGCAATGCCGAATTGCCGACCAGGCGTTCGGCGCTCAACTCCGTGGTCCAGGAGCGCTCGGCCTTCAGGTCCGGATCGTTGTTGATCAGGGTGCCGGTGTTGTTGATGCCGCCCTGGTACAGCTCGGACACGGTCGGCATGCGTATTGCACGGCCGGTGGAAGCTTTCAGCGTCCAGTCCTCGTTGGCCTGGAAGGCCAGCGCCGCCTTGGGCGAAACATAGTTGTCACTGCGCTTTGCATGACGCACCACCTGGGTCGCATTGGCGGTCTCGCCATCGCGGCCCTCCCAGTGCTCGAAGCGCGCGCCGAGCACGGTCTTCCAGTCTTGCGACAGTTTCCAGGTATCCTGCACATACAGGCTGTCGATGCTGGTACGGCCCGAAAAAGCTTGGTTACGGGCGCCCGGTTCGCCATTCAGCCAGTCTGTCGTGGCGCGTTCGATGGTCGACAGCTTGTAGGCGGCGCGCTGGTAGCCAAAGTCGAAGATATGCTGGCCGCGCATTCCGCCCGGGCGATACACGCCTTTCAGCGACAGCGTATTCCAGCCGGTGCCGCCCTGGTCGACGATGCGGCCGGCGCCGCCAGTCGCTGCTGCCGGACGCGTCGTGGTCGGTGCGCGCAGGATGTCGCGGCTGTAGTCATAGAGGCTGGCCGCCACTTCCCAGTCGAACACGCCTTTGGTGTTGCTCTTCACAGTCAGGCCGTGCATCAGGTGGCGCAGTTCTTCTTTGGTGGAGTTGAAGTCGGAAGCGGCAAGCGTAAAGCTGCGGCCATCGATCAGAACCGGGCCGCTGAACACCGGCTTGCCCGCTGCGTCGCGCAGGTAGGTATCGGGCGATCCGCTCGAATCGTTCTGCCACCAGCCCAGCGAGTAGCTGGCGCGCACAGTGGGCGAAAAATCATACGCCACCTTGAATTTTGCGTGGTCCTGAACCGTGCTGTATTGGGTCGCGGTGCCGAGGATGTAGATGTCGCGGTTGCTGCGGTCCTTGCCGGCCACGGCGCCGGTCACCGGCACGCCATTGCCGCCCACCGCGCCGCTGGCAATGGCGCGCGTGGTGTATGTCTGCGGCTGGCCATCGCTGTCGGTGCGGTTCACGCTGACGAACCAGGACCAGGCGCCGTGGCGGTTGCCAAGCGACATGCTGGACTGGCGTGCAGTCGAAGTCATGTTCGTGTTGTACAGCTCAAACGGCTGGCGCACATAAGCGACGCGCGCATGGGCTTCGAACTGCTTCGGCATGCGCGTCACGTAATCCACCACGGCGCCGACCGAGTTGCCGCCATAGGCCGCCGAGAACGGGCCATACAGCACGTCGACACGTTCGATTTCTTCCGGCGCCACCATGCCCCAGCGCGGCGCGAAAGTCGCTCCGTTACCGAGGTAATTCGACAGCAGCACGCCATCCGCATACACCGCCGAGCGCGCGCTGTTGCCGGTGCCGGAGGCGCGCGTGGAAAGGACAGCGTGGTTGTAGTCGCCGATATAGCGCTTGCGCACCAGCAGGCTTGGCAGGTATTTCAAGGCGTCTTCCGCATCGCTGGCGTTGACCTGCTCTTCGATCTGCGCGCGGGTGATGCCTTCGATCGTGGTCGGGATCTGGGTCGGCAGCGAAGTTGGATGGCTGCCGGCGATAACGACAGTGCCTACCAGCTTGAGCGGCGATTCCCCTTCATGATCGGCAAATGCCGGAGCCGAAAAGACGGCCAGCAGCGCGGCGGCCAGGGGAATGAGGCGGGTGTTCATGATGCTTCCTTTCTTGTTCTTGCGAGCGAAGGCCTTGCGAGCGCGCCGCCAAAAGGCGCGTGCAATGCAAAGCCGGGGAGTACTGCTGCGAAGATTCAAGCGGAAGGCGGGGCGCGCGATGGCGGCGCAAGGGACACTTGCTGAGGCAATGCGGCCGCAGCCTGCAATGCCGGTTCAATGTGCGAGGCCGCCGCCAGCGCCAAGGCAGCGCCGGCAGGTGGCGGTGGAACGGCGGGAAGATCGGCCTGCACCATGCAGTAGCCGCATTTCTGGACAACGTGGTGGGCTTTTGGCTGGGAGTGGCAATGCGCGACAGTGTTATCGCCGCAGGCCGCCGTTAGCAGGGTGGACAGCGTTGGCGCGGAAACGGCCATCAGCATCGCAAACAGCGCGATCCTGACTATCCCGGCAATCTGTCTCCTGCTCCAGCCCACGATGGCTCCCACAATGCAATTTATAAGTGGCATTGTAGGTACACCTTTGTGCCGGCGATATGCCCTAGATCAAGTTTTCACTTGCCCGCGGCGCGAGGGAACTGCTATCGTAAATCTTTCAGTCCTGACAACGCGCTATGGATCATCTAGTGGCTCTCGAGTTGGTAGCTCTGTTCGTCGGCCTGTCATGCCTGCCCAATTGGCTCATCGCCCAATGGTATGCCGCTCATGGCTGCCGGCCGGCACTCAGGCGCTCCGCCGCCATCAGCGCCGTGCTGGCCCTGATCGGCATCAGCCTTGTCCTCGGTTCGGTAGCGCTGGAATTGCGCCACGCTAAACCCATGCTCATTTACGCGTTCGGCTTGCTGGGCATTGCGGGCTTGCTGGTCTCTGCCGCGCTGCACACTTTCGACGAGGATTAAGCCGGCCCTGCGCCCCGGAACGGATCGCAGGACAGATAGTTATTCAGCGCTGGACGTGCAACTTGATCACGCGATGCACCGGCCCGCCGTCGGCAGGAGGGACTGAAGACGCGGGCGAATCGCCACAACCGCCGCAGGAGCCGCAGCCGCTGCTGCAGCTCGATTCGGTATTGAAGAAGCGCGCCAGCTTTTCCTGCGGCAGGCCGCGGCGCGACAAGGCATAAACGATCTGCTGGCGCCAGGCGGCAGGCAGGTACTTCCTCGTCGCGTGCAAAGCGGCAGCTGCCACGATGATGCCAACGGTAATTTCCTGCCACATGGTTCAGCCTCCCAACGCCAGGGCGACGCGGTAAGTGATGAAGGTGGCGGTGTACGCCAGCACGAACATATAACCCGCCATCATCAGTGGATACTTCATCGAATTGGTTTCGCGGCGCACAACGGTCAGGGTGGACAGGCATTGCGGCGCAAAGACGTACCAGGCCAGCAGCGCCAGCGCGGTCGGCAAGCCCCAGCTGGCCTGGATCACCGGCGCCAGGGAATTGGCCAGCTCGTCGCCGGTCTGCGACAGGGCATACACGGTGCCCAGCGCGCCGACAGCCACTTCACGCGCCGCCATGCCCGGCACCAGCGCAATGCAGATCTGCCAGTTGAAGCCAATCGGCGCGAAGATGAATTCCAGCGCGCGGCCCAGCATGCCGGCCACGCTGTAGTAGATCGGCGGATGGGTGGCGCCTTCCGGAGCGCCCGGGAAGCTGGACAGGGCCCACAGCAGCACCATCAAGGTCAGGATGGTCGTACCGACGCGCATCAGGAAGATCTTGGCGCGTTCGTACAGCCCAATTGCCAGGTTGCGCATATGCGGCCAGTGGTAGGCCGGCAGTTCCAGCATCAGCGGCTGGTTGCGCTTGGCGCGCATGGAGCGCTTCATGACCCAGGCCACTGCCATCGCCGAAATGATGCCGGCAAAGTAAAGGCAGAACAGGACCAGGCCTTGCAGGTTGAAGAGGCCCCACACTTCGCGGTCCGGGATGAAGGCAGCGATCACCAGCGCATACACCGGCAGGCGCGCCGAGCAGGTCATCAGCGGCGCGATCATGATGGTCACGATGCGGTCGCGCGGGTTCTGGATGGTGCGCGCCGCCATGATGCCGGGAATGGCGCAGGCAAACGACGACAGCAGCGGAATGAAGGCGCGGCCGGAGAGGCCGACGCCGCCCATCAGGCGGTCCAGCAGGAAGGCGGCACGCGGCAGGTAGCCGCAGTCTTCCAGCACCAGGATGAAGAAGAACAGGATCAGGATCTGCGGCAGGAAGACC
>CAMLSG010000048.1 GCA_946482635.1 uncultured Duganella sp.
CTTCCAGCATCAATTCAGCGATCGGGCGCGACACCAGGTCGCCGCGCATCGAAGGAATGATGCAGAACGAGCAGCGGTGGTTGCAGCCTTCGGAAATCTTCAGGTAAGCGTAGTGCTTCGGGGTCAGCTTGATGCCCTGCGGCGGCAGCAGGTCAATGAACGGCTCGTGCGGTTTAGGCAGGTGGGTATGCACCTGGGCCATCACCTCGCCCACAGCATGCGGACCGGTGACGGCCAGCACCTTCGGATGCACCTTCTGGATGATGTCGTCGCCGTCCTTGTCCTTCTTCGCGCCCAGGCAGCCGGTCACGATGACCTTGCCGTTTTCCGCCAGCGCTTCGCCGATGGCATCCAGCGACTCCTGCACTGCCGCGTCGATGAAGCCGCAGGTGTTCACGATCACGAGGTCGGCGCCGTCGTACGACTTGGCGGTTTCATAGCCTTCAGCGCGAAGCTGGGTCAGGATCTGTTCGGAGTCGACCAGCGCCTTTGGGCAGCCGAGGGAAACAAAACCTACTTTTGGAGCTGGTGCGCCGTCGGCGGGAGTGATGCGGGTGATTTGCTTGGATTGCATGGCAGAGTGCTGATGATGATTCAGGGCAATCCACCATTATAGCAAAAAAGGGCCGTAAAAAAGGGGACGTAACACATTTCGGCGAAGCCGAAATGTGTTACGTCCCCTTTTTTCTGCTGCCTCTTTTGCTTACTTTTTATCTGTTGGCGGTGCAGCAAACGGGAAGCTGCCGAAGATATTCTTGCTCTGGTTCTGCATTTGCTCCTGCATTTGCACGAACAGGCTCTTCGACTGGTCGATGTAGTTATTCATCATTCCCTGCATGATGGGCGCTTGCACATTCATGAACTGGGTCCACATTTCGGGGCTGAAAGTCTTGCCATCGAAAGTTGCGGCGCCCTGGGTGAATTTGCGCTGGATATCGGTAAATGCCTGGATATTCTTTTCCAGGTAAGAACCCATCATGCCCTGCATTGCATGGCCATAGAAGCGGATGATTTGTGCCAAAACGTCCGTGGAGAACATCGGAACCCCGCTCGCTTCCTCCTCCAGAATAATCTGGAGCAGGATGCTGCGGGTCAGGTCTTCATTCGTCTTGGCGTCAACGACGGTGAATTCCTCGGCATCCAGCACGAGTTGTTTCACGTCCGTCAGGGTAATGTAGGAACTGGTCTGGGTATCGTAAAGACGGCGATTTGGGTATTTCTTAATCAAACGTTCAGTACTTTTCTTTGCACTACTCATCGCTGTGTCCCGTTGATAATATTTGCAAGCCCATTATAGGGCGAAAAAAAAGCTTTTGGCACGACAATATTGCATTGCAACTTAACGTTACCAAAAATCAATCAGCCTTAGCTTTTACATATCGCCCAGGTGCCGGTTCGATTGGTTCGTATCTGGTATTGCCCAGCTTGGTACGCGCCTTCACGTCCTTCCCGCCATGTGCCGCCAGGAATTCCGACCATTCGCCCCACCAGCTTCCCGGATGTTCTGCTGCGCCCTTGAACCACTCCTCGTGCGACGTTGGACGGGCGTCATTGGTCCAGTAGCTGCGCTTCTTCTTGGCCGCCGGATTGATCACGCCTGCGATGTGGCCTGAAGCGCCGAGGATGAACTTGTTCAGCTCCGGGTTCTTGTTGTTCAGGATCCGGGTCGACAGGTAAGCCGAGTTCCACGGCACGATGTGGTCTTCGCGCGAGGCGTAGATGAAGGCTGGCGCCTGGATCTTCGACAGGTCGACTTTCTCGCCCGCCACCGTCAGCTTGCCCGGCACCTTAAGGCTGTTTTCCAGGTAGGTGTTGCGCAGGTACCAGCAGAACATCGGACCCGGCAGGTTGGTCGAATCGGAATTCCAGTACAGCAGGTCGAACGGCGGCGGCTCATTACCCTTCAGGTAGTTGGACTGCACATAGTTCCACACCAGGTCGTTCGGGCGCAGGCTGGAGAAGGTGCTGGCCAGGTCGCGCCCCGGCATCAGCCCGCCGGATTTCAGGGTCTGCTCGCGCAGTTGCACCTGCGGCTCGTCGACGAACACGTTCAGCACGCCGGTGTCGCTGAAATCGAGGAAGGTGGTCAGCAGCGTGATGCCGGCAGCCGGCTGTTCGCCACGCGCAGCCAGCACGGCCAGCGCAGTCGACAGCAGGGTGCCGCCGACGCAGAAGCCCAGCACGTTCAGCTTGTCCTGCTTGGTGATCTCACGGGCGATATTGATCGCATTGATCGCGCCTTTTTCGATGTAGTCGTCCCAAGTGGTATTGGCCAGCGACTGGTCCGGATTGCGCCAGGACACCAGGAATACGGTATTACCCTGCTCCACCGCGTAACGCACCAGCGAATTCTCCGGCTGCAGGTCCAGGATGTAGTATTTGTTGATGCAAGGCGGCACCATCAGCAGCGGGCGCTCGTGCACGGTCTTGGTCAGCGGCGTGTACTGGATCAGCTGGAACAGCTCATTCTCGTACACCACCTGGCCTTCGGTCGTGGCCAGGTTGCGGCCCACTTCGAACGCCTTTTCATCGGACAGGGAAATATGTCCCTTCTGGATATCGCCCAGCAGGTTGGCCAGGCCCTTGGTCAGGCTTTCGCCCTTGGTTTCGATCAGTTTCTGGTGTGCTTCCGGGTTCGTAGCCAGGAAGTTTGCCGGTGACATGGCATCGACCACCTGCTGCACGGCAAAGCGGATTTTCTGTTTCTGGTGAGGGCTCGCGTCAACGGCTTCCGCCATTTGCATGAGGAATTTGGTGTTTAGCAGGTATGATGCCGCATTGAACGCGGACACCGGATTGCCCTGCCAGGCTTCGGACGAAAAGCGGCGGTCCTTCAGGGACGGCGCTTTACCAGCCAGGAATTCCTGCCACAGCGCACCGAACTCGCCCATGTATTCGTTTCGCAGTTGCTCCATCGCCTCCGGGCGAACGGTTGCACCTGCATCGCGCAGCAAGGCGGCGCCTGGAACAGCATCCATTTCCGGCATCATCTTGAACCAGGTCTGCCATTGGTTGGGATCGCTGATTTGCGCCATCCATGCGTTTGCGAAAGCTTGCGGGTCGGGCATGTTCATTTTTGAGTCCGTTAAAAATACAATTTTTGGAAGAAAAATGTTGATTGTTGCTGTTGCCTGGCTCTACGTCACAATCCTGATGGCGTTCACGGAACCAACCGTGGTCGCCGGGATCATGACTTTCCTGCTCTACGGCTTGTTGCCATTAGGAATACTATTTTATCTAACTGGCGGCAAACGCCGCAAACGCAAACGGGCAGCCGAAGCCGCCCGTCGTAATGAACCGCCTACTCCTTGATCCAGATCAAACTCGCCTGCCGTCCGGTCACCTTGTCCCTGCGGTAGGAATAGAAGCGGCCGGCGTCAGTGACCGTGCATAAATCGCCGCCGCTGACATCCGTCACGCCAACCCGGCGCAGCGCAAGCCGCGCCAGCGCATAGATATCCGCCAGGTACTTGCCCGGGATGCCCGGCCGTGCAACGAAGGCCGCGCGAACCGACGCTTCATCCACTGCCGCGCCATCGGCGCCGGCCAGGAACGCCGACAGGACGTCTTCCCCGACCTCGAATTCCTTTGGGCCAATCGCCGGGCCGAGCAAGGCAATAATCTCGCCCTCGCCGGCTTCGGCGCGCATTGCGTCCACTGTCGCCTCCAGGATGCCGCCGGCCAGGCTGCGCCAGCCAGCGTGGGCTGCGCCAACAACCGTTCCGGCCCGATTTGTCAGCAGCACTGGAAGGCAATCCGCAGTCTGGATGGCACATACCGCACCCGGCATGGTCGCGATGCTGGCATCGGCCTCCGGCACTTCGCCACGCCCGAGCCGGTCAGCGCGCACCACGGCAGTGCCGTGGACCTGCGACAGCCAGGCAGGTTCGGTCGGCAAGCGACCGCGCAGGATGGCGCGATTGAACGCAACGTTGGACGGATCGTCGCCAACGTGAACGCCGAGATTCAGGCCGCCGCCGGCAGAAGGCGTAGCCTGCGGGCCCGGACCATAAGGGTCAGGGCTAATGCCTCCGCGCCGCGTGGTACAGACAAAACCGATATTGGCGGGTGCGCCGGGCCAGTCAGTCGCCAGCCATTGCACCCCTTGGAAAGATTGCTGCATTTATTCGTCGTCGAATTCGTCGTCGTAGATATCGTAGTCTTCGTACTCGCCATGCGTCGCGGCGGCAGCCGACAGGACCGATTCGTCCGGCTCCTCGATGCCCGCACGCTCCATCAGCTCCTTGAAGTCATCCGCCAGCGGCACCAGCCACTCCACCTGCTCGCCGGTCACCGGGTGCACCAGGCCCAAACGGCGCGCCTGCAGCGCCTGGCGCGGGAATACGCTGGCCATATGCTGCTTGCCGTACACCTGGTCGCCGATCAGCGAGAAGCCCAAATGCGCCATATGCACGCGGATCTGGTGGGTGCGGCCAGTCTCCAGGCGGCACTGCACCAGCGAGACCGGACGGCCGTCCAGCGTGCCTTCCGCCAGGCGCTGGTAATGGGTGATTGCCGGCTTGGAGCCCATGCTGGTGGAAACCGCCATCTTCACGCGGTCCTTCTGGTCGCGGCCCATGGAAGCGTCGATCGTGCCGCTCAGGCGCGGAGTGCCCCACACGATGCACCAGTAGACGCGTTTCACGGTGCGGGCCTGCAGCTGGCGCACCAGGTCGGTCTGGGTCGGCAGGTCCTTGCCGACCACCATCAGGCCGCTGGTGTCCTTGTCCAGGCGGTGCACGATGCCGGCGCGCGGCACGCCGCCCAGCTGCGGCCACCGGAACAGCAGGCCGTTCAGCATGGTGCCTGACCAGTTGCCGGCGCCCGGATGGACCACCAGGCCAGCCGGCTTGTTAATCACCAGCAGGTTGTCGTCTTCGAAAACGATATCCAGCGGCACGTCTTCCGGGGTGAACGCCACGTCTTCCGGCGCCGGCTGGGGGATCACCACGATCTTTTCATCGCCATACACCGTGGCGCGGACTTTTGCCGGCTTGCCATCGACGGTAATATGGCCTTCTTCGATCCAGGATTGCAGGCGGCCGCGCGAAAACTGGGGAACCATGCGTGCGACAACCTTGTCCAGGCGCTCGCCGCAGTCGGATTTACTCAGCTCAAGTTCGATCGGCGCGAGGGGATCGGCCGTTAAATCACCTTCAAAATCGGCGTCAAAATCGTTATCAGGCAATTGTTCTGCCGAATTCATCTCAGGTTTCAATATCACAGCATTCCCATCGGCTATAATCAGCCAAGTTTAGTATTTTGGTTAACGATTCCTTGCACATCAACATGCAAAAAAAATTATCAGTAGTTGCAGCAACAGTCGTACTGTTTAGTTTGTCAGCTTGTGGCCTGTTACCAGAACGTGCGGACGAGACTCGTGGCTGGTCCGCAACGAAATTATACTCGGAGGCCAAGGAAGAACAGTCTAGCGGCAACTATGAACGTGCCGTCCAGCTCTTCGAACGCCTCGAATCCAGCTACCCGTTCGGTACCTATGCGCAGCAGGCGCAGATGGAAATCGCCTATTCCCACTATAAGGCACAAGACCAGGCCCAGGCACTGGCCGCCGTGGAGCGCTTCATCAAGCTGCACCCGAACCATCCGAACGTTGACTATATGTACTACCTGCGCGGCCTGGTCAATTTCAACGATTCGATCGGCCTGCTGAACTTCCTGTACGAGCAGGACCCGGCTGAACGCGACCCGAAAGCGACCCGCGAAGCTTTCGCCGCCTTCAAGGCACTGGTCGAAAAGTTTCCTGATAGCAAATACACGCCGGACGCCATCGATCGCATGAAGTACCTGATCAATGCGATGGCCAAGTACGAAGTCTACGTGGCGCGTTATTACTACCGCCGCGGCGCCTACCTGGCAGCGATCAACCGTGCACAGGGCGTGCTGACCGATTACGCGGACTCGCCGTCCATCGAAGAAGCGCTGGCCATCATGTACCGCGGCTACGACAAGATGGGCAACACGACCCTGCGCGATGACACCAAGCGCGTCTTCGACAAGAACTTCCCTGAAAGCAAGATGCTGGCAGATGACGGGCTCAAGAAGAAGGCCTGGTACAACATCTGGTAAAACCGGCAAAGCGGGGTCCGACCCAAAGGGTCAGACCCCAAGCCCTTGTCAGGCTGCGATCTTGCGGCGGAATACCCAGGTAGTATCGTTCGAGGCGTCGGCTTCGAATTTGTAGCCATCCACATCGAATTTCTTCAGCTTGACCGGGTCGGTAATGTTGTTCACCGCCGCATAGCGCGCCAGCATGCCGCGTGCGCGCTTGGCGAAGAACGAGATGATCTTGTATTTGCCGCCCTTCCAGTCTTCGAAGACTGGCGTAATGACCGGCATATCCAGCTTCTTCGGCTTGACCGACTTGAAATACTCGTCCGAAGCCAGGTTGACCAGCACCGGCGAGCCTTCCTTGTTCAGCGCCTCGGTGATCATGTCGCCCCAGAATTCGTAGAGATTCTTGCCGCGCGGGTTTTGCAGGCGGGTGCCCATTTCCAGGCGGTGCGGGTGGATCAGGTCCAAAGGCTTCAGCATGCCGTACAGGCCGGACAGGATGCGGATGCGCGACTGGGTGTAATCGAGCTGTTTCGCCGACATGGTGCGCGCATCGAGTCCGTCGTAGACGTCGCCGTTGAAGGTCATGACTGCCTGGCGCGCTTCGCTGGTATCTTTGGTCCACGATGCATAGCGGGCCACGTTCAGCGTCGACAAGGCATCGGACAGGTCCATCAGCTCGCCAAGCTCATTTGGCGAAAAGCCGCGCAGCCGCTCGATCAACTGCTCCGAATGATCCAGGAACGCAGGCTGCGTTGCGAGTTTGGTGGTTGGCGGAGTTTCCAGGTCAAGACTTTTGGCAGGCGACAGCACAATCAGCATAAGATTCAATATTCAAAACAAAAAACCCCGACATGATACCTGTTCCACCGCAAAATGCCCCGAAGCGCATCGTCATCGACACCAACGTCTGCCTCGACCTGTTCGTTTTCCAGGATCCGCGCTGGGCTTCGCTGCTGGCGGCGATCGAAAGCGGCGCGGTCGAAGCGATCACGCGTGCCGACTGCCGGGCCGAATACCTGTTCGTCCTGAACTACCCTCACCTGCCGCTCGACGAAAGCACCCGCCCTGCGAGCGCGGCCCGCTTCGACCAGTACATCAAGGTGGTACAGCCGCCTGAATCCGGCGCGCGGCTGCCTGTCTGCACCGATCGCGACGACCAGAAGTTCCTGGAACTGGCGCGCGATGCCCAGGCCGACATCCTGATCACCAAGGACAAAGCCCTGCTGAAGCTTGCCAAGCGGCTGGCAAAAGCCGGTATGTTCAAAGTCATGCAGCCGGAAAAATGGAGCCTGGAAGCTTGACTTTTTAGTTTTACCCTCGGGGCAACACTTGTTTTATTCGCCTGCGCTAGAATGGAAAAAATGTCCTTTTCCTAAGCACGATGAAACAACTGACTTCCCGTCTGCCCCATATCGGCACCACCATTTTTTCGCGCATGTCGGCGTTGGCCGGCCAGCACGGCGCGGTCAACCTGGGCCAGGGTTTTCCTGATTTCGCCTGCGATCCGAAGCTGGTCGACATGGTCACAGTCGCCATGCGCGAAGGTTACAACCAGTACCCCACCGGCGTTGGCGCGCTCGAACTGCGCCAGGCTATTGTCGACAAGATCAGCCGCATCTACGGCCACCATTACGACGTCAATACGGAGATCACCGTCACGCCTGGCGCGACGGAGGCGCTGACCACGGCCATCCTGTGCAGCGTGCATCCCGGCGATGAAGTGATCGTTATCGAGCCGGCCTACGACAGCTACTTGCCGGCCATCCAGCTTGCCGGCGGCGAGCCGGTACTGGTACAGATGGAAGTTGCCCCGCACGGCGGCTTCAGCGTGCCATGGGCGCGCGTGGAAGCTGCCGTGACCTCGCGCACACGCATGATCATCATCAATACGCCGCACAATCCAACCGGGAGCGTGCTGCGCGCAGCCGACATGGAAGCGCTGCGGGCGATCGTGCGCGACACCGACATCCTGATCCTGTCCGACGAAGTCTATGAGCACATGGTGTATGACGGGCAGCGCCATGAATCGATGTGCTGCTATCCGGACCTGGCCGAGCGCTCCTTCGTCGTTTCCAGCTTCGGCAAGACCTATCACGTCACCGGCTGGAAAGTGGGCTATGTCGCTGCGCCGGCCATGCTGTCGCTCGAATTCCGCAAGGTTCACCAGTACAACGTATTTTCTGTGAATACGCCGATGCAGCATGGCATCGCCAGCTACATGGTCGATCCGGCGCCGTATGCCGCGCTGCCCGCCTTCTACCAGCGCAAGCGCGACCTGTTCCGCAAGGGGCTGGAAGGCAGCCGCTTCGAACTGCTGCCGTCAGACGGCACTTATTTCCAATGCGTGCGCTATGACCGTATTTCGTCGCAATCGGAATCGGACTTCGCGGAATGGCTGACCAGCGAGATCAAGGTAGCAGCCATTCCGGTATCGGCGTTTTACCGCAACGCCAAGGATTCGGGCATTGTGCGCTTCTGCTTTGCCAAGAAAGACGAGACGCTGGCGCTTGCACTTGAGCGACTGGCGCGCGTGTAACAAGAACGGGGACCCATCATGAACCAGTACCTCAGCAGCTTGCAGGACTTAGGCATGGAAGGTGAATCGCGGCTGGAACCGCCGCCGTCCGTGCTGCATGAACTCAACCTGGCCAACAAGCGCCTGGAAAAGCTGCTGGGGGATTTGCGCAACGAGCGCAATGCGGATGCCGATTTGCGCAACATCGCGCGCGAAGTGGTGCGAGCCGTTGAACTGAATGCCGAAATTGCGCTGGCCTGCCTGTTCCTGAACCAGATCGCCGGCACCTACGCGGTGCGCCATTGCATAGAAACCGCCATCGTGGTGGTTCTCGTGTCGCGCGGCCTGGGCAAGGCTTCCGATGAAGTGATTTCCTTGACGGCGGCGGCATTGACCATGAACGTGGGCATGCTGCGCCACCATGATAATTTCCAGTGCAAGCCCGGCTCATTGAATAGCGAGGAAATGGCAATCGTCCGCCGCCACCCGGAAGACAGCGCGGAAATGCTGAAGTATGCCGGCATCGAGGACGACGAATGGATTTCCTGCGTCCTGATGCATCATGAAAATGACGACGGCTCCGGCTACCCGGCCGGCATGACGCGCGAGCAGATCACGCATAATGCACGCCTGCTTAGCCTGGCGGACCGCTATTGCGCACGCGTCTCGGCGCGGAATTACCGCTGCTCGATGCTGCCTGACGAAGCGCTCGAAAAACTCCTGCACGATCCCTTGCACCCGGCCGATCCTGTCCTGCAGGAGCAATTCCACCGCCAGCTAGGCAAATTCCCTCCCGGCGTACTGGTGCGCCTGGCGAACGGCGAAATGGGCGTAGTAACGGGACGGGACAACGGCGACGGCGTGCTGGAAGTGCACTGCATGCGCGATGCGGCCGGCAAGGCCATGCCGGCGTCGGTTCATCGCCGCACCGACCAACCGGAATGCGCCATCCTCGAGGCCCTCACCGAAGACCAGGCCGACCTGCGCTTCAGCATGAAGCAGATCTGGGGCGCGCAGGCCGCGCTCTAATTGAGCTGCTGCAAGCGGCGCTCAACGAAGCTTTGCAGTTCCGGCGAAAGGCGGCCGCTCTCGGCGGCTCGCTGGAAGGCGGCCTTTGCTTCAGCGTTGCGCTTATCTGCCTGCAGCGAGATGCCCAATCCCATCCACCAGACTGCATTGGCCGGCTGCAGGCGCACGGCTGCCTGGTACTGTTCGACCGCCTCCTTTTGCCGGCCAGCGCGCTGCAGGACGCCCGCCATGACAGCACGATATTCCGCATTGGATTCGGCATATGGCAGGCTGCGTTGCAGTGTTTCCAGCGCATTCCCTCCGTTTTCGAGCTGCAGCCTTGCCAGCAGCATCGCCATGCTGGCCTGGCGCGGATCCAGGCTGGTCGCCAGGGCCAGGTGATGGATCGCTTCCGCGTTGCGGCCACTCTCGATCAACAGGCTGACCAAGGTTTGCCTGGCCGCCTCATGGCGAGGATTCAGTTCAAGCGCCCGCTCCAGCCCCGCCAGCGCCTCGCTGACACGCGCATCCTGCAGTTTCGCCAGTGCGCGGCGATATTCATTCTCCGCTTTCTGCTGCGGACTGAGACCGCCCTCCGCGCCGGCGACGCTACCTGCGCCTGCCGCCGCCGACGCACCGGCCACAGTCGCCCCGGCGGCACCCGCTGCCGACCGGCCCTGCTGCGCCCCATCGGCCGCGCTGCGGCTCACCCGAGACCCGCCTGCCGCCGCGCCGTCCCGCCGTCCGGCCAGCCCATCCTTCGACGCTACCGCCCGCCGCTCCGGCGCCGGTTTTCCTGATCGCCCAGCGCCATCGCCAGCGTCGCGCGGCGATGCAGCCAGCTCCTGTCCAGCCATGCTTCCCGCAGCCTTTGCGCCACTTACCCCCGCTGCACGGCGCGCCGCCGCATTCCGCTCCTCCATCTCGCGCGCCATTTTCTCGCCTGCGGCTCGATGCACTTCTGGCGGAATATCCCCCGCCACAACGGCTGGGCCCTCATCGCCAGTCGCAGCCGCCACCGGGCCATTCTTCTGAACGACCGCTTGTGCCGGAACAGCCTGCGGCGCCCGCGCGACAGCCGGTGCCCCCACTGAACCAGGCTGAGGGGAGCTCCGTAAGTATTTCCAGGCCGCGAATCCGCCGCCGCCCAAAACCAGCAAAGCCACGACACCGGCGCCAATCACGAACGGCGACAGGCCTCCGCGGGCACCATGGCTTACCGGCCGCACCTGCGACGACGCATCGCTCCGCGCGCCATCTCCGCCACGTGCGTCCAGGTCCCGCAGCATTTTGTTAATCAGGCTCATTTCAGCACCGCCCACGCCACGCTGCCCGCAGCCATCAGCACGCTGGCCGCAGCTACCAGCCACGGCCAGCGCAGACCGGCGCCTGGTCCAGTAGCATGGCCACCGACCGTATCCTGCGCCGCCAACGCCACATGCTTCTTCTCGACCTGCTGCTTCCCTTCGCCGTAGGCCAGCATCAGCGATTTATGCGCCACGATGTTCACGAGGCGAGGAATGCCTTTGCTGGCAGCAAACAAGCGCTTCACTGCCGCCTGCGAGAACAGGCGCGAGCCGGTGAACCCTGCCACCCGCAGGCGATGCGCCAGGTAGAAGTCCATGTCATCGCGCGACAACGCCCCCATGTGGTAATGGAAGGTAATGCGCTGCGCAAGCTGGCGAATCGAATCCACTTCCAGGTGCCGGTTGAGTTCCGGCTGCCCGAACAGGACGATCTGCAGCAGCTTGCGCTTTTCAGTCTCAAGGTTGGTCAGCAAGCGCAGCGCTTCCAGGCTCTCGATAGGAATCGCCTGCGCCTCGTCCAGGCACAGGATCACCTGCTTGCCCGCCGCCGCAAGTTCCATCAGCTTGTGCGTGATCGACTTGAGCAACTGGTGCTGGTCCACGTCGCGCTCCAGCGGCACTTCCAGTTCGTCGGCAAGGGCCAGCATCAGCGTACGTGGTTCAAGGTAGGGATTCGGGATATAGGCGGTAACAAAATCCTCTCCCACCGTCGCCAGGAATTTGCGGCACAAGAGCGTTTTCCCAGTTCCCACTTCGCCGGTGATCTTGATAAAGCCCTCGCCGCTGCGGGCAGCGACCAGCAGCGTATTCAGCGCCTCCTGCGAATGGGCGCTGGTAAAGAAATACGAAGTATCGGGCGTGATCCCGAAAGGCAGTTCACGCAAGCCGAAATGCTGCAGGTACATCAGCGTACTCCCCGCCTTGCCGGATCGAGGTTCTTGATCCGGTTCTCGGCATTCAGCAAATCCTCGCTCCAACTGGCCTCGCCTTCGATAATGGTCGGCTTGATCAGCACTACCAGTTCACGCTTCTGCATCACTTCCTGGCGGTTACTGAACAAATTGCCGATCACCGGCAAGCCGCCTACGCCCGGCACGCCGGAGCGGTCGCTGGTCGTCGCCTGGCGCATCAGGCCGCCGATCGCCACCACCTTGCCGTCCTGGCCGCGCACCAGGCTGTCGAACTCCGACGTCGTGGATGACGCCAGTGGCAGGTTCAAAGCACCCAGCGTCGAGCCCAGGTTGACCGACTTGTTGACGGTCGATACCTGGCTCACCGATGGATGCACATGCATCAGGATATTCCCGTGTTCGTCGATCTGCGGCGTCACGTCCAGCACCACGCCGGAGAAGAACGGCTGCAGCGTCACGTTCGGCGACACAGTACCGTTGCCGGACGAATTGGTCGTAGTCGTTGTGCTGACACCGGTGACAAAGAATTCGTCGGTACCGATTTTCAGCACAGCCTTCTGGTTATTGGTCGCCGTAATGCGCGGGCTGGAAAGCACATGCACTGTCCCCTGCGACTCCAGGAAGGAAATCAGCGCAGCGAAATTACTGGTCTGGAAGGCCATGCCGAACAGCGTGCCTCCCGCCTCTCCGGCATTGACGAGCGTTTTCCCGGTTAATGCCCCAAGGCCGCTGATGGTATTCCCGATTGGATCGACGACCGAATCCCGCCCGCCATTGCGCGGCAACGCAGCCAGGCCAGTGCCAGGTTGCACCACGCCGCCTGAAATCTTGTGGTTGTTCCCGGTACCGAAGGCAGCCCAGTTGATGCCCGACTGGAAGCCCGAATTCAGCTCCACTTCAAGAATTTTCGCCTCCAGGATCACCTGGCGCTCAACGGAGAGCTGCGTCGCCTTCAGGTAACGATCCACCGCACGCAGTTCGTCGGGCATGCCGCGTACGACGATGACGCCGGACTGGGGGCTGATGACGACCGAACGGCCGCCCTCCTTGCCACCCACCAGCGTTTCCAGCGACAGCTTCAGTTCTTTCCAGAAGTCGGACTCGGTGCGGGTCAGCACATTGCTTGCATCGCGCACGCGGCCGCCCTGGCTATTGTTGCCCTGGCCGTTGTCCTGGTTATTATTCTGCTGGTTGTTATTGTTATTGTTGTTGCTGTTATTGTTGTTCCCGGCCACATCGGCCACCGAGGTCGAACTGACGCGCAGGTTCGACATGCCAAGCCGCTGCGCCGTCAGGTAGTTCACCTGGAACATGCGGGTCTGGATCGTCAGCGGACGAATATAGATCCGGGTGCCATCGATCCTGTAATCGTAACCATACAGTTCGCGAATTGCATCCAGCGCCTCCACCATGGTCACGTCGCGCAGGTTGGCCGTGATACTGCCGGCCACCTCTGGGTGGACCAGCATGTTGTAGCGCGTCCCCGCCACCAGCGAAACGAAGAACTGCTGCGCCGGCACATTATTGAAGGCGACATTGAAGCGCTCCTCCATCACGGCCCGCGCCTGCGGCAATGCGCCCGCCAGCGAACTAGCCGGCGGCAGCAAGGCATTCGACACCGCCTCGGGCTGCGCCGCCGCAGCCGCGGCAGGCCTGGCAGCGGCCGCCATTTCCTCATTGATCTTGTTGTAGGTATCGCGTGGTGGATTCATGCTGCAGCCAGCCAGCGCGGCGGCCACGGATAACATGCTTGCACGCTTAAGGAAGTTTCTCATTGTTCTTCTCACTTCTTGCGGCTGCCTGCCGCGAGGGGAAATAAAATCAGCGTTTCAGTTTTTTTACCACGGCGGAGAACTGCGACATTGGTGCCCACCTCCTCCAGCACGGCGCCGTGGAAAGTTTCGCCTTTGCGCACGATCTCGCCGTCGATCACCGCAACTTCACGGCCTTCATGTCCCCTGCCGACCAGGACCGATTGCAGCACCGGCTTGCGCGGACCACTTGGCGCAGGCATCGATCCAGGCGCTTGCGGCTGCAGGATTTCAGGAGGCGGGCGAGTCGGGTCGCTCAGGCCCGCCCGGGATTGCGCTCCCGCACAAAGGGGAACGGCCAGCAAGGCGATGGTCAGCAGGCGTGCGCTCACAGCGTCATCCATTTCTCGTCCAGGCCCAGGGTGTACAGCGTCAGCGTCAGGGTGGAAGCCGGATAATTGCGCGCGTCCAGTTGCGCGCGTCCCCAGAACACCTGCTGCGACGCGCCTTCCAGCGCTTCCATGTAATCGAGCATATCCAGGTAGCCGCCCTGCAGCACCACTTCCACGCCATGACGGTACAACAGTTCGCGTTGCGCGGGCGCTGCCTTCGCATCGGCAGCGGCCGCTGCGCCACCCATGCCGGTCACAGGCAAAGTGCGCAGCGATATCAATTTCAACTTGCCATTCGAACGCAGCAGCTGCTGCAGCAACTGGCCCATTTTCTCCGGCGCCACCAGCCCGTGCTGCATGGCGCGCAAGGATCCGGCCATGGCGGCTGCATCGCGCTTCAAGCCTGCAAGCTGCAGTTCTGCGGCAGCATCGGGATTGCCGCTGAATGCAGCCATCTGCAGCGCCACGCCGTTATTAGCAGTCTCCAGGCGCATATTCTGCTGGCGGATCTGGTCGGCGAGCTGGCGGTTTCGTGCGAACATCGGTTCCAGCACAACGGAATCAATCAGGAACAGCAGCACCGCCACCGAAGCGACAAAGATCGCAATGCGTTCGCGCAGGCTCATGCCGTCGATGCGGCCGCTCAGCTTCAGCCACTGCGCCTTCATTTCGCCGCCTCCTTCACCTGCGCCGCTTGCGTCGACATGCGGAACTCGACATAAGGCGCGCCCACCGTGCTTTCCGTGCCGGCCGCTCCGGCGAGCTGCGCCGCCGGCACTGCGCCGGGTCGCGAGATTTCAAGGCTGCCAAACGTTTTCCCTTGCAAGACGGCTTCGCGCGTAAGGCGCTGGATATAGCCCGGCACCAGCTCCGGCTGCAGCGCCCTGCCTTCCAACGCGATTTCCTTGCCCGGGCCGACTACGCCGACGCCGGTCAGCCAGACACCGGATACGCTTTGCCGGGCAAAGGCTCGCCAGTACTCCGAATAGCCGGCAGTATTTCCCAGTTCGCCGCGTTCCAGCACCGAACGCACATCGCGCAGCGCCTTCAGTTCGCCCTGCATGCGGGCGATTTCGCTTTCAATGTCCTTGCTCTTCTGCCGTGGCGGGAAATCCTTCATCACCTGGGCCAGGCGCGCTTCCGCGGCAGCAGTGGCGCCCTGGCCCGCCGCCGCGTGCCGCTCCAGTTGCGACGTCTTCACGCCGCCGTACACCGCAATGAGCAAGGCGCCCGCGGCCACCAGGCCGAGTGTCTGCGCCATGTGCACGGCAGTAAAGATCTTCTTCTGTTTCAGGAAGATCGGGTTGAACAGGTTGATCTGCTGGCTCACAGCACAAGCTCCTCATGCCGCAAGGCGGCGCCCAGCGTCAGGAACTGGCGCACCTGCTCCGCCGGCGCATGCAGGCTTGGGGCCTCCGCCAGGTCGAACACGTCGCCCAGGCCGAACGACTCCACCGGCATGTACATCTGCGCCGACAGGAAGTCCTGCAGCGAAGGCACGCCGGTCGGCGCCAGCATCAACCGTGAAATGCTGATGAAGTGGTATTGGCGGTCAAAGTGGTCCAGCGAGCGTTGCAGCTCCAGCGCGATCTTGTCGAATGCCGCGTGGCGCCGCTCCAGGTCCTGCTCCTGCAGCATGGCCAGCGTGACGTCAAAGTGGCGGGCCAGGTACAACTCTTTGCTGTAGCTCACCGTCAGCAGGCCGCCGGCGGCATCGAAAGACAGCATGGCCAGCCCGCGCCCCTCCGGCTCCAGCAGCGCGGAGATATTCCGCTGCGCCATCTCGGGAATGTCGATTACCGACAGCGGAACCTGGGCTTCCGCGAACATATCCTGGCGCGACTGGATCAGGCTGTTGCGGGCCGCAATCGCGAACATCGAATGGGCGCGGTTGCCGGCAGCCTTGTCGACCGGGATGTCCAGCACATCGATCGTGGCATCGTCGATATGGAAGTCCAGCATGTCCTTCAAGCGCCAGCGCACGGCAGTCTTCAGTTCATCCTGCGGTACATTCGGCGCTTCGACCTGGAGCAGTTGGTATTCGCCGCCGGCCAGCAAGGTCGAGCCCGTGAAATTGCCGGCTTGCGTATCGCGCACCGCGCGCGCCAATGCATCCGCCGACAAGCTCGGTGTAAGCGGATGGAATGCCGCGAGCTTGACGATTGGTTTAGCGGCAGGCTGCCGCTCGACGCGCGCCACGCTGATCCCATCCGCATGGAAGGACGTCACTAGAATTCCCTCTTTTTTTCTTGCCTTGGAGAAAAGTCGCATGCCGCCAATTTAAAAAGAAAACGTTACGCGAGGTTCGCGCCGTAGATGCTTGATTATATTCAAGATCACATTACACTTTTACTAAATTTTCACGGATTCTCAATTTATTTATAAGGCGGTGTTACGGTCTTGACACATTCTGTTTCCACATGGTCTGATTCGCCATGATTTCACGCGCAATCCTCGCCCTCTTCCTGTGGTGTGCGGCCACGCTGGCGCACGCGCAAAGCTATACCTGGCCAGCGGACCTGACCGGCCCCGACTTCAATTGCACCCTGCTTGCGCCCGGCGAATACAACTGCCCGGCGATGAACTTTTCCAAGGACGTCTACATCGTCATCGCGTCCCCGCTGGTCGTGCACGTCAATGGCAACTTCACTGCGGCGAAGAATTTCATCATTCCCAAAGGCGCATCGCTGCTGCTGGATGTCATCGGCAGCGTGACCTTCGCCAAGGACATGAACGGCTACCTGGATATCAAGTCAACCAAGAGCATGAGCTTCGCCAAGAACACCATTCTTTATGGCGACCTCAATTCCGGCGACAACATTACGATCGCCAAGGACTCGCTGATTGGCGGCGATGTCTTCACCAAGAATACCCTCAAGGTGGGCAAGAACAGCAGCATCACCGGCGACTGCTCGTATACAAACACTAATTACTACTGCCACAAAGTGACGCCGCCGCCAGACGTCGCATTCGACCATTTCCTGATCGAGCATGAAGGCACCGGCCTCACCTGTACGCCGTCCGAAGTGACCGTCTGGGCCTGCACCGGCACCAGCAGCAGCGGCGGGACCTGCCCTACCACCACAAGCGGAGCGTCCGGCAAATTGCAGGTCAAGAACGCCGCCGGGACGGTGATTGCGACCTACGATTTCAGCATTCCCGCAGGCCAGACCAATGCAACGGTGCTGGTTCCCTATGCCGGCACCGAAACAGTCTTTTTTGCAACCACCACATCCGGCTACTCGTGCTGGGATGGCGATGCAGCAAGCTGCCAGCATGTCTACAATGACCTGGGCTTCGACATCAAGATCAGCGACCATGTATCAGCAACAAAGCAAGCCGTCGACATTTATGCGGTAAGCAAGAGCACCAGCGGCAATACCTGCGTTCCCGCTTTCTCGGGCACCAAGCGCATGTCCTTCACCTGCGCCTACGTCGCCCCGCGAAGCGCCGCGCCGGTTGCGCCGGGCGATGAACGGCCGGTCGTGATCGAGGGCGGTGGAAGCTCAAAGAACCTCACTTGCGGTGCCGGCGCGCAGACGCTCGACCTGAATTTCGACAGCAGCGGCAAGGCACGCATGGACCTGACTTATAGCGATGCCGGCAAAATCTACCTAGCGGCGAACTACTCCAGCGCAACGATGACAGGCGGTGCAGAGTTCATCGCCTATCCGCAAAAGTTCGAAGTCACCTGGCCCAACCCATCGTCTACGCTCGTCGCAGGCGAAGACTTCCGCGTCAAGGTGACGGCTCTTAACGCCGCCAACAAACCAACGCCGAACTATGGCCGGGACGGCACGAAGGAAAAGATTGACCTGAGCTTCATCCGATGCAAGCCCGCGAATGGCGACGATGGCACCTCCAGCGGTACGATTGGCGACTTCGCCTACGGCTCGGCCGAATCGACCAATAGCAAATGGGGCGAGGTTGGCACCATCGACATCAAGGCCAGCAGCACCGCTTATCTCGGACTCAAGGTCAACATCGAAGGCAGCAGCGACCTTGACCTCGACACGGCGCCGGGCAAATGCACCGGAAAATTCGGCCGCTTCCGCCCGAGCTACTTCAAGACATCCCTCGATGGCGCAACCAGGACGGTCCAGGGCGACACGACCCGCAAATGGGCCTATTCAGGCGAGCCGGTCGGCGTACTCGTCACGGCCTACAACGCGCAAGGGGACGTCACGTCCAACTACAACAAGGAAGATGATATCGATGGCGTCAGCACGCTGGGCATCGTCCAGGACCTGAGCTTCACCGCCACCGACGTCGCACCGGCTCCGCTGACCGCTAATCCCGGCCCCGGCGCCCTTAATCCACCCAAAGTGCTTTCGAAGGATCTCGTCGACCAGGGTGAAGGCGCGGTGCGGGCCAACCTGCCCTATTCTTTCGCCGCTGCCAGCCTGCCGGTCAAGCCTACGGCAATCGCCATCTGCGCCAAGGACACCGACGGGACCAGTTCGGAAACCCATTGCGACGCCGTGCTGGAAATCCGCAGCGGCCGCCTGCGCATGAGCAATGCCTTCGGTGGCGTGAACAGTACCGTCACAATTCCGGCACGGGTCGAATACTGGACCGGCAGCTCCTGGTTGCTGAACCGGGACGACAGTACGACAATCCTGCTGCCGTCTGCCTTCGCCCTCAACCACGGACCAACGATCAAGGGCGTTACCGTTGCTGGCACGGTCAGCATCCAGCTTGGCAATGGCAAGCTTCAGCTCACCCCGCCCAAGCGTGACTCCACCACAAACGGCGTAGGCTACGTCGATATTGCAGCCAACCTCGGCGGCCTTGCGAAAGACAGCTCCTGCCTCAGCAACACCGTCGCGTCCACCGGCGCTCAGCAAGCCTGGCTTCGCTCCCGCAACGGCGCCTGCGACCCAAGCGGCAAGAACGACCCGGTCGTCATCTGGACGCAAGACCCCACGGCGCGCGGCAGTTTCGGCGTGACCACGCGCGAGAACAAGAGCACCATCCACGTGCGGGAGTCCTTTAATTGAAGCGCGCGGCCCAAGGCTTCACGATTGTGGAAATGGTGACGATCATGGTTGTCATCGGCATCCTGTCCGCCATCGCCATTCCTCGCCTTACCCAGACCAGCGCCTTCAGTTCCAATGCCTACCGCAATGAAATTGCCAGCGCCCTGCGCCATGCCCAGAAGAGCGCCGTCAGCCACCGCCGCCAGGTCTGCGCGGCGCTGACGAAAACCACGGTCAAGCTGACAATCGCCACCCAGTCGCCCCCATGCAACCAGGACTTCAGCAGCCCTGACGGATCGCTTGTTTACCAAAGTCGCGACACCGGCGTGGAAGCGGGCGGCGATTTCATCGGCCATACCCTGTACTTCCAGCCAGGCGGCGAAATCACCACCGACGCCGCAGGCACTGCCTTCGCGGTCGGTCCGATCGCCGTCAGCGGCCAGGCGCCATTGATGATCGATGGAAGGACGGGCTATGTCGAATAGCTCCCCACGTGGCTTCACGCTGGTCGAGATGATCATCGCAATGGTGATCATCTCGGTCGGCCTTGCCGGTGTCATGGCCGTATTGGCCCGTACCGGCGTACAAAGCGCCGACCCAATGATGACGAAGCAGGTAACCGCCATCGCCGAAGGCATGATGGAAGAGATCATGCTCAAGCCAGTGAAGGGCCCCGGCACTCCCGTGCCGCCTGGCGCTGGCTGCATCCGGACCGATTTCGACGAGATCAAGGATTACGATGGATACAACCAGCCGGTCTGCGACGTTACCGGCACGCCCGGCATAGCCGGGTACACGGTCAAGGTCAGCGTGGCCCCGGCCAGCGGCAATGCGCTGGCCGGCGGCGTGCCTGGCACGGAGGTCGTCCGCATCCAGGTCACCGTCAGCCACGGTTCCACCAGTTATGCGCTGGCCGGCTGGCGCTACGCCTATTGAGGACCTGGTCATGGACAGGCTACAGCGCGGATTTACCCTGGTTGAACTGATCGTTGTGATGGTGATCATGGGCATCCTGGCCGGCATCCTGGTGGTGTTCTTCCGCCCGGCGATGCAAAACTACTTCGACGCGTCGCGCCGTGCGGCCCTCAGCGACGCTGCGGATCGCGCCATGCGCAAGCTGACGCGCGACGTGCGCGTGTCGGTGCCAAATTCCGTGCGCACCCATGGCGGCCAATGCCTGGAAATGGTGCCCACTTCAGCAGGCGGCCGTTATCGCACCGCGCCCGACATTAACAATGCCCCGTCGCTTGCAGCTGAACCCGGCCGGACGGTGACCGCCTTCGACGCAATGACCGATGTGAGTGCGGCGGCCAACGACTGGATCGTCATCGGCAACCAGAATCCTGATGATGTGTACATCGGCAGCAATCGCGGCGTCATCGGCAGCATAGATGCGCCGCCGGTTGCCGGGATCGGCGTAAAACGTGTGACGCTGGCGGGCGCCGGCATGAGCGTCCCGGCCGGCTACGATGGCGCCAGGTTCGTCGTCGTGCCCGCAGCACAGGGGCCGGTATCTTATGTTTGCCAGGACAGGACGTTGTATCGGATCTCGGGCTACGCCTTTGCCAGCCCTGGCGCCTGCCCCGCAGTCACTGCCAGTTCCGCGGTCGTGGCCCGGAATGTGTCGGCCTGCAGTTTCGCCTACAACCCCAATCCCGGCGCTACGCAGGAAAGCGGCTATGTCGAAGTCGACCTCACGCTTGAGGAAGCCAATGAACTCGTACGCCTTGTATTTGGCGTCCACGTGGACAACCTGCCATGAAGAGCAACAAGCAAAGTGGATTCGGATACATCGCGGCGATCGTCATCGTCGTCGTGCTGGCCATGCTGGGTGTAGCCTCGGCACGCCTCACTACCACGCAGCAGGCGGGTGCCGCGCAGGACATCCTGTCTGCACGGGCATGGCAGGCGGCGCGCGCCGGAACCGAGTGGGGCCTGTACAACGCGCTGCGCATGAACACGTGCAACCAAGCGCCAACAACACTGGACCTGCGCGGCGACACTGGCTTCGCTGTTTCCATCACCTGCAGTGCTTTCAACTTTAGCGAAGGCGAAGTGCCGGGCAGTCCAGGCACGCCACAAGCGAAAACCGTCTTCACGATTAGCGCCGTCGCCTGCAACTCCGCCGCCTGCCCCGACAATGCGAAAGCATCGACGCTCGAATACACCGAACGCCGGCGCGTCGTCACAGCCTGTGGCCTGCAAAACGGCGTGCTTCCGCTGGACCCTTGCTAAGGACGAAAAAAAAACCAGGCCGCAGCCTGGTTTCTTGCGGAGCCAGAGAAAATCAGCAGTCGCCAACAGGCGGTGCGGCCGATACGGTAGGCTGTGCATCCGCATTGTCGGTGTGCGTCACCTTGATGAAGCACTTCAGGCCGGTTGGATTGCTGGCAACGCTGTTCGGGATAATAGCAATCTCGTCACCGCTGGTCGCAGGGTTGTTGTCCCCCACGCCGGAATTCGGACCATAAATCTTATAGTCACCTTCAGTGACGCCAGCAACTTTCAGCATGTCCAGGTAGTCCGCATTCTTCGGATAGCCTTTCGTGTCCAGGTCGAGTTCAATACCGTCGACCGTGACCTTGCTGTCCTTGCCGCCCGACGCCAGCCACTTGCCATGCACCAGCGCCACCGACGACGCAATCGCACCGCGCACGCCATTCAGGCTCGCCACGCGCGCATCGGCGCCCAGGTTGATAAAGCGCGGCAGGGCCGTCGCAGCCAGGATGCCGAGAATCACCATCACAACGATCAATTCGATCAGGGTGAAACCGGACTGTTGTTTAGGTGCTTGAAACTTTTTCATTAAGCTCTCTCCGAGTACTTGAAGGTGTCTGCGCGGCCTATTCAACAATTTGTTCCAGGGTCACGCCGCCCGGCCCCGGCCCTTCGTGGTTTTGTGTGAGATTTGAAGGGTGCTGTGCGAATTTTACCTTGAAATTCAAGCGTTTCGGGCCGTTTTCTCCAAAAAACCTGCGCTTATTTAACACATATGACAACGTTGCCGACGAACGGTCGAAGTACCAGTGACCGAAAGGCACAGCGCCATCTTTTGGCGCGTCGAATTCCCCTGCATAGTTTGGCGGCCGCCGCTCCAGCCAGTCCATCGGATTTTGCCGGGCCAGTCCCGCCAAATCCGCGTCCATCCCTCTTAGATACAACGAAGCCGCCCTGCTCGCAAGGGCCGCACGCAAACTCGTTACAACCTGTTCAGCTGCAAGCCGCTCAGCCTCTTGCTGGTAAAAGCTCAGCTTTTGCAGCAGGACTCCGCATAGAATTGCGAAGATAATCGCCACCACGGCAAACTCAAAGTAACCCGAACCAGCCTGCCGCCAGCGTTGCGGCAAAGCTACATTATTTACCGGGGGAAACTTACTATTCATCGGCGCAGGGCCGCTTTGCCCAGGTCCCAGATTGGCAGGAAGATACCCAACGCCAGCACCAGCACCATCACGCCAAGGAAGGTAATCAGGATCGGCTCGATCTGCGAGGCCAGGGTCTTGAGTTCGTAATCGACTTCCCGTTCATACATGCCTGCGATTTCGTCCATCAGGTCGTCCAGCGAGCCGGATTCCTCGCCCACTGCGATCATCTGCAGAACCACCGGCGTGAACACCGCCGCCGTCATTGCTGTACGCAGGATCGATTCGCCGCGCTCCACCCCGTCGCGCATCTGTTCGACGCGCGACGTCAGGTAGGCGTTATCGACCGTCTGCGCCACCACCGTCAGCGCCTGCACGATAGGCACGCCACTGCGCGCCGACAACGAGAAGCTGCGCGCAAAGCGCGCCATTGTCGCCTTGTGGATGATTTTGCCGGCAATGGGAATGCGCAGCTTGATGCGGTCCCATTCGTAGCGTCCCTTGGTAGTCCTGATCCAGGCGCGGAAGCCGAAGAAGGCGCCCAGCGCCGCTGCCAGCAACAGGCCCCAGTAATCCTGCATGAAACCGGAGGTCGCCAGCAGGATGCGCGTCATCAGCGGCAATTCGGCATGGAAGCTCTCGAATACCTTGGCAAACGCCGGGATCACGAAGATATTCACGACGATCATCGCGATCACCATCGCAATGATCACGAAGGTCGGGTAGCGCAGCGCGGTCTTGACCCGCTCGCGCATGTCGCGGTCGAACTCCATGTGGTCGAACAGGCGCAGGAAAACCTCTTCCAGCCGGCCCGTCATCTCGCCCACGCGCACCATCGACAGGTAGAAAGCCGAGAACACGTCCGGATGGCGCCGCATGGCGGCCGACAGCTCGCGTCCTGAATCGAGCGACTCGCGCAAATCCTTGATCACGCGCCCGAACGACTTGCTGATGGCCGATTCCTGCAAGCCCGCCAGGCCGCGCATGATCGGCACGCCGGATTTCAGCAGCGTGTACATCTGGCGGCTGAAAAGCTGCACGTCCATGGCAGTGACCTTTTTCTCGGTCAGGCGTTCCCACAGGTTGTCGTCGCCCTGCTTGGCGACGGCCGTGGTGACGTTGATCTCGATTGGCGTCACGCCGGTGCTGAACAGCTGGTCCGCGACCGCGCCGCTGTCGGCTGCCTCCAGCACCCCTTGCATCAACTCGCCGCGCGCATTGCGGCCCTTGTAGGCAAACAGCGGCACGTCAATCCTCCAGCTGGTGGCTGATGCGCATGGCTTCCGCTACGGTGGTCCGGCCCTCGACGACCAGTTGTACCGCATGCCGGCGCAAGGTCTGGCCGCCCATCTGCTGGTTGGCCGCCTTCAGGAAGACCGCCGGATCGATGTCGTTGGCAGCGTCCACCACGGTTTGCGTCATTTCCAGCAGCTCGTACACGCCGACCCGGCCGCGATATCCCAGGCCATTGCAATGCGAGCAGCCCTTGCCATGGAAGTACGTGCCCATGTCGACCTTGTCTTTCAACTCGAGCGTCAGCCATTCATGCTCGCTTGGCGTCAGGGTGTAGGGCGTGGTGCAGGACTCGCAGATCACGCGCACCAGGCGCTGCGCCAGTACGGCCTGCAGCGAGCTGCCCACCATGTAGCGCGGCACGCCCATGTCCATCAGGCGCAATGGCGTGCTGGCGGCATCGTTGGTGTGCAGGGTCGACAGCACCAGGTGGCCGGTCATCGCCGCGCGCAGGCCGATCTGGGCGGTTTCCTGGTCGCGCATCTCGCCGACCAGCACGATGTCCGGGTCCTGGCGCAGTGCGGAACGCAGCACGCGCGCGAAATCCAGTTCGATCTTCTCGTTGACCTGCACCTGGTTGATGCCGGCCAGCCGGTATTCGACCGGATCTTCGACGGTGATCAGCTTCTTCTCCATCGAATTCAGTTCGGCCAGCGCGCAGTACAGCGTGGTGGTCTTGCCGCTGCCGGTCGGGCCGGTCACCAGCACCAGGCCGTTCGGGCGCGCCACGATGGCACGGAAGCGATCGAGCAGCGGCTTGGGCATGCCAATGGCGTCCAGCCGCAAGGTCATGCCGCTCTGGTTCAGCAAACGCATGACGATGGATTCGCCGTATTGCGTCGGCATGGTGGAGATACGAACGTCGATGCGTGCATTCTTGACACGCACTGCAAAGCGGCCATCCTGCGGCAGGCGCTTTTCGGAAATGTCCAGGTCGGACATCAGCTTGAGGCGCAGCGCCAGGGCCGGCGCGATCTTGATATCGGCTTCGGTTTGCAGGTGCAGCACGCCGTCGATGCGGAAGCGGATCTGCAGCCGGCCTTCCTGCGGCTCGATGTGGATGTCCGATGCGCGCACCTGGGCCGCGTCGTCGAACAGCGATTGCAGCAGCTTGACCACCGGCGCTTCTTCCAGGCCCGGGCTGGCGGCGGCAAGCGCGCCAAAGTCCACCGAGCCCTCGCCCATCTCCTGTTCCAGCTCGCGGGCCAGGCCGGAGATGTCTTCCGTGCGGCGGTAGATGCGGTCGATCGCGGCCAGGACTTCGGTCTCGTTGACCACGGCCAGTTCGATGGTCTGCTTCAGCAGGCGCGAAATCTCGTCATAGGCAAACAGGTCGGTCGGATCGGACAAGCCGACCAGCATGGTTCCCTTGCGGTCTTCCAGCACCAGGGCACGGAAGCGGCGTGCCTGCGTTTCCGGCAGCAGCCGCACCAGGTCGGAACTGATCTGGTAGAACTTGAGGTTGATATACGGGATGTTCAGCTGGCGCGCCAGCGCGCCGGAAATCTGTTCTTCGGTGACAAAGCCATGTTCAACGAACACGCGCCCCAGTTTGCGGCCGCTGCGCTTCTGCTCTGCCAGCGCCATGCCCAACTGTTCTTCCGACAGCAGTTTTTGCTGCACCAGGATTTCACCCAAACGAACCTTTTCCGGCCTCGTCATACCGCTTCCCCGAATCCATTATGTGGTTGGCATTGTATGCGAACGAATCGTGCAAGCATAGCAAAACCCATTAGCAGATTCACCACAGTTCCAGCGCGTGGCTGGAGGGCGACGAATTCTTGCGATACGTGGTCCAATTGCAGGGCCCTTCCCTAGAGCTATGCACGCCGCCATGTACCATCAACATTTTGGCCTGCACGAGGCCCCATTCGGCATTACGCCGAACCCCGCTTTTTTCTACAGCGGGAATACGCGCGGGGAGATCCTGTGCGCCCTGCTTTACGCCATCACCCTTGGCGAAGGTATTGTCAAGGTGACGGGCGAAGTCGGCTCCGGCAAAACCATGTTGTGCCGCATGCTCGAGTCGCGCCTGCCGCGCGGCGTGGACGTGCTCTACCTCGTCAACCCGACGCTCGGCCCCCAGGAAGTGCTGCATGCCATTGCCGCCGAGCTGGAACTCGACACCAGCGGGCGCCGCGCCGATGAAGTGTTGCGTGCACTCCACGCCGAACTGATCGCACGCCATGCTGCCGGCCATCGCGTGGTGCTGCTGGTCGAAGAAGCGCAGGCCATGCCGCTTGAGACACTGGAAGAAGTGCGCCTGCTGACCAACCTCGAAACCGCCCGGAGCAAGCTGTTGCAGATCGTGCTGTTCGGCCAGCCCGAACTGGATGAGAACCTGGCACTGCCGCGCATGCGCCAGCTGCGTGAACGCATCACGCACAGCTTCAATGTCCCGTCGATGCCGCGCGAGCAGATCCCTTTCTTCCTGTCGCACCGGCTGCGCGCCGCCGGCTACCACGGTCCGGAGCTGTTCAGCCGCGGCGCGGTGCGGCTGATTGCGCGCGGATCGCAGGGCATCGTCCGGCGCATCAACGTGCTGGCCGACAAATCGCTGATGGCGGCCTACGCCGAAGATTTGCCTTACGTAAATTCGTATCATGTGCGCCAGGCCATTGAAGACAGCCGTTATTCGTGCGCGGCGGTTCCGGGCAATCGCAGTATGATCGTTTTCGATAAACTCCTGGCAACTTGCTTCAGGCGGCGAACGACATGAAGAACCTTGCGGCTTCCCTGTTATGCGTCCTGCTTGCGGCTTGCGCAGCGCCGAAATTTCCCCTGTCCCCCAACCATGTGGCCGAACCCGAGCCGGTGGCTGGCGCGATTCCGGAACCGGTGCAGCATAGCGCCGCACTACCGCCGCCGCGTCCTGCCGGGCGGCAGGAAACCTATAGCGTGTCGGTGCACCGCGTGCCGGTGCAGTCCGTGCTGTTTGCGCTGGCGCGCGATGCGGGACTGAACGTCGACGTGCATCCCGCCATTGAAGGCACGGTGACGCTGAATGCACTGGACCAGACTCTGCCGCAATTGCTGGCGCGGATCGGCAAGCAAGTCGATATGCGCTATGAGCTGCAGGGCAAGAACCTGGTGGTGCTGCCGGACCAGCCGTACTGGAACCACTACAAGATCGATTACGTCAACATCGCGCGCAGCACCAATAGCAGCGTGAACATCGCGACCCAGATCTCGACCACGGGCGGTTCGGCTTACAGCAGTGGCGGCACGCCCTCCAATCCCGTCCCCACGGCCAGCAGTTCGCTGGGCAATGGCGGCAACAATAATTCGACGACGTCGGTTGCCAATCGATCGGACAATAATTTCTGGTACAGCCTGGAGAAGAACGTGCGCGACATGCTGCGCCCGACCACCCTGAACGACCAGCTTACCGATCCCCTGGCGCAAATGCGGGAACAGGCCAACGCCATGGTGCAGCAAATGCAGGCCGGCGGCGCGTCCGGCGCTCCCGATGCCAACTATCCGGGCGCGCAAGCGGCGGCGATGCAGGCGCGCGCACCGGTTGGCGGACTGGCCGCAAACACTGCGTTTGGCGCGGGTCCGGCAGCCCAGGGCCGCAATGCGCCGTCCGTGATCGCCAACCCGGAAGGCGGACTGCTGTCAGTGCGCGCCACCAGCCGCCAGCACGAAAAGGTGCAGGAATTCCTCGACATCATCATGTCTACCGCCAAGCGGCAAGTGCTGATCGAGGCGACCATCATTGAAGTCAAGCTGAGCGACCAGTACCAGCAAGGCATCAACTGGGCGCGCATCAATAACAACGGCAAGCTGGGCCAGGGCCAGGTCGGCACAACGCCCCTGCCCTCCGGCGTGGCGCCCAACGGTTCGGCTGGCATCTTCATTTTCGACTATGCAAACCCGACCACGCGCTTCGGCAACATCACCGCCACGATCCAGTTGCTGGAATCGTTCGGCAAGGTGAAAGTGCTGAGCAGCCCCAAGATCAGCGTGCTGAATAACCAGACGGCCTTGCTGAAGGTGGTCGACAACAGCATCTTCTTTACGCTGAAGGTGACGCCCGCCGTGCTCACTTCCACTGGCACCATTGCGACGCCGGCCACCTATGAGTCCAAGGTGGAAACCGTTCCTGTAGGCTTTGTGATGAGCGTCACGCCGCAGATTTCGGCGGAGGATGAGGTCACGCTGAATGTGCGGCCGACCATCACCCGCATTGTCGATTACGTCGAAGATCCGAATCCTGAGTTGAGCAAGCAGAACGTCAAGAGCCGGGTGCCGGTCATCCAGGCGCGCGAAATGGAGTCCATCCTGAAGGTCCAGAGCGGGCAGGTGGCCGTGATGGGCGGCCTGATGCAGGATTCGGTCGACAACAAGAAGGACAGTATCCCCCTGATCGGTTCCGTGCCGGTGCTCGGCAACCTGTTCTCATATCGCAATGAAACCGCCAGCAAGACCGAGCTGGTGATTTTCCTGCGGCCAGTGGTGGTGAAGGACGCCAGCCTGGCGGGCGATTACCGCAGCTACCGCTACCTCATGCCTGCACGGCCTGCGGGGGAATTATGAGCTTACTCATGCAGGCGCTGCGCAAGGCCGAGCGCGCACGCTCGCAGAACGGGCATGAGGCCGGGCATGAAATCGCGCCCGAGGAGCCGCAGTTTGGCGCCGAATCAGTACCCTTGCCGCCGCCTATCGAAGGCGGTCCTGCTTTCGCCGTGATGCCGGACGCGTGGCGCCTTGAGCCGCTGGATGCCGAGCCACCCGTTGTTGCGGCGCAGGAGGCTGCGCACGATCCCGTGCCGCCGCAGGCGCGCCATGAACCCATGCGCACGCCCGCATCCGGCCCGCGTCGTGCTCCCGACGAGCGCGATCCGCAGCGTGCGGCCGCCGCCCCGCGCCCTGCGGCTGGTGGCCCAGGACCAGTGGGGGACGCAGGCCTTCCCGCTGGCGCCCGAAGCAGGCCGGGGCTGCCGCGCGCGCTTGCTTCGTCGCAGCGCCGGCTCACGGTGCTGGCGGGTTCCCTGGTCGCCCTGCTTGCGGCGTTTGCCTTTATTTATTGGCGGGCCGTGTCGGCGCCCGGACCCGGCGCGCGGCTGCCCATGGTACCCATGCCTGCGCCCGGCTCGCCGCAGGTGGCGCAGGCTGGCACGCCGCAGGGGGCACCCATTCCGGTGACGCCCTATGTCACACCGCCTGGCGGAGACCCTGGCCTGCCGGTTGCCGCCCCAGGTCTTGCGGCCGCGGCCCCGGAGAGCGCTGCAAATGCCGCCGCTGCGGATGGATTGGCGGGCGGCGGCACCGGCGCAACGGCTGGTGGTGTTGGTGCCGCAACGGTTGCGGGCGCAACACGGCCGCATGCCGACGTCACCATTCCTACGCCCGAGCAATTGG
>CAMLSG010000049.1 GCA_946482635.1 uncultured Duganella sp.
GGCTGGTTCATCTTCTCCGAAGTGATGTTCTTCGGCGCCTTCTTCGGCGCGCTGTACTATGCACGCCAGATCACCATGCCTTGGCTGGCCGACCTGGACCACAAGCTGATCTGGCCTGACTTCTCGGCCAACTGGAATGGCGGCGTGGGTCCTGCAGGCACCGTGGACAACTACACCCCGATGGGCCCGTTCCCGATCCCGACCATCAACACCGCGCTGCTGCTGGCTTCGGGCATGACCCTGACCATCTCGCACCACGCGCTGCAGGCTGCCAACCGCTCCAAGGCGATCTTCTGGCTGGCTGCCACCGTGCTGCTGGGCGCAACCTTCATGGGCTTCCAGGCTTATGAATACATGCACGCTTACAGCGAACTGAACCTGAAGCTGACCTCGGGCATCTACGGCTCGACCTTCTTCATGCTGACCGGCTTCCACGGCTTCCACGTGACCATGGGCGCGATTATGCTGTCCGTCGTGCTGTACCGCCTGATCCGCGGCGACATGAGCGCCGAACACCACTTCGCCTTCGAAGGCGCGGCATGGTACTGGCACTTTGTTGACGTTGTCTGGCTCGGCCTGTACGTCGTCGTATACTGGATGTAAGTCGCAGGTATAATTTAGCCGCAAAAAAAGCCGCAGCGCTTGCTGTGGCTTTTTTTTTGCATTCAGCGTATGCCGGTCGGTTTAATATAGCCGAGCTTCGCCAGCACCAGGATGGTGATGAATAGCGCGATCGAGAAGCCCACGCGCAGCGCAAAAGCGCGCACCATTTTCGGGTTGGCCGATTTGCTGCGCATCATGCTGATGAAGGCTGAAGCCAGGCTGCCAATGATCAGCACGAAGGCGACGGCGACAAAGTATTTCATGGTAATAGAGCGGTTTCTGAGGAACCTTATTGTATGGCATTCCGCTTTCGGTTGATCCCTTTCCTGGCCACGGTGGTCCTGGTGGCGATCGGCGTTTCCGCCGGCCGCTGGCAGGATGGCCGCGCCGCCCAGAAGCTGGCGCTCGAAGCGCGCCTGGCGGCCGGCAATGCCGCCGCGCCTTTGGATCTGGGCGCCGCGCCGGTGGTTGCCGCCGACGTGGAATTCCGCCGCGTGCGGCTGCAGGGCGAGTGGGTGAGCGGCTGGCCGGTCTACCTCGACAACCGCCCGCACGCCGGCCGTCCCGGCTTCTACCTGTTGATGCCGTTGCGGCTGGCCGGCAGCGATATGCACGTGCTGGTGGCGCGCGGCTGGCTGCCGCGCGATATGGCCGACCGCAGCAAGCTGCCTTCGTATGCAACGCCGGCGGGCCCGGTGGTGGTCGAAGGCATCGCGCGGCTGGCGCCGGGGCATGTAATGCAACTGGGCGAAGCGCCCAAACTCGCGCCGGGAGCGATCGTGCAGAATGCCGATGCGGCGGCGCTGGCCGCAGCGACGGGCTGGAAGTTCCAGCCGCTGGTCGTCGAGCAGTCGTCGCCGGATGGCGCGACAGCCACCGCCGAAGCGCTGCAGCGCGACTGGCCCGCGCCGGCGATGGGCGCGGACAAGCATAAGGGTTACGCCTTCCAGTGGTACGCACTGGCGGCAATGGCAGTACTTTTCTTTGTATTCACCGGATTGAGAAAAAGTGGAAAACGCTAAACAAGACGAGAACCAGCGCCGCCGTGGCCGCTGGAGCATGTTCGCGGTGCTGCTGGTGTGCGCCGCACCGATCCTTGCTTCCTATATCACCTACTACTTCATCAAGCCGGAAGGGCGCACCAACTATGGCGACCTGCTCGACCCGCGCATGCACCCGATCCCCGCCATGGCCAGCACCACGGTCGATGGCAAGCCGCAAACGCTGGAAGACTTCAAGGGCAAGTGGCTGATGGTCAAAGTGGGCGGCTCCGCCTGCGACCAGAAGTGCCAGGACATGCTGTTCATGATGCGCCAGCTGCGCACCATGCAGGGCAAGGAGGCCGACCGCATCGAGCGCGTGTGGCTGATCACCGATAACGAGCCGCTGGAAACCTTCATGCTGCGCGTGAACGACGGCACCCGCTTCCTGCGCGCGCCGGGCGACGTGGTGGCCAAATGGCTGCCGCTGGAAAAGGGCGGCAAGGTGGAAGAACACATCTACCTGATCGACCCGATGGGCCACCTGATGATGCGCTTCCCGAAAGATGCCGACCCGGCCAAGGTCAAGAAGGACCTGGCCAAGGTGCTCAAGGCTTCGGCCATCGGTTAAGGCGGGCGCAATGGACCACAACTCCTTTGCCCATATGGCGATTACGGCGCTGGTCGTCGCCTCGCTGCCGCTGTCGGTCGTCTGGATTTCCAGGGATACCAACAAGTACCGCAAGCTGGTCTGGATCGCGGTCTTCCTGACCTTCGACCTGATCGTGTTTGGCGCCTTCACGCGCCTGACCGACTCCGGGCTGGGCTGCCCGGACTGGCCTGGCTGCTATGGCGAAGCCAATCCCTTCATCGCGCATGAACAGATCCGCGCCGCCGAAGCGCTGATGCCGACCGGCCCGGTCACCATGATGAAGGCCTGGATCGAGATGATCCACCGCTACCTGGCCATGGGCATCGGCGTGCTGATCGTCGCCATGATGGGCGTGGCCTGGTGGCGCTCGAGCGGCAGGGGCCGTGCTGGCGCCGGCGCCGGCATGGCGCGCCGCATCCCGCCGGGCTACCCGACTTTCCTGTTCTTCTTCATCCTGCTGCAGGGCGCGTTCGGCGCCTGGACCGTGACGCAGAAGCTGCAGCCGATTTTCGTCACCGGCCACCTGGTGCTGGGCATGTCGCTGCTGGCACTGCTGGCCTGGTTCGGCGGCCGTGAGGACCAGCTGCATGCGCCACTGCCGCGCGCGGCCGGCTCGCAGGCGGCGCGCCTGGGCCGCGTCCGCCTGCTGGCTGCGCTGTCCGGCGTGGTGCTGCTGGTGCAGCTGGCGCTGGGCGCCTGGGTCAGCTCCAATTACGCAACGCTGGCCTGTACCGAATTCCCGACTTGCGCCGGGGCCTGGGTGCCGCCGATGGACTTCGAGCACGGTTTCCACCTGTGGCGTGAGCTGGGCAAGACTGCCGCCGGCCACTACCTGCCATTCGAGGCGCTGACGGCAATCCATTGGGTGCATCGCAACTTTGCCGCCATGGTGGTGCTGGTGCTGGGTGTGACCGCCTGGCAGGCATGGCGCGTCGAGGGCCTGGGCAAGCATGCGCGCTGGATGGCGGCGGTGCTGGTCCTGCAGGCATTTACCGGTGTTGCGACCATCTATTTCAACTTCCCGCTGGCCATTGCCGTGATCCATAACGCCGGTGCGGCAGCCCTGGTGCTGTTGCTGACCATGATAAACTACAGGGCTAAGTACCTGGCTGCCCCCGCCTACCAATAACAATGAAATCCTCGACCTCCCGCATGGGCCAGTACTGGGCCCTGACCAAGCCGCGCGTGACGCAGCTGGCGGTGTTTTGCGCCGTCATCGGCATGTTCCTGGCCTCCGAAGGGATGCCTGACTGGCGCGTGGTGATCGCGGCGACTGCCGGCATCTGGCTGCTGTCCGGCGCGGCGTTCGCCGTCAACTGCCTGGCCGAGCGCGAAATCGATGCCCGCATGGCGCGTACCGCGCGCCGCCCGATGGCCATGGGCGACATTACCGTTCCCCAGACCGTGGTGTTTGCCGCTGTGATCGGCGGCGCCGGCATGTGGATCCTGCACCAGCTGGTGAACCCGCTGACCATGTGGCTGACCTTTGTCACCTTCGTCGGCTACGCAGTGATCTACACCATGATCCTGAAGCCGGCTACGCCGCAGAACATCGTGATCGGCGGCCTGTCCGGCGCCATGCCTCCGGCCCTTGGCTGGGCTGCCATTGCCAACGACGTGCCGATGCAAGCCTGGCTGCTGGTGCTGATCATCTTCGTCTGGACCCCGCCGCACTTCTGGGCGCTGGCGATGTACCGCAAGGCCGACTACGAGCGTTCCGGCCTGCCGATGCTGCCGGTCACCCACGGCATGGGCTTCACCGCCTTCCATGTGTGGCTGTACTCGATCATCCTGGCTGCCACCACGCTGCTGCCGTTTGCCGTGAAGATGAGCGGCCTGATTTACCTGTTCAGCGCGATTGCGTTGAACGCGGTATTCTTGTACTACGGCTGGCGCATCTACAAGCATTACAGCGATATCGTTGCGCGCAAGGCTTTCACCTGGTCCATCATCTACCTGTCGCTGCTGTTCGCGGCGCTGCTGGTCGACCATTACTTCAAGTTCTGAGTCCTATGAAAAAATTGTTCGCGGCGCTGTTCATGCTGCTCGCGCTGGCCGCTTGCGGCGAGAAGCAGCTCAAATTCGAAAACACCGACCTGACCGGCCTTGGCTACGGCAAGGGCTTCTCGCTGAACGACCATACCGGCAAGCCGGTGACGCTGGACTCTTACAAGGGCAAGGTGGTGGTGCTGTTCTTCGGCTTTACCCACTGCCCGGACGTGTGCCCGACCACCATGGCTGAAATGTCGGCCGTGATGAAGGAACTGGGCCCGGACGCCGACAAGGTGCAGGTGCTGTTCGCCACCCTGGACCCTGAGCGCGATACCAAGGAGCTGTTGTCGCAATACGTGCCCGGCTTCGACTCGCGCTTCGTGGGCCTGTACGGCACGCCGGAGCAGGTAGCAGCCACCGCCAAGGAGTTCAAGGTGTTCTACCAGAAGGTGCCGGGCAAGACCGCCGACAGCTACACCATCGACCACACGGCCGGCAGCTATGTATTCGACAAGAGCGGCAAGCTGCGCCTGTTCCTGCGCCATGGCGGCGGGCCGGCGCCTATCGTGCACGACCTGAAGCTTCTCGTCGCTAACTGATTCCTGCTAAGCTAAGGGCATGGAACAACGATTTCAGCCCTATAGCCGCCTGGCAGCCATTGTCTTTCTCGTCATTGGCTGCCTCTACGTCCTGCGGCCCTTCCTGGCCGGCATCCTGTTTGCCGCCGCCATCGCAATTTCTTCCTGGCCACTGTACCAACGCCTGCTGGCACGCCTGAAAGGCAGACGCACCCTTGCGGCGGCTGTCATGACGGTGTCGCTGGTGCTGATCATTGTTTTGCCGCTGACGCTCGTGACCTGGAATATCGCCGACAGCGTGACCCACTTCTACCGCGGTGCGCGTGAGGCGCTGGACGCGGGCGGCTTTGAACCGCCGGCCTGGCTGCGCCAGTTGCCGCTGGTGGGCGAGGTGATTGATTCCTACCTGCGGCAGATCATGAGCAGCAAGGAAGAGCTGCTGGCCGTAGCCAAGAAATACGTGGAACCGGCCCGTACCATCCTGCTAAACAGCGGCATCGTGCTCGGCGCCGGCGTGGCGCAGGTCAGCCTGGCCGCTTTCGTTTCCTTCTTCCTGTATCGCGATGGGCATAACATCGTGGCTGCACTGGAAGTCGGCATGAACAAGATCATGGGCGAACACGCGGTCGAAGTCGCCGAGACGGTCAGCCGCACCGTTACCGGCGTCATGTACGGCATGCTGGGCACGGCGCTGGCGCAAGCCGCCGTAGCGGCGGTCGGCTTTCTGATTGCCGGCGTGCCTGCCGTGGCCCTGCTGTCGGTGGCGACCTTCGTCTTCTCCCTGGTGCCGGTGGGGCCGCCGCTGATCTGGGGCGGCGCGTCCATCTGGCTGTTCTCGCAAGGGATGACAGGGTGGGGCATCTTCATGCTGGTCTACGGCACCGTTGTCATCAGCGGGGTGGATAATGTGGTCAAGCCGATCCTGATCTCGCGCGGCTCCAGCCTGCCGTTCGCGCTGGTGCTGCTTGGCGTGATGGGCGGGGTGCTGGCGTTCGGTTTCGTCGGCCTGTTCATCGGCCCGACCCTGCTGGCAGTGGCGCTTGGCTTGCTAAGGAACTGGACAAAGGTCAAACCCGTCGTGTAGGAGGGGCCATGAAGGGCGTCGTGTTCACCGAGTTTATGGAATTGGTCGAGAGCCGCATGGGCCTCGAGATGCTGGACCGGATCATTACCGAAGCCAGGCTTCCAAACGACGGCGCCTACACTTCGGTGGGCACCTACGACCACGCAGAGCTGGTACGGCTGGTGCAGGCGCTTTCCAACGCCAGCGGCATTGGCGTGCCGCAGCTGATCCACCTGTTCGGCGAACACCTGTTCCAGCGCTTCAGCATAAGCTACAAGCCGCTGTTTGCCGATAGCCATAGCACCTTCGATTTCCTGTCCCGTGTCGACGACGTGATCCACGTCGAAGTGCGCAAGCTGTACCCTGATGCCGAACTGCCGTCGCTGCCTTGCGAACGCCCGGCGCCGGACCGGTTGCTGATGCATTACAGTTCGCCGCGCGGTTTCGGCGACCTGGCGGAAGGCCTGATCGCGGGCTGCATCAAGCATTTCGGCGAGAACATCACGGTTACGCGAACCGACTTGCCGAAGGAAGGCGCGCTGTACCGCGTGCGCTTCGAACTCCTGAAGGACTAGCGCACGAGCATGGCCAGCGCCCGTTCGGGGCTGGTATGGCGCTCCATGATGGTTTTGACGGTGCCGTCTTCGCGCATGGCGCGCAGCGCCTGTTCGAGCCTCGTGGCCGAAGCGTCGGCAACCAGGCGGGATATCACCAGCGATCCTTGCACGTTCTCGCGCGGCACAAGGTCCAGTACGCGGAACTGTCCGCGCAGATGGGCGTCGCGGTGCAGTGCATCGACATTGCTGCTTAACTGGAGGATGGCCTGGACACGGCCATACTGGAATAGCCGTAGCAGGGTAGTGTAATCGGGCGTATCGTACACGCGGCCCTGCTTGCGCAAGCGGTCCAGCCAGGCGTCGTACGTGGCGCCGTGCCGGAAACCTTTGATGACGGCGACTTTGAGTTCCGGCAGCGCTGCGAATTGTTCGAGCGTGCCGGCATGCCTGGCCGCTTCATTGCGTACCAGGAGCATATTGCGCGACTGCAGGTAGGGCGTGAAGCGGGCAAAGCCTTCGCGCTCCGGCGTGGAAATGCCGGACATGGTCATGTCCAGCGTGCCTTCCTTGAGCATGGTCCAGATGCGGATGCGCGAGTCGCGCGTCATGCGCAGCTCGCAGCCGGTGCGGCGCGCCAGCTCGTCGACAATGTCCTTGTCGATGCCGGCCCATTGTTCGCCGCTGCGGTAGTACAAGGCGCCATGTTCGTACATGGCGACCGTGTAGGGGCCGCAGGAGGCCGCGGCGGCATTGCCGGCGAGGCAGGCTGCAACGGCAGCCAAGGTACGGCGCAGCAGCATATCAATCCTGTTCGTCGGAATCGGGCGGCAGGTTGCGCGGGATTACCTTTACCAACAGTATACGCGGGCCGTTCATCTTTTTCACGACCAGGTCGAAGGCGTCGAATTCGACGCGCTGGCCCTGTTTCGGGATGTCGCCAAGCTTCAGCATGATCAGGCCACCGACCGATTCCACTTCGTCCAGGCCCATTTCTTCGTTCTCGATGTCGACGCCGAGGATGCGCTCGAGGGAGAAGATTGGCAGGCTGGCTTTGCCGATCAGGGAGCCGTCCGGTTGCGACAGCCAGTCGTTTTCGTTGAGGCGGAACTCATCGTGGATTTCCCCGACCATGGCGCCCAGCAGGTTGTCCAGCGTGAGGAAGCCCACCGGGCGCTTGCCTTTTTCACCGATCAGGGCGAAGTGCGGCGCGCCATCCTTGAAGCGGCGGAAGAGTTCCAGCGCCGGGGTCCGGGCCGAGATGGTTTCCACCGGGCGCAGGAAGCCCGCCAGGTTTTTCAGTTCCTTGCGCGACTGCAGGGCGAAGAACAGGTCTTTCAGGTGCACCACGCCCAGCACGGTGTCGCCTTCTTCATCGAAGTAGGGGTAGCGGCTGAAGCGGTTGCGCACCACGGTGTCGAGGTTTTCATCGATCGAGCGGTCGGCATGCAGCGCGATCACTTCATTGATCGGGCGCATCAGGTCGGCCACGCGCAGTTGCGAGAAGTCCAGGGAGTTGGCCAGGATATTGCGTTCGTCCTTGTTGAAGGACTCGCCGGGCTGGCTGGTGCGCAGGATCAGCTTCAGTTCTTCGGTCGAGTAGTGCGATTCGTGGCCGGCGGCGGCGCCCAGGCCGGCCAGGCGCAGCACTGCGTTGGCGCTTTGGTTCAGCAGCCAGATGGCCGGGTACATGGCCCAGTAGAAGGCATACAGCGGAATGGCGCTCCACAGCGCGACGGCCTCGGGAATCCGGATGGCCAGCGATTTCGGCGCCAGTTCGCCCACCACGATGTGCAGGAAGGAGATGGTGACGAAGGCGAACACGAAGGAAATGCCGTGCACGATTTCCGGCGAGGTGATGCCGACGAACGTGAGCAGGGGTTCCAGCAGACGGGCGAAGGCAGGTTCACCAATCCAGCCCAGGCCCAGCGAGGCAAGCGTAATGCCCAATTGGCAGGCGGACAGGTAGGCATCAAGCTGGCCGTGGACCTTGGCCAGGATGCGGCCGCGCAGGCCCTGGGTCTTTTCGATGGCCCGCACGCGGGTGCGGCGCAGGGTGACGATACTGAATTCAGCGGCGACGTAGAAGCCGTTCAGTGCTACGAGGAAGAGTGCGAAGATTACTAGTAAAAGGTTGTCCATATGCGCCCTAAGGCGGGGAGTCGAAAACCTCTATCTTATCCGACCCGCGGCACACCTCGCGCAAAACTGATAATTTCTTGACGGAAAGCTAAGGCTGCGGGGCCAGGCCGCTGGCCTTGCAAATGGCCAGCAGGCGCAGCGCAAGTTCGCTGTCGCCGGCGGCGCGCTCGCGCTGGACGGCAAGCAGGGCGCGCTGCGCCTGCAGCTTGGGCAGTTCGTCGCTCATGCCGCGGCGTGCGCGCGCCACGGCCAGTTCCAGCGTGGCGCGGGCGCTGGCTTCCCTCGCGGCCAGCGCTTGCTGGCGCTGGCGCGCGGCGGCGTAGGCGGACAGGGCATCGTCCATTTCATGCCAGGCTTTCAGGACGGTTTTCTGGAAATGGATGGCGGCTTCCTGTTCTTCCAGCTTGCGCAACTCGACTGTCGCCCGGCGGCGGCCATTGTCGAAGATCGGCAGTTGCAGGCTGGGTCCGAGCGACCATTGGCGGCTGCCCCAGTCGCCGAATTTGCCGGCATCGAGCGATTCGGTGCCTAGCGACAGGCCGAGCGTGATGCGCGGGTAAAGGTCCGCTACCGCGACGCCTATCCTTGCCGTTGCCGCCTGCAGATGGGCTTCCGCAGCCTGGATATCCGGACGGTGGCGCATCACTTCGCCCGGCACGCCCAGTGCCAGGTCAGGTCCGCTTGGCAGCGCCGCGCCCTGCTGCGCTGTGAGTTGCTCCTGCAGCGCGCCGGGCGGCTTGGCCAGCAGCATGGTCAGACGGTTGGTGGCTGTTGCCTCCTGCTCCAGCAATGCAGGGGCGCGGCCTTCCAGTTCGGCGAGGACTGAGCGCTGGTGCTCGACTTCGAGGCCGGTGGCAAGCCCGCCGCGCTCGCGCGCAGCCGCCAGTGCCATCATGTCGCGCGCCGCGGCCAGGTCCGCCTGCAGCAATGCCTGCTGGCGCTGGGCTGCACGCAACTCGTAGTAGTTGCGCGCCACCTCGAGCTGCACCGCCAGTTGCACGTCGCGCAGGATAGAGCTGGCTTCCGCCATGCCGGCGTCGGCCGCCTCCACGCTGCGCCGCACGCGTCCCCACAGGTCCAGCTCCCAGGAAGCATCAAAGCCGGCCTGGTACAGCGCGAATGGATCGCTGAGCTTTTCGATCAGTACCTCGCGATTGGCAGGACCGATCGCATCCACCATCCGTGTACCTGCGCCGGACTCGGACTGGCGCTGCCGCGTGGCGCCGGCATGGGCATTGATTTGGGGGCCTTGTGCGCCGGCCGCTACATTGCGCGCCATCCTGCTCTGGGCGAAGCGCAATGCCGCCGACTTCAGGTCGTGGTTAGCGGCCAGGGCCTGCTGCTGCAGGTCGATCAACACCGGATCGTCAAAGCGGGCAAATGATTGCGCCGTGCCGTCTACCAGGCCAGTCTCGCGCAACGCTGGCGAGCCGCCGTGCCAATCGCCGTAGGCGGCCGGCGCCTGCACGGCGGGCTCGCGATAGTCCGGCCCGACCGCGCAAGCGGCCAGCGACAGGCAAAGCAAGGAGAGAATGTGATGTCTCATAATCGTTCCAATTCAGGCAAGGCGATGGCGGAACAGCCATGCGGCAAGCGGCAGCGTAATCAGGGCAATTAGCAGCAGCGGTACCATGTTCGGCCACAAAGTGGCAAGGCCAACCCCTTCGAGATAAACACGCTGGATCATGTCGATGGCAAAGCGCAGCGGATTCGCCATGGTCACGATCTGCAGCACTTCCGGCATATTCCGTACTGGCGTGGTGAGCCCGGACAGCAGCATCATGGGCATCACCAGCACGAAGGTGTACAGCATGGCCTGTTGCATGTTCAGGGACACGGCCGATATCGACAGGCCCACGCCGACGCTGGCAATCGTGAAGAGGGTCAGGCCCGCATAAATGGACAACAGCGATCCCGCCATCGGCACGCCGAACCACAGCCGCGTGACCAGCAGGATCAGTGTCGACTGCAGCAGGCCGATCATGATGGGTGGCAGCGCTTTGCCGATCATGATGTCGATGGGCGTCAGCGGCGTAACCAGCAACTGGTCGAAGGTGCCTTGCTCGCGCTCGCGCGCCACCGAGAGGGCGGTCAGCAGCAGGGTTTGCAGCATGCTCAGGGCGGCAATCATGCCGGGCATCAGGTACCAGCGCGTTTCCAGGTTCGGATTGAACCAGGCGCGCGATTCGATGCGCAGCCCGGGCTGCGCGCCGCCATGCTTTTCGCGCCACTGGCGGTTGAAGTCCGCCACTACGGCGCCGACATAGGCTGCCGCCGAACCAGCCGTGTTGGAGTTGCGCCCATCCAACACCAGTTGCAGGGGCGCCGCATCGCCGGCATACAGGCGCTTTTCAAAGTCGACCGGAATGCTGATGGCGAGCAGCGCCTTTTCGCTGTCGATGGCCTCGCGCAGCGCTTCCTGCGTCTCAAAGGTGAGCGTGCGGCGGAAAGTGCCGCTGGCATCGAGCTTGGCCAGCAGTTCGGCAGACGCGGCGCTATGGCTCGCGTCATTCAGCGCATAGGGCACATACGTCAGGTCATAGGTTGCCGCGTAGCCGAACAGCAGGCTTTGCACGATGGCCGGCACCACCAGGATGAAGCGGCTCTTGGGATCCTTGAGCACCGCCAGGAATTCCTTGCGGACGATGACGCCAATGCGGCGGAAAAATGCGATCATGGCTAGTCCAGTCGTTTGCGGGTGACGGCGCGGGCGATGCCCAGTAGCAGTACGGCGTAGGCGGCGAGGATGGCGCAGTTGCGCAGTATCAGCGGCCACACGTTCCCGGCCAGGAACAGGGTCTTGACCAGTTCCATGAAGTAGGTGGCCGGCAGGATGCGGCCAACCACTTGCACCGCCACCGGCACATTGCGCAGGTCGAACAGGAAGCCGGACAGCATCAGTGACGGCATGAAGCTGCTGACAAGGGCGAGCTGGCTGGCCAGGAACTGGTTTTTTGTCGCGGATGAAATCAGCAGGCCCATGCCGACTGCGACGAGCAGGTACAGCATGGAGGCGAGCACGATGACCAGCAGCGATCCTTGCATCGGTACCTTGAACAGGAAGCGCGCGGCTGCCAGGCACAGGAAGAGACCCATCATGCCGACGCAGAAGTAGGGGATCACCTTGGCGAGCAGGATTTCAACCGGCCGCACCGGCGTCACGAACAGCGCTTCCAGCGTACCGCGCTCCCATTCGCGCGCCATCACCAGGGCCGTGAGGAAGGCGCCCACCAGGGTCATGATCAGCACGATCAGGCCGGGCACGAGGTACCAGGTACTGGTGTTGGCGCTGTTATACCACATGCGCTGTTCGATGCGCACGGCGCCGTTGGCGGGCAGGGTCTCGGGGCGGGCCGTGCTGCCGATCCGTTCGGCGCGGCGGGCGTTCCATTGCTGCAGCGCGCCGCTGGCATAGTTCAGGATGATGCTGGCGCGGTTGGCTTCCGCACCGTGCACGATGATTTGCACGGCGGCGCCGCCTGCTGCGATATCGCGCGTGAAGGTGGCGGGGATGCGGATAATGGCATCCACCCGGCGGTCGCGCATCAGTGCTTCCGCGTCATGCATCGAGGCGACGGGCAGCGGTGCGAAAGAAGGCGAAAGGCTGAAGCCTGCCACTGCTTCCTGGGCGGTCGGGGAGCTGTCTTCCATCACGATGGCGACAGGTGCGTTTTTGACGTCCAGCGAAAGTCCGTAGCCGAAAATCAGGATCAGCACGATCGGCAGGGCGATGCCGATTGCGAGGTTTGATGCATCGCGCAGCAGCTGGCGGAATTCCTTGCGCATCAGCGCAGACAGGCGCAAACGGAATCCGCGGTTCATGGCGCCCCTCCGTTGCGGTTTTTCTCGACGATGGCGATGAAGGCGTCTTCCATATTGCCTGCATCGCCGGCCTGCGTGCGGACTTCGCGCGGCGTGCCGATGGCGAGCAGCTTGCCTGCGTCCTGGATCACGATGCGGTCGCAGTACTCGGCTTCCTCCATGAAGTGCGTGGTCACCACGACGGTCACGCCTTGCTGCGACAGCGTGGTGATGCGGCGCCAGAATTCGCGCCGTGCCAGCGGGTCGGCGCCGCTGGTGGGTTCGTCAAGGAAGAGAACTTCCGGCTCGTGCAGCAGGCCGGTGGCCATGGCGAGGCGTTGCTTGAAGCCGCCCGGCAGTTGGCCGCTTGCCTTGTCTTCCTGCCCGCGCAGCTGGAATTCGTCGAGCACCTGGCCGGTGCGCTGTTTCAGGCGTTTGCCGTACAGGCCATAGGCGCCGCCGAAGAAGTCGAGGTTTTCCTGCACGGTCAGGTTGCCGTACAGGGCGAATTTCTGCGACACGTAGCCGACCTTGGCGCGCGCCTGCGCGCGGGCGTGGCGCAGGTTGACGCCTGCCACTTGCAGGAAGCCGGAGCTGGCCGGCAGCAGTCCGCACAACATGCGGAAGGTGGTGGTTTTGCCGGCGCCGTTGGGGCCCAGCAGGCCGAATATCTCGCCGCGCGCGACGCTGAAACTGGTGCTTGCCACGGCCGTGAAGTCGCCGAACTTCCGCACCAGGTCGCGCACCTCGATCATCGCTTCACCGCCGGCCGCGCCCTGTCCGCCCGCCGCGCCTCTCGCCAACGCGCCAGTCGCCGCGCTGCCTGCGCCAGGAGATGCCGGAGCGGCACGCAGCAGCATCATGAACCCATCCTCCAGCCGCGCGGGCACGGGCTTGACTGGCAAGCCATCAAGCAGTTGCGCAACTGCGGCATCCGAAGCATCCGCCCGGCGAATGAACCGCACGTGCCCACCCTCCGGCACAGCGTCGACCACAGTCGCCCGCGCATCGATCAGGCGCGCCTGCAGCACCCGAGCTGACTCGCCGGCAGGCGGCATGGCCGTAAAACACAAGCCCTCGGCGCGTGCGCGCAATTCCGCTGGCGTGCCGGACGCAAGTAGCCGCCCCTCATGCATCACGAATACCTGCTGGCAGCGCTCCGCCTCATCCATGTACGAAGTGCTGACGATCACCGACAACTGTTCTTCAGCCACCAACTGCCGGACGATTTCCCACAACTCGCGCCGCGACAAAGGATCGACGCCCACAGTCGGTTCATCGAGCAGCAGCAGCTCCGGCAAGCGCACCAGCGTGCAAGCCAGGCCAAGCTTCTGCTTCATGCCCCCGGACAGCTTGCCCGCCGGCCGCGAGGTAAAGCGCGACAGGTCGGTCATATGCAGCAGCCGCGCGAACCGTTCGCGCCGGACGTCCGCCGGCACGCCATGCAAGTCCGCATACAGCTCCATGTTCTCCTGTACGCTCAAGTCCTCATACAAGCCAAAGCGCTGCGGCATATAGCTGATCCGGTCCTGCACTTCCTGGGGGCGCGATGCGACATCGATGCCGAGCACCGACAAGCTGCCCCCGCTTGGAGCCAGCAGGCCCGCTGCCATGCGCAGCAGCGTCGTCTTGCCCGCGCCATCCGGTCCGACCAGCGCCGTCAAGGCGCCGCGCGCCACTTCCAGCGACACATCGCGCACGGCTGCCACAGGCGCCGATGCGCCTTTGACGTCGAAGTGGCGGGACAGGCTGCGTCCGCTGAGGACTGCGGAGTCCACGGTCAGTGCCCAACAGCGATCCGCACGGTCGCCGGCATCCCCATGCGCAGCACATCGGCCTTGTCGTCGGCCAGTACACGCACCTCATACACGAGCGAGGTGCGCAGCTCTTCCGTCTGCACGGTCTTCGGTGTGAACTCGGCCACGGAGGAAATGTAGCCGACCTTGCCCACCAGGGTCTTGCCCGGCTGGCTGTCGATGGAAATGCTGGCTGCGCCGCCTGGCTTGATGCGGCCCAGGTCAGCCTCGCGCACATAAGTACGAACCCACTTAGGATCGGCAATCGCCAGCGTATAGACAGGCCGCTGCGGCGCAGCCATGTCGCCGGCTTCCATCAGGCGGGCGCGCACGACGGCATTGACGGGCGCTTTCAAGGAAGCTTCGCCTAGTTGATACTGCAGCAGGGCGATTGCTGCGTTGGCCGCATCAAGCTGCGCCTGGGCCTGGGCAATGTCTTCGCGGCGTGGTCCGTGCCGGGCCAGCTCCTGGCCCTGGCGCGCCTGCTCCAGCACCGCCTGCGCCGACTTGGCGCGGGCACGGGCCGCATCGACATCCTGCTGGCTGACGGCGCGGCCATTGCTGTCCTGCTGCACGGCCAGGATGCGATCCAATTGCTGTCGCGCGAGCTCGGCGTCCGCCTGCGCGGCGCTGGTGCGGGCGCGCGATTGCGCCAGCTCTTCCGGGCGCGTGCCGGCTTTGAGGCGGGCCAGCACCTGCTGCTGGGCGCCGGCCTGGGCTTCTGCTTCGGCCAGGCGCAAGCGCAGGCCGCGCGTATCGAGTTCCGCCAGGACCTGGCCTGCCTGCACCTTCTGGCCTTCTTCCGCCAGCACGCGCGCCACCCGTTCGCTGGCGGGGAAGGCGAGCGCCACCTGCCGCAAGTCGACATTCCCGTACAGGACCAGTTCCTTGTCGTCAGCCGCCGGGCGGCTCCAGTACCAGGCGCCAGCCGCGATGGCGACCGTCGCCACAATGGCAATTCCAACAAGCTTCTTGTTCATGGCAGAACCTCCTGCGGAAATTCTACATCAAATTCAAATTTGGATTTGAAATTGTTTTCGACGTAAAATGCGAGCCATGCAAAAAAAGACCGCAACCCGTGCCAGCCGCCAGGACGGCGACGCCACCCGCCAGGCCCTGTTGGACGTGGCAGGGCAGGTGTTCGCGGAACGCGGCTTTGCCGACGCCACCAGCAAGGAAATCTGCGCCCGCGCCGGCACCAATATCGCTGCCGTCAATTATCACTTCGGCAGCCGCGGCGCGCTATATGAAGCGGTGCTGGTGGAAGCGCACCACCATTTGCTCAAGCTTGAGGAAATGCAGGAAATCGCGTCGCGCGACATGGCGCCGCGCGACAAGCTGCGCGTGATTTTGCGCGGCATCGTGCTGCGCGCCACCGGGGCTGACGCGCATTGGGGAGCGCGCGTGGTGATCCGGGAACTGATGTCGCCCACCGAGCACGCGCCGGCGCTGGTGCACAAAGCCATCGCACCGAAAGCGATGGTCATGCTGGGACTGGTGTGCGAGATCATCGGCCTGCCGCCCGCCACGCCGGGCTTGCAGCGTGCGCTGTTCCTCCTGATGTCGCCCTGCCTGGCGCTGCTGGTCGCTCCGCGCGAGATGCGTAGCAGGCTGTTTCCCGCGCTGGGAGACGATGCCGAGGGCCTGGTCGACGACATGATGACGTACGCCGGCGCCGGCCTTGATGCTATCGCTGCGAAATACTCAGCATCGCCTCGACCACAGGGTGGCTGATGCGCCGCTCGCTGGAAATGGCGTAGAACTGCTCCTGCAACTCGGAAGCCGGCCCGACAGGAATGGCGCCGAACTGCTCCAGCATGTCGCCGGCCAGCGCCGCCGGCGCAAAGAACAGGCCCATGCCGCTGCGGCCGAAAGTATTGAGCATGGCGCTGTCTTCGAATTCGCCCACGACGTCGGGCCGCACGCCCTGTTCCAGCAGCCAGGCATCGATGCGGCCGCGCAGCGCGGTATTCCGCGTCGGCAGCAGGATGGGGGCGCCGTTCAGGCTCGCCGGAAAGTCCTTGCTGTATTTGCGTGCCAGGGCGCGCACACCGAACAGCTGCATTTCACTTTCACCCAGCAGGTGGCTGAATACCTTCAGCGACGCGCTGGCGCGCACCGGGCGGTCGGTCAGCACCACGTCCAGCTTGTGCAGCGCCAGTTCTGCCAGCAGGACGTCGAATTCGCCTTCGGTGCAGACCAGGCGCACCGGCGTGTCCGGCGGCAGCGCCGCCTGCAGGTAGTGCGCGGCGATCAGCTTGGGCATGGAATCCGATATGCCGACCGTCAGCCGGATCTTGCCGGCATCAACCTCTTCGAGCGCTTCCTGCATCCGGTCGCCGAGCTGGAAAATCTGCTCGGCGTAGTTCAGCGCCACCCGGCCCGCTTCGGTCGGAACCAGGCGGCGGCCCTGTTGGGTCAGCAGCGACTTGCCAATCGATTGTTCCAGCGCAGCGATTTGCGTGCTGACCGTCTGGATGGCTAATCCCAGCCGGTCGGCGGCGCGGGTGACGCTGCCTTCGGCGGCCACCATGCGGAAGAAATAGAGGTGGCGGAAATTCAGGCCGGTGGTTTTCATGGTTCGGTTTTTTCGAAGTAATGCTTCGATTATCTTCTATTTTTAAAAAAGCGTCCTGCCCTTAGACTTGCCAGAGTTATCAACGAGAAAGGGTCAACCGATGAAGCACTTCAGGATTTCATTCCTGGTCTCCTTCATCTGTCTTGCTGTGGCAGGCTGGTGGGGGTACCAACAAACTGGCGTCAGTGGCGCCCTGGCGGCCCTGTGGATCGCCTTTATCCTGAGCGTGATGGAAGTCTCGCTCTCCTTCGACAACGCAGTTGTCAATGCCTCCGTCCTGAAAAACTGGGACGAATTCTGGCAAAAGCTGTTCCTTGGCGTCGGCATCATCATCGCGGTATTCGGCATGCGCCTGGTATTCCCGCTGGTGATCGTGGCGGTGGCGGCTGACCTCAGCATTCCCGATGTGTGGAACCTGGCGCTGAACGACCCGAAAGCCTTCTCGACCCACCTGACCAACCACCATGCAGAGGTGGCGGCCTTCGGCGGCATTTTCCTGCTGATGGTGTTCCTGAACTTCATCTTCGACCATGAAAAGCAGATGCACTGGCTGGGCAATGTGGAACGCAAGCTGGGCGCACTGGGCAAGGTGTCTTCGATCGCCATCATGATCTCGATGGGCGTGCTGCTGGGTAGCCTCGGCATCGTCGAAGAATCGCAGAAGTTCATCGTGCTGGTGGCCGGCATGTGGGGCTTGCTGACCTACATTGGCGTGGATGCGCTGTCCTCCTGGATGGAAAAGAGCGAAGAAGGCGGCGTGAATGCCGGTGAGCTGGTCAAGCGCGGCGGCGTGGGCGGCTTCCTGTACCTGGAAGTGCTGGATGCGTCGTTCTCCTTCGACGGCGTGATCGGCGCGTTCGCGATCACCAGCGACGTCGTGATCATCATGCTGGGCCTGGCCATTGGCGCCATGTTCGTACGCTCGATGACGGTCTACCTGGTGCACAAGGGCACGCTCGAAGAGTATGTCTACCTGGAGCACGGCGCGCACTACGCGATCGGCATCCTGGCAGTGATCATGTTGGCGAGCATGAAGTTCCATATTCCGGAAGTGATTACCGGCCTGATTGGTGTGGCATTCATCGTGGCATCGCTGTGGTCCTCGATCCGCCACAAGAAACTTGAATTGAAAGCTTAAGACTATGACGACTTTTAAAGTGACCGGGGATATCGATCCCTTCCTGCAGGTGTCGATGAAGCAGGGCGAGCGCATCTTCTGCGAGTCGAATGCGATGGTGATGATGGATTCCACGCTCGAGCTGAAGGGCAAGATGCGCGGAGGCCTGGGCGGCGCCCTGATGCGCTCCCTGGCAAACGGCGAATCCTTCTTCCAGCAGAACATCGAAGCCACCGGTGGCGACGGCAACTGCCTGCTGTCGCCGAACCTGCCCGGCGCGATGCGCGTGCTGGAAGTCGGCGAACGCCAGTACCTGATCAGCGACGGCGCCTTTGTCGCCGCCAGCAGCGGCATCGACCTGCGGGTGCGGACCCAGAACGTGGGCAACGCACTGTTCGGCCAGAGCGGCGGCTTCTTCATCACCGAGTCGAGCGGCTCCGGCCAACTGGTGGTGTCGGGCTTTGGCGCGCTGCACGAAGTCGACGTGGAACCGGGCAAGGAAGTCGTGATCGACAACGCCCACGTGGTGGCCTGGGACAGCGCCCTGCGTTACGAACTGGCGGTGGCGACGCGTTCCGGCGGCGGCCTGTTCGGCAACCTGGTCAACTCCGTGACCAGCGGCGAAGGCATGGTGCTGCGCTTCGCCGGCCGCGGCAAGGTGCTGATCTGCTCGCGCAACCGCGAAGCTTTCGTGGCCTGGATGATGTCGCACCAGTCCCGCTAAGACGATTTACCTCCGTTAGACGCCCCCATGGCGTTCTTCCTTGCGGTGGCCCTGGAAACAGGCCACCGCTTTTTTTATTGGAGGGCCAGCATGCCGGCGTTGTACAGTGCGTGCGCCAGCATGGGGGCCAGCAGCGATTTGCTGCGTTCCGCAGCGATCGCAGTGCAAAGCCCGAGTACGAAGACGGGCGCCATTGCCAGCGGCGGATGGATGACCGCGAACAGCGCGGCGCTGGCCAACATCGCCTGCCAGGCAGGCAGCGAACGTCTCAGGCCGCCGAAGACCTGGCCTCGGAAAATGAATTCTTCAAACAGTGGCGCAGCCAGCACGGCGAGCGGCGCCAGCCACGCCAGCGCAACCGGTTGCGGGGGAGCAGGCACGGCGCCGAAGTGGCGCAGGATGGCCAGCCACAGGAAGCCGCCTGCCAGCGCCGGCAGCGCCATCAGCAGGCCCCATCCGAAAGCGCTGCGCCAGGCGGTGCTCCATGCTCCGTTCCACAGGCGGGGTACGCCTGCGGTCCCGCTGCGCCAGTAGAGCAGCCGCGCCAGCCCATAAACCAGGGCGCCTGCCAGGGCAAATGAGAAGGTCGCGGTGGGCATGGTCAGCGGCTTGCCAGCCAAATACAGGGCGCCAGCGACCAGCAATTGCAGCAGGAAGAACAGGATGGCGCCGATGATGCCGTCCGATGCGGATACGCGCGGCGGAGGCGAGGCCGTGGGGTCAAGCAGGTAGGGCAGCGAGTCGCGGGCGCGCTGCCACAGCGACAGCGCAAGGGCTGCCAGCAGCACAATGGCGGCCAGGCGGACGTGCCATGCGCGGGTATTCAGGGCGTAGGTATACAGCGACGACAGGATCAGGTAAGCGTAGGCGAAGGTGGGGCGCACGCGCGCACGCATGTCCTGCGCCAGCGGATCGCAAGCCCATACGCCGAGCGCTACGGCTATCGTCGCAAATATCGGAATGCCGGCCATGACCAGCACAAGCTGGGACAGCAGGCGCCCATCGGCCGGCACGCCAAACCACAGTCCCATCGCGAATACGGACAGTGGATAGATCAACGCCAGCACCGACCAGAGCTGCGCTTTTTCGGCCAGCATGCTGCCGATGCTCTGCGGGTAGGTATACAGCAGCCACAGGGCGTGGCCTTCGGTATTGATGGTCTGGAAGGCCGAGAGCATCAGTACATAGGCGCCCAGGCCGAACGCGACCGACGACAGCAGCGCCGGATCGGCGATGAACTGGTCCAGGTCCTTCACCTGGCCGTTCAGCACCAGCTGGCTGCCGAAGATGATCAAAGGGATCAGCAGGCTTTGCACCAGGAAGTTGCGGTCGCGGCTTAGCAGGCGCAGCTCGCGCCGTTGCAGCGGCGTGCCAACTGCCCAGCCGGAGGCGGCGGGGCGCGTGGCGCTGCTTCGGCCAGTCTCGCGCGAACCGGTGGCGACCACGCCGTCCGCCAGCAAGCGATTCAACAGGCACAGGCCGGCCCAAAGCACGAGTCCAGCCTGCGCCGCCAGCAAGGCGCCATAACCCAGGCCATGCAGCGCGTCGCGCGCATTCAGCGCCCGCAGCGCCAGGCCGGGCGGCGTCCACAAGGCCCAGGCCGGGAACTGCGCGGCCCAGCCGAGGGTCAGGGTGGCGGCCGGCATCGCCAGCGACATGGCGAGGTACATCAGGGGCATGCTGGCGACGGAGGCGATGGCCTGCAGGTTGCGAAGCTGCGATGGCGCGAGCCGCAGGCGCAGGCCCGTATCGGCTACCGTGCGCAGCGTTGCGGCGCACGCCAGCAAGGGCAGCGTGCATGCGGCGGCCAGCAATGGGGTGCTCCATCGGTAGCCGGAGTGCCAGGCTACAGCCATGCACATCGGCCACAGTGCCAGGATGCCTGAAGGGTTGGCCAGCGTGCGTTCGGCGATGCGCGCCAGCAGCAGGGTGCGGCGCTCCATGGGCAGCGTGACCAGCCACTCCAGGTCCCAGTCGGGCTGCGCCAGTTCCTTGCTTCCCAACGGCAGGAGGAAGGCGATGCCGAACAGGAGGCTGGCCTGCATCACGGCTGCCTGCATCAGCACGGGACGGAAGGGGCCCGCCTGCAGTTCCTTGCGCGCCTTGCGCATGGCCGCGCGCGATGCCGCGTCCGATTCGACGGCGACGCACTGGCTGCCGGTTGGCAGCCGGCACTGCATGTTCAGCAGCGAAGTGCTGGCGGTATTCAGGAAGGCGGCCAGCATGAAGGCCGACAGGACGAAAGTGACCAGCCAGCGCGCATTCTTCTTGCCTCGCGTGGGCGCACGGCTCGGGCCAAGCCAACCTTTGCGAAAGCGCAGGGCATTGCCGATGTTCAGTAGCCGCAGCAGCCGCAGGCGTGCAAGCAGCCAGAATGCACGCGGAGCGCTGGGCAGGTCCATCATGCCGTCAGGCTGTCTTCGTCGGTGAATTTGAGGAACAGCTCTTCCAGCGTGCTGTCGGCGCTGCTGGCGCCGCGCAATTCTTCCAGCGAGCCGGTGGCGACCAGGGCGCCGCGGTTGATGATGCCGACCCGGTTGCACATGCGCTGTGCCATGTCGAGCAGGTGGGTGGAAACGAAGATGGTTTTGCCGGCGGCAGCACTGGCAATCAGGCGATCCTGCACTTCGCGCGCGGCGCGCGGATCGAGGCCGTTGATCGGTTCGTCCAGGATCAGCACAGCGGGATCGTGCACCAACGCGCACGCCAGGCCGAGCTTCTTCTTCATGCCCATCGAGTAGTTGACGGCGAATTCCTCGCTGACGTCCTGCAGGCCGAAATCCTGCAGCAATTGCGCTGCGCGTTCGATGGCGGCCTTGCGCGGCATGCCGTGCATCTCCGCCACGAATTGCAGGATTTCCCGTCCACGCAGGAAGTCGTAGAAGATCGGGTTGTCGGGCAGGTAGCCGACGTGGCGCTTCACTTGCGCTGCATCGGCCTGGCAATCAAGGCCGTTGACCAGCACGCGGCCGGCGCTGGGCACCAGGATGCCCATCATCATGCGGATGGTGGTGGTCTTGCCGGCGCCATTCGGTCCAAGGAAGCCAAACACTTCGCCGCGCCGCACGGTCAGCGTCAGCGGCTGCACGGCGGGAAAGTCGCCGTAATGCTTGGCCAGTCCCTGGAAATCGATCATGGCCGCAAGCTCATGCCGATACGTTCGGTGCGCGGCGCCCAGTTGCCGAGGATGTCGGCGGAAACCAGCACGCGTTCGGCGCGGCCGATCAGCAGCTTGCGCGGCACGAAGCCGATGAAGCGCGAATCGCGGCTGTTGTTGCGGTTATCGCCCAGCATCAGGTAGCTGTCGGCCGGCACGGTGACCGGTCCGAAGTCGCGCTTTGCATCGACTTGCGGCAGGACCTGGATGCTGTAGCTGGCGTTGGCATTGTGCTCCTGCAGCTGCAATGCCTGCAGGTCGCCGACCTTGTCGATATGCTCGGTAGCATTGCCCAGCACCGCGTAGTCGGAAGCCATGCCGTTGATAATCAGGTGCTCGCCGCGGATTTCGACACGGTCGCCCGGCAGTGCGGCGATGCGCTTGATCAGGCGGGTGCGGTCTTCCGGCGAGAAGAAGGTGACGACGTCGCCGCGCTGCGGTTCGCCGAGGTGGCTGACGGAGATGTCGGTCAGCGGCACTTTCAGGTCGTAGGCGATGCGGTTGACGAAGACCACGTCTCCTTCCAGCAGGTTGGGATGCATGGAGGCGGACGGTATCGGATTCCAGTCGGCGATGGCGGTGCGGAATACGCCCAGCGTCAGCAGGAAGACGATGAAGCCTTTGTTTTCACGAATGAGTTTTTTCACGACCGGAGTCTCCGTCTGGGTTCAGGAAACTGCATCATCTTATCAAAACCTTAAGCGCCGCTTAGACCGAAGGCCGCCAGCATCTGGCGCTGTCCTTGCGGCGGCACCTGCAGCGCACGGCTGTCGAGATCCTGTTCGACCCAGCCGCGTTTCAGGGCAAGTTGCAGCAAGGCGGCACCGAGTGCGCCGCCAAGGTGCGGCTTGCGTTCGCTCCAGTCCAGGCAGGGGCAGGCGAAGCGGCGCCGCAGCTTGCGCAGCGCAGGCAAATCCATGCCAAGTTGCGCGAACTGCTGTTCTCCGGCTGCGCTCAAGTCGTAGCCGTCGCTGGCTTCCGCCAGCCAGCCCTGCGCGGCGAAATGGTCGTGCAGCCTGACAGCGACCGTGCCTGCCATGTGATCGTAGCAGGTGCGCGCGTTGCGCAGGCGGTCGGGCGTATTGGGCTTGAACTCATTGCGCGGCTGGCCTGCCACCACCAGCAGGGCTTCCAGCGCGCTGGCAACCTCCTGGCTGGCGAGCTGGTAGTAGCGGTGCTTGCCTTGCGCAAGCTGCACCAGCAGTTGCTCATCCTTCAGGCGCGCCAGGTGGGCGCTCGCAGTGGACGGGCTGACTTCAGCCACTACCGACAGCTCGGTAGCGGTGCGTGCATGGCCGTCCAGCAGTGAGCACAGCATGCGGGCGCGGGCGGGTTCGGCAATGGCGCCGGCAATGTTGGCAAGCTTGGAATCCATATTTCGGTATCGGACGAATTGTCGTTGTGCTTTTTTCAGCATACTGCAATTTCTTGAACGTTGCCGGAGGAGTGAAATGCAAAAACTGGAATGGGATGCCGGTCGGGGTTTGTGGGGCGCGGCAGGCGCCGCGCTGGTGGAAGAAGTGCTGAGCCACCACGCGCTGCGCGTGCGGCCCCTGGCCGAGCCGGTGCCGGCCGCCATTGCCGGCGGCAGCGCTGGAGAGGTGTTCGGCGCCCTGGTGCGCATGAATGACGGCGAGCGTCACGCCGCGCCCAAGCTGGCCTTGCAGCGCGCGCTGGCCTTCGCAGCCAGCGGGGAGTTGGCTCAGCAGCGCGCCCAGGCCGTGGGCGAACGCTTGCTGGCCGAAGGCCGGCCGATCGGCGCCTGGGCTTTCGAGGCGCCTGTCAGCACCGTCGCCAGCCTGCTTGGCTTCAGCGACGCCCAGTTGCCCGCCGTTGCGCGCTGGATGGCCGATTTCGTGGCCTGCCTGTCGCCGCTGAGCAGCGCGGAGCAGATCGGCCAGGCGCACGCGGCCAGCCTGCGCCTGCTGGCCGCGATGCGTGAGCTGTTGCAGGCAGTTCCGGCAGGATCGCTCGCTGCAACCGTCGCACAGGAGGCTGCCGTGGCGGGCTGGCAGAACGACCATGCCATCGTGGCCAACCTGGTCGGGCTGCTGTCGCAAACCTATGAGGCCACCGCCGGCCTGCTTGGCAACAGCCTGGTCGCCATCCAGCAAGGCGCGGCCAGTAGCGACGCCAACGCCCTGGTAGCGCAGGTGATGGAAACCGACCCGCCGATCGTCAATACCCGCCGCTTCGCCGCCGAGCGCTGCGTGGTCGCAGGCGTGACAGTCGAAGCAGGGCAGGCGATACTGGTCATGCTCGGCGAAGCAAAGCGTGGTTTTGGCCACGGCCGCCACGCCTGCCCAGGCCAACAGCTTGCGCAGCAGATCGCGGCAGGCTGTATCGAAGCGCTGCGCGGCAAGCCGCTGCCGCAGCTAAGCTGGACTTACCGCGCGTCGGTGAACGCGCGCATACCGGAGTTCCACCAATGATTGCAGTGATTTTTGAAGTCACCCCGGCCGAAGGCCGCAAGGACGCCTACCTGGACATCGCGGCGCGGCTCAAGCCGACGCTCGAGCAGATCGATGGCTTCATCAGCGTCGAGCGCTTCCAGAGCCTGAGCAATCCGGAGAAGATGCTGTCGCTCTCGTTCTTCCGCGACGAAGCGGCGGTGCAGGAATGGCGCCGGGTGGAAGCCCATCGCGCCGCGCAGCAGGCCGGACGCGAGCGCCTGTTTGCGGATTACCGCCTGCGCATCGCCAGCGTGGTACGCGACTACGGCCTCAACGAGCGCGCGGAAGCGCCGGCCGATAGCCGCGAACGGCACGGATGATCAATGCGCGCGCTTCTGCACCAGCGCGCTGCCCACGCCATGGCGCTTGCCTTCGCTGACCGCCGTCACGGTGCCGTCGGGATTGAAGACGATGGCGTTGGCAGCACCGATCTCCTCGACTGAGGCATCCCAGCGCTGGCCGAAGCGTTCCAGTGCTTTGGCCTGTGCGCTGTCGGCAAAGCCCGGCTCGATGGAAGTGGCCTGGCCATTGCGCTCGGAAATGCGCGGTGCATTCAAGGCCGTCGGCATGTCCATGCCCAGGTCGATATGGTTGAAGATGGTTTGCAGCACCGTGGTCACGATGGTGCTGCCGCCAGGGCTGCCGATGGTAAAGGCCGGCTTGCCGTTGCGGAAAGCGATGGTCGGCGACATGCTGCTGCGCGGACGCTTGCCCGCTTCCGGCACGTTAGGATGCGGGCCGGTGAAATCGAAGTCCGTCATCTCGTTGTTCAGGATGAAGCCATAGCCCGGCACCGTGATGCCGCTGCCGCCCCACGATTCGATGGTGAAGGTGTAGGCCACGATATTGCCGTCCTTGTCGGAGACGGCAAGGTGGGTGGTGTGCGCGCTCTCCGACAGCAGCCGGGCTTTGGCGGCGGCGGCCGGGCGCAGCGGCACGCTCGGGTCTTGCTGGAACAGGTAAGGATCGCCAGGCTGCGCGTGGTGATGGGCCTGCGTAGGATCAATCAGTTCACGGCGCCGTGCGGCGTAGTCCTTGCTGACCAGGCCTGCCACGGGTGCGTCGACGTATTCCGGATCGGCCAGGTAGGCATTGCGGTCGGCGAAGGCCAGGCGCGCTGCTTCCATGTACAGGTGCTCGGCCTTTTCACGCGGCATCGATTTCAGGTCGAAGCCTTCCAGGATATTGAGCGCTTCCGCAATCGTCACGCCGCCGCTGCTGGGCAGGGGCATGCCGACCAGCTCATAGCCGCGGTAGGTGCTGCGCACCGGCTGGCGCCAGCGCGCCTCGTAGTTGGCCAGGTCGGCCAGCGACATCTGGCCCGCCCGCACCGAAACGCCTGCTGCGACAGGAGGCCGGTTGACCGCGTCGAGGATCGCCTGCGCCAGCTTGCCCGAATAGAAGGCTTTCACACCCCCGGTGGACAGCAGCCGGTAAGTCTTCGCCAGGTCGGGGTTGCGCAGCACCGTGCCGGCAGGCAGCGCCTTGCCATCCCGCATATAGCGCGCCGCAGTTTCCGGGAACAGCGCGAACTTTTTCTCGTTTTCCTTGACCAGGGCGACGAAGTTGTCGTTCACCCTGAAGCCATCCTGCGCCACCTTGATGGCCGGCGCCAGCACCTGCTTGAACGACATGGTGCCGTAGCGGTCGAGCGCATCATGCCAGCCGCGCACCGTGCCCGGCACGCCAACGGCCATGCCGCTGGCAACGGCGGTGTCGAAGTCCATCGCCTTGCCGTCCGCTGTGAAAGCATTGGACCGGAACGATGCCGGCGCCACTTCGCGATGGTCGAGCGTGATGACGCGGTTTTCCCTGGCCAGGTAGATGACCATGAAACCGCCGCCCCCCACGCCGCAGCTGAATGGGTCGGTCACGCCCAGCGTAGCGGCAGCTGCCACCGCCGCATCGACTGCGTTGCCGCCCTTGTTCAGGATCGCCAGCGCGGCTTGCGAGGCCGGTTCGCTGATGGTGGCCACGGCGCCGCCGGTGCCGCTGGCAACCGGGCTCTTGGCCCAGGCCGGGGCGCTGCATGCCAGCGCAATGATGATGGAGGAAGTCAGTCGTCGGGGCAGGGCGGTTGGCGTCATGGGCAGCTATGTTGGCTGGGAAATATTTACCCGCAAGCTTACCCGATAATCCGGCGCCGGTGCCTTCAATGCCGGTGCTTCGGCCGGCTCAATCCCGAGCAGGGTGAAGGTCAGGCCGTTGCGCGTCACCGTCTTGCTGGCGCCCGGCATATCGTCTGCCAGCAGGAAGCTGGTATTGCCCTGGCGGTCGGTCAGCACAAAGCTGTAGCTGATATAGCCGGCCCAGACGCACACTGCGCCTTTTTTGCAACGGCTGTCATTGACGCGCTCGAGCTTGAGCGTAACGGCAGGGGCCAGCGTGACGATTTCCCCTGGTGCCAGGACGTAGCTGGCGCTGGTGCGTGGTGCCGGACGGCTGGCTGCGTCGTCGGCAGTACTGCGGGTTGAGCCGCAGGCGGCGGCAATGGCGAGGACCAGGCCCGCCATGCCCAGACAGATCAGTCTAGCTTGCATGATGTTCTCCTCTGGCCTGAGAACAGCTTAGCAAATCGCAAACTATCGTGTTGCACTGTTGAGTCCACTCAACAGTAAGCGTGGTACTTCCCGACAAAAAAAAGCGCCCCGGGGGGCGCTAGTTTTTATAGTTGGATTTCACAACTTATTTTGTGCGGCGCCGGCGGGCTACCCCCAAGCCCAACAGCCCGGCGCCAAGCAGTGCCAATGAAGCAGGTTCGGGAACGGCCTGCGGAGTCAGCGGCGGTTCGGCTGGAGTGTTGCTGGTGTTGGCCAGGACCTTGAAGTCGACATTGGTGTTGTTGTCATGCACGTTCAGCGAATTCAGCTTGAAAGTGTGGACCACGCCCCCGGTCAGGACGATGTCGTTCCAGTAAGCCGAGTAACCGCTGGGCTTGGGGAGCACCTTGTCCATCTTCGCATTGTCGAGGAAGAAGTCGAAATCGAAGTCCTGGACGCTGCCGCCGTTCGGCGGCGTGATACCGAAGTCAAAGGTGGTATTGGCGTCCACCGTAACGTACAGCACTTCCTGGTCCTTGATGTGGAGCCAGTCGGCAAACGTCCAGACGGATTCGCCGTCAGGATTCCAGCTTGCGCTGATCGCGGTGCCAACTGTCAACTCCAGGGGTTGGCCGTTGGTCTGGCCATCTTTAATCTGGCCAGCAGAAGCGGAACCGGCTGCCAGGGCGATAATTGCGGTCAGTGCAAGCTTCTTAAACATGGGTAACTCCTCAGTTAATGTGCTCAGTAGTTACAAAAGCAATCACCATGCCAGTAACCGAAACTCAGACATATCAAGGACTTACCGATAGTTGCATGAGGGAATGTAAAAATTCCCGACATTAAGAAGCTTGTTCGAGGGTAAAAAAAAGCACCGATCCTTGCGGAATCGGTGCTTTCCCTTGAGCAGTGCGGGCTTACATATAAGCGGCCAGCGCGCCCTTCATCTTCTTCAATGCTGCCGCTTCGATCTGGCGGATGCGTTCGGCCGACACGCCGAATTCTTCTGCCAGCGTGTGCAGCGTGGCGCCCGAGCCGTCGTCGTTGGCCAGCCAGCGTGCCTCCACGATGCGGCGCGAACGGGCATCGAGCTTGGACAGGGCAGTTTCCAGGCCTTCCGATTGCAGGCGCACCACCTGTTCCGCTTCCAGTACCTTGGTCGGCTCCATATTGTCGGAGGACAGGTAGGCGATCGGCGAGAACTTGTCATCCTCGTCGTCGGACGGCGCTTCCAGGGCAATGTCGCGGCCGCTCAGGCGGGTTTCCATCTCGATCACATCTTCGCGCTTGACGTCCAGGGTCTTGGCCAGTTCGTCGATCTGTGCCGGCGACATGGCATCCAGGCCCTGCTTGTGGCTGCGCAGGTTGAAGAACAGCTTGCGCTGGGCCTTGGTGGTGGCCACTTTGACCAGGCGCCAGTTCTTCAGGATGTATTCGTGGATTTCAGCCTTGATCCAGTGCATGGCGTACGACACCAGGCGCACGCCCTGGTCAGGGTCGAAGCGCTTGACTGCTTTCATCAGGCCGATATTGCCTTCCTGGATCAGGTCGCCGTGCGGCAGGCCATAGCCCAGGTAGCCGCGCGCGATCGACACCACCAGGCGCAGGTGGGAGGTCACCAGCGTTTCCGCGGCCTTGATATCGTTCTTTTCCTTCAGGCTCTTGCCGAGCGCCACTTCTTCCTCGTGGGTCAGCATAGGCAGGCGATTGACGGCCGAGATATAAGCGTCCAGATTGCCCAGGCTCCCGCTGAAGCCAAGGGTCAGCGCGTTGCTGCCGGCAGGTACCAGTGCGTTTGTTGCGGTCATCTTGTCTATCCTCGCTTGAAGGGAATGCTTTTCAGAGTTACCAGCATGCACGACAGAACTTAAATGATTCTTAACCTCTATCATGCCGTTCTGAACATATATTAGCACTCTCCCTCGGTGAGTGCCAATTGCTGGGATTTTATGGCCCTGATAGCAAAAACACTATCAGCAGAACGCTATTCCTTGCGTTGGATCAAAGTCAGGATACGGCGGGGCGAAGGGGCGGCTCCGTGCGGGTACGCACGATGAAATTGAAAGTCGGGGTCAGGTCTGGCAACAGGACAAAATGTCC
>CAMLSG010000050.1 GCA_946482635.1 uncultured Duganella sp.
CCACCGCGACGACATCCTCGAGACCTTCTTCCTGAACATGTTCTTCGGCGGGAAGATCAAGGGCATGCCGGCCAAGCTGGTATCGGACGACGGCAAGCACATGGTGATCCGTCCACTGGCCTACGTGAAGGAAGAAGACACCGAACGCTATGCCGCGGTGAAGAACTTCCCGATCATTCCATGCGACCTGTGCGGCTCGCAGGAAAACCTGCAGCGCAAGCAGATCAAGGCCATGCTGCGCGACTGGGAGAAAAAGAATCCGGGCCGCGTGGAGAACACCTTCTCCGCCCTGTCCACCGTGGTTCCTTCGCACCTGATGGACCGCGAGCTGTTCGGCTTCAAGGACCTCAAGACCGACGGCATCGCCAACCCGCTGGGCGATATCGCTTTCGACGAAGAGCCTTGCTCCACGCCTGCGCCTTCGACCATCCCTCTCGTTAATTTGCAATAAAAACAACTCGCCGGGTAGAATTGGTCCCTTCTTTTTCATCGAAGGGACCTTCCCGATGCATCGCTTCCTCGGCCTGTGTGCCGCTTTCCTGATGTTGTGTGCTGCGCCGTTCCTTCATGCCGAGGAGCAGCCCAAGCTCTCCGTGGCGGTGGACGTGCGCCATGTGGCGAAAGACTTGTGGCGCGTCGATTACCGGTTTGCGCAAGCCGTGACGGCGGTGAAGCTGCCTTCCATCGGCAAGTTCCGGCAGCAGGAGTGGAAGGTGCTCACGCCCGGCATGGACATGAAATCCGGCGCGGACTTCGATGTCATTGCGTCGAAAGGCAGGCCGTTCAAGGCAGCCAGCGTGGAGATCAGGACGTTCGACGGCTGGTCGCCCAAGGAGTATGTTTCATTCAACCGCTTTGGCGATGGCGGGAGGACGGTCTACCTCGGCCACCTGCAAGGCGACGTCGTGCAGGGCAAAAAGACGCTCGCGATGAGCACCGATTTCAAGCTGATTGGCCTGGCGCAGGAGAATGTGGTCGCTCCGCCGGCTAACCGCCTGGAGCCGGGCGGGACGCGTGGCTATGCCTACTTCGGCCCGGCGCAGGCTGTCCCTGCCGGCGCTGCGAAAGTCCTGATCGATCCACAAACGCCTCAATGGCTGCGCGAGACGATACTCGATACCGGTGCAAAGGTCTCCGCTTATTACGAGAGGGCCTACCAGCGGCAGTTGAAGGACGAACTGGTGATCATGATTTCGGTTGCCAATTTCGAGTCGTCGGGCTTTTCGATCAAGGGGGGCGCCATCATGGGCCAGGGACAGGTTTCCTACCGGCTGGAAGGCAAGCTGCTGAATACCGACCGTCCGATGTTGCGCGAATATGTGAGTCGCAACGTCGCACACGAGATGGCGCACATATGGCAACTGGCGGTCGCCCAAGGCGGTATCGGTGACCAGGATGCATGGATCCACGAGGGCGGTGCGGAAGCCATGGCCATCGACGCCTTGCTCCAGACGGGCATGTGGAGTGAAGAATCGGCGAAGTCCTATCGCGCGAAGCAGGCCGCCACCTGCGAGAAGCTTGGCGGCGCTGTCGATTCCTACGACGGTATTTATGCCTGCGGCCTGGTGCGCTTCGATGCGCTGGGCGTCGGAATCGTCCCGCTTTGGCGCTCCATGATGCTGGCGACAGAAGTGAAGGGCGATCCCTATTCCCAGCAGATGATCGACACTATCGTTTCGGCGAAGTAGCCGCCGTTTCAGCACGCGAGAAGGAATACGGCGCGTCGGCGGGTGCGGTGCCGCGCTGCTGGTTCGGTTGCGCCGACATCTCCACGTCGAAGGTGGCGCCCCGCAGCATTTCACCGTGTTCCAGCCAGTTGCGCTGCAGCGCGCGGCCATTCAGTTTGGCGGAGCGGATGTAGCGCTTTTCGGCGCCATTGCCCGGTGCGTTGATGCGAATCTGCTTGCCGTTTTCGAGATGCACGGTGGCGTGCCGGAACAGCGGTGCTCCCACCACGTATTGGCCAACTGCCGGCGTCACGGGATAGAAGCCCAGCGCAGAGAACACATACCAGGCCGACGTTTGGCCATTATCTTCGTCGCCGCAGTAGCCGTCCGGCGTCGGCTTGTACATGCGGTTCAACGTTTCGCGGATCCAGTACTGCGACTTCCACGGCGCGCCCGCATAGTTGTACAGGTAGAGCATGTGCTGGATCGGCTGGTTGCCATGCGCATACTGCCCCATGTTCGCCACCTGCATTTCGCGGATCTCATGGATCACCGAGCCGTAATAGCTTTCGTCGAACACGGGCGGCATGCTCATCACGGTATCCAGCTTGTCGACGAAAGCGGCGCGCCCGCCCATCAGGTTCACCAGCCCGTCGATGTCGTGGAAGACCGACCAGGTGTAATGCCAGCTATTCCCTTCGGTGAAGGCATCGCCCCATTTGACCGGGTTGAATGGCGACTGGAAGCTACCATCCTTGTTACGGCCGCGCATCAGGCCCGTCTCCGGATCGAACAGCTTCTTGTAATTCATGGCGCGCCGGGCGTAGATGCCGATTTCCGACTCCGGCTTGCCGAGCGCCTTGCCCAGTTGGTAGATCGCGAAATCGTCGTAGGCATATTCCAGCGTGCGTGCGGCGTTCTCGTTGATCTTGACGTCGTACGGAACGTAGCCAAGCTCGTTGTAGTACTTCACGCCGGCGCGGCCCACGGCGCTAACCGGCCCTTCGTTGTCGGCGCCGTGCTTGAGCGCTTGCCACAAGGTTTCGATGTCGGGGCTGCGGCTGCCCTTGATCCAGGCATCCGCCACTACAGAGGCGGAGTTGTTGCCGACCATGATGTCGGCATAGCCTGGGCTTGACCACTCCGGCAGCCAGCCACCTTCGCGGTAGGCGTTGGCCAGGCCGGCCTGCATTTCGCGGTTGATCGATGGGTAGACCAGGTTCAGGAATGGATACAAGGCGCGGAAAGTATCCCAGAACCCGGTACCGGCGAACAGGTAGCCGGGCAGCACCTTGCCGTTGTAGGGGCTCCAGTGCACCGGCTGGCCGGCAGCATCGATTTCATACATCTTGTTCGGGAACTGCACCATGCGGTACAGGCTTGAATAGAAGGTGCGCATCTGGTCGATGCTGCCGCCCTCCACTTCCACCTTCGACAGCACGCGGTTCCAGGCAGCCTTGGCGCGGGCGCGCGTGGTGTCGAAATCGTCGTTCGCCAGTTCGCGCTGCAAATTCAACTCGGCCTGCTCGGGGCTGATGAAGGAAGATGCGACCTTCATGTGCACCTGCTCGCCGCGTTTGGTCCTGAAGCCCACAATGGCGCCGCTATGCTGGCTTTCCATTTCTAGCGCGCCTTCCACCAGCTCCTTGCCGCGCCACACGTCGGTGGAGACAAAGGGCTTGTCGAACACCATCACGAAATAGAGGCGGAAATTGGATGGCAGCGGGCCGCGCGCATAACGCGTGCTGTAGCCAATCACCTTGCGCTGATCGGGAAGAATCTTGACGTAGGAGCCTTTATCGAAGGCGTCCACCACCACATAGCTCTTGTCGGATTCCGGGAAGGTGAAGCGGAACTGGGCAGCGCGTTCCGTTGGCGTGAGTTCTGCGGTGACGTTGGCGTCCGCCAGGTAGACACTGTAATAGTACGGTTTGGACGTTTCTGCCTTGTGCGAAAACGCGCTGGCGCGCTCGTCTTCCATGAAGCGCTTGGCCCCGACCACCGGCATGACGGAGAACTGGCCGTAGTCGTTCATCCATGGCGATGGCTGGTGCGTCTGTTTCAGGCCCCGCAGCTTGTCGGCCTCGTACTGGTATGTCCAGCCGTTGCCCATCTTGCCGGTTTGCGGAGTCCAGAGGTTCATGCCCCACGGGACGGCGATGGCGGGATAGGTATTCCCGTTCGACATTTCCGGCTTGCTGGAAGTGCCCATCAACGGATTGACCCACTCGACCGGGTCGCTGATCTTGCCGACGAATTGTGCCGCTGCAGGAGCCGTCGCGCATGCGAGGGCCAGGGTCAATGCGAATGTCTTCATTGCAGGTATCCAGTCTGGCTGTATGGGCGGGCGCTGCGTTCGCGGCCCCAGTCTTTGTTCGGCTCCGCCTGCATGCGGAATACGAGCTCGCCGCCGGCAGTGATGTCCTCATGGCGCAGGAAGGTGCGCGCCAGCGGCCTGCCGTTCAGGGTCACGCTGCCGACGTAGGCGTTGGCAGCGCCCAGGCCCTCGGCACGGATCGTGAAGCGCTTCCCGTTCGGCAGGTTCAGTACTGCTTTGTCCACGAACGGACGGCCGATCACGTATTCATTGCTGCCCGGCGCCACCGGGTAGAAGCCCAGCGCAGTGAACGTCAGCCAGGCCGACATCTGCCCCAGGTCGTCATTGCCGGCCAGGCCGTCCGGCTTGTTGTGGTACTGGCTGGCGACGATCTGCGTCAACCGCGCCTGGGCCTTCCAGGGAGCGCCCGCGAAGTTGTACAGGTAGGCCACGTGGTGCGACGGCTCGTTGCCGTGCGCGTAGTGCCCGATCAGGCCGGAAATGTCTTCCATATGGGCGTAGACGTTGTCGTCGACCTTGGCGTCGAACACCTGGTCAATCTTCGACTGCAGCCCGGCGTCGCCGCCCAGCATGCCGACCAGGCCCGCGTTATCGTGCGGCATATACCAGGAGTATTGCCAGGCGCTGCCCTCGGTGTAATCGCTGCCGAAGTTCGATTGCACCGGATTGAATGGCTCGCGGAATTCGCCGGTCGACTTGCGGGCGCGGACAAAGCCTGTTTTGGTGTCGAACACATTGCGGTAGTTCTGCGCACGCTGGTAGAAGCGCGCAGCCACGTCCTTCTTGCCCATCTTCTCGGCCATGCGCGCGATGGTCCAGTCGTCGAAAGCGTATTCGACCGTTTTGGAGGCAGCTTCCGGTTCCAGGTCGATCGGCACATAACCCAGCTTCTTGTAGTGTTCAAGGCCGCCGTAGGGGCCATAGTCGGCGCTGGCGACCATGGCGGCCAGCGCTTCTTCGGCATTAATGCCCTTGGTGCCCTTCATGTAGGCATCGGCAATTACCGGCACTGCGTGGTAGCCGATCATGCACCAGGTCTCCAGGCCATGGAAAGCCCATACCGGCAGGATGCCGTGCGGGCTATGCTGGCGCGACGCCACCAGGGAGTTCACGAAGTCGGCATTGCGCTGTTCCGGCTGCACCAGCGTGAGCAAGGGATGCAGGGCACGGTAGGTGTCCCACAGCGAGAACGTCGAGTGGTAGCGGAAGCCTTTGGCCTGGTGCACCTGGTTGTCCGGGCCGCGATACTTGCCGTCGCGGTCCATGAACAAGCCTGGCGCCAGCATGGCGTGATACAGGCTCGTATAGACCATGCTGCGCATCTCGGCCGGCGCTTCGATGGCGACGGCGGACAGCGCCTCGTTCCAGGCGGTGCTTGCACGCTGGCGCTCCGCATCGAAGTCCCAGCCCGGCATTTCCTCCAGGTTGGCCAAGGCTCCATCTTCGCTGACGCCGGACAGCGCGACCTTCACCAGCAGCGTGCCGTCATCCGGCGCGCCGAAATCGAGGGCGGCCACCAGCGCCTTGCCTTCCACCTGCACCTTGTCGGCCGGGGTCTTGCCAGGGCCTGCAAAGCCCTTGTATTCAACGCCCTCCTCGCGGTTGAGCAGGGTGTGGCCGGCGATGGGGCGCGATAGCTTCATGGCGAAGTATACCTGGCGGCCGGGCGCCCAGCCGCGCGTAATGCGCATGCCGGTAATGGTGGTGCTGTCGCGCAGGCGCAGCGATGACCACAGGTTCTTGCCGGCGTAGTCGTAAATGCTCTGGCGCAGGTCGAGGATCAGCTTCGCCTGCGCGCCCTTGGCGTAGCGATAGCGGTGCAGGCCTACCCGCTCGCTGGCGGTCAGTTCAACATCGACGTCGTGGTCCTGCAGGCGCACCGCGTAATAGCCTGGTTCCGCGCGCTCGTCTTCGTGGCGGAAGCGGGAACGGTAGCCGCTGAACGGGCGCTCCGGATAACCCGGTTCGAGCCTGGTGTCGCCGCTGTAGGGCATTAGCAGGATGTCGCCCAGGTCCGAGTGCCCGCTGCCCGAGAAATGGGTGTGGGAGAAGCCGAGGATGGAATTGTCCTCGTAACGGTAGCCGGCCGCCCATGGATAGCTTTGGCGGAAATGCCGCACCTGGGTATCCGGGCTCAGTTGCACCATGCCGAAGGGTCGGCTGGCGCCGGGGAAGGTGTGGCCGTCGCCGCCTGTGCCGATAAACACGTTGACGGCGGCAGCCGGACTGCCCGCCGGCGCCGCTTGGGCAGCAGCGGCCAGCAGTGTTGCAGTAAACAGCGCCACGAAAGGTCGGATACCCATGGTGTCTCCTTTTATGATGCTGCTTTTATACCTTTACCCGATCTTTCCTCGCAATCGAAAGTGACAGAAACGGCGAAGTTTCAGGAAGTTTAGTAAACAAGGCCCGTGCGGTACACCGGATACAGATTGTGGCGCTCGTCCCAGGTGGCGTGGCGGCGGGCGAAGAAGTCCAGGCGGGAACGCGGGTTCTTGGCGAAGGCCGGGTCGCTTTCCAGCTTGGCCTTGAAGGCTGCGGCCAGCGCAGGATCTGCCGCCATCATCTCGCGCGCCACTTCCTCGGCCACGTATTCCTCCATGTATTCGCGGCGCTCTGCAAAGATGTTGAAGTAGCCCCAGGCCGCCAGCGAGTCGGCGCCGGCCGGTTCCAGCATCGTCATGACCAGGCGGGATTTCGGCTGTGCGATCGGCACGAACAGGGCGCCCTTGCCGACTTCTCGCTGCTCGGTTTTCCACTCGCCCTTCCAGCTCGCAAGCTGATGGCCTTCGAAGGAGCCGGCTGTCAGCCTGGCTTCGTCGGCGCGGAAGGCCTCGACCGGCACCTTGCCCGGCGCCTGCTCCAGGCGCTTGTAGCTGATGCCATGCACTTTCAGCTTGGCTTCGACCAGCGCAGCCTGCGCTGCAGGCACCAGGTAGCCGCCAGCCGGAGCCTTGGCCACCACGTCCGGCACCACTTCGTCGCGCAGCGGCACGGTCCATTTTTGCGGTTTGGATTCGTCATACCTGGTCCACACGCCGCCCGAGACGTCCGACGGCGTGCGAGTGTACTCGTAGCCGGGGAAGTCGATCATCTCGGTACGTTCGGTGGTCTTGTAGCTGAGTGGCATGTCGGCCAGCCTGGTGGCGCGCACATCGGCTTCCGCAGCGGCTTTGGCCCACGCTGCGCCATGCTGCGCAAACTGCTCCATCAGGGAGATGATGGTGTTGCGGGTGACCTTCACGCGGTGCGGGTAGTCGCGCCACGAATGAGTTTCCACCAGCATGGCGAAGCGGTTACGCAGCGGGATGTAGCCGGTTGAGAAGCGCGGCGTGGACATGCTGTCGACGAAGCCCGAATCCGGCTGGTCGGTCTTGTCGAAGGAGATGTAGAAATGGCGTGGATCGGAACCCTGCTTGCGCAGGTCGGCCATGACGTTGTCGCGCAGCTCCTTGCCCAGCGGGAGCAGCGCCGCATCGCCGCCGTGCACCGGCTCGACCTGGATCGATACGTCCGGCTGGAACTTGGCGCCATCGGTCACGTGCAGGTCGATATAAGCCAGCGGGTCCCATTCGTTGACCAGCTTGAGCATGGCCTGCATTTCAGGTGCGTCGGCCTTCACGTAATCGCGATTGAGGTTGTAGTTCTGGGCGGTGACGCGCCAGCCCATTTCCACCGGGCCGCGCTGGTTGGGACGGTTGTTCTTGCCGAAGCGCTCGTGGCCATCGACGTTGAAGACGGGGATGAACAGGACCACCTGCTTGTCCAGCGCACCGGCGGCAGCCTTCCCGTCCAGCGCTTCGCGCAGGGCCCAGAAACCGGCATCCTTGCCGTCGATCTCGCCGGCGTGAATGCCGCCCTGCACCAGCAGTACCGGCAGCTTGCGCTGCCTTGCCGCAGCAGCGGTCAGGACGCCGCTGCGCGACACGGCCAGCGCCAGCATCGGACGGCCTTCCGGCGTCTCGCCGAACGAAAAGCAGCGCACCGCTTTCGGATAGGCCTTCTGGTAGCCGGCGCACAGGCGCTGCACTTCGTCATAGCGGCCGGTGGCCTGGTAGCCGGAGCGTTCGGCGACGGTGCTGAGGTCGGGCGCAGCATGCGCCAGCGGGAATGCGGCAAACAGGGAAAGCAGTACGGCAGGACGAATCATCAAAATGCTCCGGCGGTTGTTGGAAAACGCCGGAGCATTATAGTGCGCTTCAGGAACGCAGGTATGGGCGCTCGGGCGCGAACAGCACCAGGCGCGCAGTCTTGCGCCAGCGGGACGGTGCGCCGTCGCCCGCCGCCACAACGCCAGCAGCAAAAGCCAGCGCCCGGGCTTCCATCGGCATGGCTCCCAACTCCAGTTCTGCCTCCTGGTACTTGCCAGCCTTGGCCGCCTCTATGAATCGGCGCAGGCGCGGCGCATACTCACGCATCGAACTAGCCTGGGCCCAGTACGCCTCCGTATCGCGGCCATGCCGCAGCGCCAACGCAGCCCCGACCAGCAAGGTCACCTGGTCGATACCGCTGGTCATCGGCTCTTCCAGCGCGGCCTGCACCTGGGCCGCGCTGGCGCCGTCCGAAGCACCGACCAGCCGGCGCATGCGCGCTGCTTGTGCCGGATCGCCCTTTGACGCCTCCAGCGCCTTGCCAAGGTCACCGCGCGCGAGGGCGCCATATGGTTCGTCCCGGGAACGTTCGGCCTGCGCCATGGCGGCGGCGCGCGAGCCTTCCCGCAAGGGGTGCTGCTTGGCCTCGCCGTCCAGCAACCGCTGCAAACGCTCCAATTGCAGCTCCAGCTCGGCGTTCTCGTATGGCAGCTTCCCTTGCACCTGACGCAGCGGTTCCAGCGCTTCGTTCCACACGCCGCGATCGAGCAAGCTGCGCGCATGCAGGTAAGTCAGCCAGGCGTTGCCGGGGAAGCGCGCGCGTGCTGCCGCGATCTCCTCCGGGCTGGCAGAATGGCCGCAACGTAAGGCCAGGTAGAACCGGTCGCTGTCGTCCGGGCGCGCCTTCGAGCGCTCGCGCGCGGCGGCGCAGATCTCAGGCGATTCGTTGGCAACGTCCTGTTCCGCACGGCGAAGCTGGACGTTTTCCGGATCTTCCTTCAGGCGCTGTACCAGCACGTCGCCCGCACCGCCTTCATGCGCCATGGTCAACCACGTGTAGGTTGATGGCGCCTTGATGTTATCCCAGCGTGCATGGGCCAGGACCATTGCCTTGCGCTGCGCGTCATCCTTCACCAGCCCCGATTGCGACTCCGGCTCCATGCCCGATGCTGCGAACAATACCGTGCGCCATTTCTTGCCCTTGCTGCTGACCGATTTTGGCGGTTCTTCGAACAGCACGTCGGCATCGGCATCGAACCAGCGCGGCGCGCCAAGTACCGTGTTCCGGTCTTCGCCCGATCCGCCATAATGGACGATAGCTGTCGCCATCACGGCGCCGCCGGCAATGTTGTACACCGATTGCTGCGCGCCGTCGGCCGGCTGGAACGCTTCCAGCAAGCGGCCGTCGGGCATATGGGCTTCGACCGAGTGCTGCTCGTCCGGGCTCGCATCGACCTTGGCGTGCTGGCCCGGATCGACCAGCCTGGAATTGCCGTCGATCGTCACACGCACTGGCGTGGCCAGGCCGTTGTAGACCAGGACCGTCGAGGTGCCGAGCGCCATGCCCATGCCCAGCACGCTGACCACGATGCCGCCCGCGACTGCCAGCCGCGCGCCGCCGGCAAACCAGCCGTCCGCCCGCTGGAAACGCGACCACCAGTCCAGCGAGGTCTGGAGCTTGCGCTCGCGGCCCGCCAGAAGCACGCTGTACTCCTTCGGCACGGCGCATGGCGCCGGGGCAGGCGCCACCGGCGTGCCGCTGCGCGCATGGCTGGCAATCAGCGTTTCGCTGACCAGCATTTGCTCCAGCACTGCAGCGCGCAACGCGCCCAGCCAGTTGCTGGTATGCGAAGTCCAGTTGGCGGCGGCCTGCAGCCAGTCATTGATGTTGTCGCGCGAAACCGGCGGCAGCGTGAATTTCTGCAGCGTGACTTGCCAGCTCTCCTTGATTTCCAGGCGCTCCATCAACTGGGGATCGAGCTGCACCGCGCCATTGCCGCGATATGTTTCATCCAGCAGTACGTACAAGCTGCTGCAATCGGCAATCAGGCGGCGGATATTGCTTTCACTCTGGCGCGCCACGGCTGTCACCACGGCGCGGGTGTTCAACACCAGGCCCCAGGCATCGCGCAGGTTGGCGGCAGCATGTTCGGCGTAATGCAGCACGTCGAGCAAGCTGTCCAGGTAGGCTGGCCAGCCTTCGCCCAATTTGACGGCCGCCGCATAATGCCACGCGCGCACAGTCGCATCGTGGCGGCGCAGCTTCTCCTCCAGTTGGGCGATGCGTTCATCGGTGCGCGCCAACGCCGCAGGCAGCTGGTTCACGCGGTATTCCTCGCCGCCCAGCTGCACGCGGTTGCCCTGGACCTTGGCATGGCCGTTGATCACAGCCGACAACTGCGCACGCTCTTCCTGCAGCTGGCGCAACTGGCGCACGTCGTCCTTGAGCGAAACCGGGTACAGTGCGCTGGCTTCGGCAGCAGGCTGCGCATTGCGGGCAGCGCGCAGTTCCTCGGCCTGGGCGGCATGGCGCGTCAGCGAGCGGCCGAAATATACGCCGCAGTAGCGGCTCTGGAAATGCTCGCGGCGATATTCCTTTGCCAGGCGTTTCAGGCTCTCTTCCAGTTCGACCGGCGTTGCCTCCCCTTCCTGCCCTTCGAGCAAATGGGCCGTCATGCGCTTGCGCAGGCCGGCTGGATCGTCGAACAGCGACCATGCATTGGACTGGTCAATGGCCGCCGCCACGTAGCGCCGTTTTGCATTCTCTTCGCGCTCGTGGTTCAGCGGGTGGGTTTGCCACATGCGCGGCGGTTGCGCCAGTTCGGCCTTGAACACGCGGTGCTGCTCCGGCTGCTGCGCCGGCAGCGGCGGCACCTTGCCGTAGAACGGGTCGTCCAGGATGCCGGACATGCGGGCCGTCACGTGGTTTTGCACGGCATACGCGTCAACGGTGGCGCGGCCGGACCCGTATTCGCCGAACACGAAACCGACAGTGCGCTCCCAGGCATCGTCCGCCGCGCCCAGGCGATGCAGCGCGTGGATCAGCGCATCGCTGCCGGTCAGGGACACGGCCACCAAGTCGGCCTGCATCTCCATTTCGCGCGACAACGCCCTTTGCATCAACACCACCAGCCGGAAGGCTTGTTCCACCAGCGAGCGCAGCGACCAGACGATAATCTGCAACACCCAGGCCACCAGGCGCAGGCGGATATCCAGCCGCCCTATGCCTTCGATAAAGTCGTCCAGCTTGTCGCGGCGCGCCACCATTTCCTGCACGACTTGCTGGGCCACGTAGGCCCAACGGCCCACGGCCATCGAGCGTTGCGCGAAGTGGCCGAATTCGTGCGCCAGCACGGCGCGCAGCTCGCCCAGCGGCATGGCGTTCACCAGCGGCAGGCCGATTTCCAGGTTCTTCTTCGACGGGAAAATCAGGTTGAGCAGCGACAGGTCATAAAACACTGCGGCGTTGACGCGGTTGGACAGGAAGACACGATGCGGACGCGGCGCGCCGGCCGAATCGGCCAGCTCCATCAGGTAATTGAACAGGCGGGGCTGCTCTTCGCGCTTGACCTCCACCATGCCGGGAGACATTGCGTGGCGCACCGCAAAGATTGCCTTCAGCATGACGATTGCCAGCAATATAGCCACGATGGCGGCGCACCAGTTGGCGAAACCATTGCCGCCATGCTGGCTGGAATGGATCAGTCGCCAGGCGCTGAACAGGAACCAGCCTGCCAGGCCGAAATACAGCAGCACAAAGACCAGCAAGCCGGCAACGGCCAGGCGCGCGCTGCGCTGGTATGCGGCGGTGGGACGGGTCAGCTCGGCCAGCACGGCCGCCTGCGATGGGTTGGCGGTGTCGATGATGCACTCCATAGAATTATTGCATCCAACGATTCTATGGAGTAACTATTTGATTGTAAATATTCCAATCAATATTTACAACAGATTAAGAGCCGAAATGATAGTTCAGCTCGAGCCAGAGCTGGCGGCCCGCCGGGCTGTAATTGCCGACCGGGTAGTAAGGCCAGCCGCCGCTGTCGTCATGCTTGATGCGGTTGAACAGGTTGTTCACGGCCAGCGACACCGTGGTGCGCTGGTTGACCTTGAGCACCGAACTGGCGTTGACCAGGGTGGTCGGCGTCAGCCAGGCATCGCCGGCGCTGTTCGGCACTTTGCCGTAGCGCTGCAGGAACAGGGTGTTCGACCAGTCGCCGGCATTCCAGGCCAGGCTGGCGTTCAGCTTGTCGCGCCAGTCGTAGTTGCCTAGGTCGTCCTTGTCGTTGTTCAGCGGGTCGCCGGCGAACTGGCGCGACTCCTGCTTCAGGGTCTTCGAATAATTCATCCTGGTGATGAAATTGCCGTAGGCCGCAGTGCGCAGGACGTAGCGGGCCGACAGGTCGATGCCGCTGACTTTGGTCGATGCCGCGTTGATCGGGTTGACCAGGATTTGCCTGATCTCGCCCGGCTTGTTCAGAGCATTGTCGGCATAGCGCACGATGCGGCGGATCGCGTCGGCGCAGGTGGGCGAAGCAAGGTCGCCCTTGATGCGGCAATCGGCTTCGTCGCGCAGCAGCTTGTCGGCGCTCAGGTTGGTCACCAGGTCGTCGATGCGGATCTTCCAGTAGTCCAGCGTGACGTCGAAGTCGGCGCTTGGCGACCACACGGCGCCCAGGCCGGCGGAACGCCCTTTTTCAGAGCGCAGGTCCTTGCTGCCGGTCTGCACATAATCGGCTCCCGGCGAATAGTTTGCAAAGTCGCAGTCCGCCACTGGCTGGCCGGCCTTGGCGCAGCGGTAGTAGTCGGTGGTGGACGAGTAATAGCCGGTGCCGCGCGCTTTGTAGATGTAGTTCATGTCCGGCGCACGGAAACTGGTGGCGACATTCCCTCGCAGCAGGAACTGCGAAGCCGGACGCCATTCCAGGCCGCCGTTGTAAGTGAACTTGCCATCGCCGCGACCGGCGAAGGAGTAATGGTCGTAGCGGCCGGCCAGGGTGCCGTCCAGCGTCTTCACGATCGGGATGCTGGCCTCGGCGCCGACAGCGTAGCGCTTGCGGGTGCCGGCAGTCACGTCAGACGACGCCAGGGTATTGAAGTAGCCCTGGTTGATGCGCGGGTCAGGCACGTTGGAAAAACCCTGCTTGCCCAGCTCCGCCACAGTGGCCACCTTGACCGGGCCAGCCGGCAGCGTGAAGGCTTCGCCGTTGGCGGTCAGGCTCAGGGTATTGGTCCAGGACTTGTCGTCGCTGACCGATTCGCCGGTGATGGAGTTGAATTCGCCCGGCGTCAGGCGTGTCGCCAGGCGCGCCGGATCCGGGGCAAAAATCGCGACGCCGCTGGCATTCACGCCCAGTTGCGGGCCGAGGAAGAAGTTGTCGATATTGGCCAGCGCGCGCTGGGTATGGTTCTGGCTCTTGTACTGCGAGGCCGTGTAGCCGGCTTCGTAGTTCCACGAGGTGTTCGGGATCTGGCCGCGCAGGCCGAGCGACAGCGATGCAGCCTGGTCGTCCCAGCGTCGGTTGTAGCGCCCCACCCCGCCCATTTCTTCGGGCGAGATGTAGCGGCTCCACGCTTCATAGCGGCTGGTGTTCCGGTTCCAGAAGTAGCTGTCGGTAGCCGAGCGCGACGTCCACGAAGGTCCCCGCGTATTGTTGCTGCTGCGGTTGTTGCCGTACAGCGCTTCCGCAAAGAGGGTGGTGGTGTCGGACAGCTCGTAATTGGCACTGCCGAACAGGTTCTGGCTGCTGTTCTTCGTTTGCGTGGTCCAGTAAGTCGGGCCGACTTTCGGACTGGCGCAATAGCTGCCCGCCTTGGCCGTGTATTTGACGGTGCTGCCGCCGAACAGGTCGGCGATATCTGCGCAGGTATTGCCCGGGTCGACGTACTTGCCGGTACTGACGTTCTTGCGCGCCAGGACGGAAGTCGGCGCCACGCCGGTCTTGCTGGCCATGAAGTCGCGGTCTGCACTCCACAGCGGATCACGCTCCAGCAACTCCACGCTGAACAGGGTGTTCAATTTGTCGAAGCTCTGGCCGCCGGTGAACTGCAGGCGCTTGTCGCCGCCGCCGCCGCGCGTGGTGGTGCCGGCCTTGAGGTTGATGTCGTAACCGTTGGCCTGCTTCTTCAGGATGATGTTGACCACGCCGGCAATCGCATCCGAGCCGTAGACGGCCGATGCGCCGCCGCTCAGGATCTCGATGCGCTCCACCACGCTCGACGGAATGTTGGCCAGGTTGGTGAAGTTGACCGTGCCTTCGTACGCAATCGGGAAGTCGGCCATGCGGCGGCCGTTCAAGAGCACCAGCGTATGGTTCGGGCCCAGGCCGCGCAAGCTGATGGCGTTGGCCGACGGCGTGAAGGTATTGCCGTAATCCGCGCCCTGCACGAAGCCGCTGTTCTGCGACTGGTTGGCCAGCGCGTCAAAGACGTTCTTGTAGCCTTGTTTGGTGATGTCGTCGCCGGTGATGACGGTAACTGCCGATGGGCCTTCCAGGCTGGCACGCGGGATGCGCGAGCCGGTGATCACGACGGCTGCCTGCGTTGCTGCTTCCTGTGCCTGGGCAAAGCCAGCCAGCAAAACGAAAGCGCCCGCCGCCAGCGGTTTCAATTTGAATTTTGTCTGCATTGAAGTGGTCCTCTTATGGAGAGGCGCCACCTTATCAAGGCCGGTTTTATTACTGAACGAATGATTTTGCAGATGCTTATGAAAAAAGCCGGGGACTAGCCCCGGCTTTCCTGGCGCGCCTGGAATCAGGCTGCGTGCGTTACGGCTGCAGGCTTGCTGAATTCAGCCAGCAGCGACGCTTCCTTCTGCTTGGCCGCTTTCAGGTGGCGCTCCTTGACGTGGCCGTAGCCGCGGATGTCTTCAGGGATGCGCGCGATGGCGACCGCAGTTGCCAGGTTGTCGGCGGTCAGCTTGCCCAGCAGGCCTTCCACCGTCTTGCGGTATTCGCCGATCAGGGCGCGCTCCACCTTGCGCTCCGCGGTGTAGCCGAACACGTCCAGGGCGGTGCCGCGCAGGCCCTTGAACTTGGCCAGCACGCCGAAGGCTTTCAGCATCCATGGACCGAATTCCTGCTTGACCAGGTGGCCTTCCTTGTCCTTCTTCGCCAACAGCGGAGGGGCCAGGTGGAATTTCACCTTGTAGTCGCCTTCGAACATATTGGCGATCTTTTCGCGGAAGGCCGGGTCGCTGTGCAGGCGCGCCACTTCGTACTCGTCCTTGTAGGCCATCAGCTTGTAGAAGTAGCGGGCCACGGCTTCGGTCAGCTTCTTCGAGCCCAGGGCGCCTTCCGCTGCCTGTACCTGCGCCACGAAGTCGCTGTACTGCTTGGCGTACGCGGCGTCCTGGTAAGCGGTCAGCAGTTCCACGCGCTTGGCGATGATCTCTTCCAGCGTCTGGGTGCGCTTGAATTCGATCACGGTTGCCGGGGTGGCCAGCTTGGTCACGGCGGCAGTGTCGTGCGCGCAGTAGCGGCCCCAGTTGAAGGCTGCCTTGTTGAACGGCACGGATACGCCATTCAATTCGATCGCCTTCATCAGTGCGGCTTCCGACAGCGGCACATGGCCCTTCTGGAAGGAGTAGCCCAGCATGAACATATTGGTGGCGATCGAGTCGCCCATCAGCGCGGTTGCGATCTTGCCGGCGTCGACGAAGTCCACGTTGGCGTCGCCGCAGGCGCGCTTGATCTCTGCTTGCGAAGAAGTGCCCGGGAACTGCCAGTCGGGGTTCTTCACGAAGGCTGCAGTGGTGGCGCCGGTCGAGTTGATGGCAGCGTAAGTGCGGCCTTCGCCCATGCGCGACAGCGCGTCTTTCGATGCGGTCACGATCTGGTCGCAGCCGATCACCAGGTCGGCACTGCCGGTGCCCACGCGGGTCGAGTGCAGGTCGGCCTGCTTGTCGGCCAGGCGCACGTGCGACATTACCGGGCCGCCCTTCTGGGCCAGGCCGGACATGTCCAGCACGATGGCGCCCTTGCCTTCAACGTGTGCCGCCACGGCCAGGATCTGGCCCACGGTCACCACGCCGGTGCCGCCGATACCGGTGATCAGGATGCCGTACGGGTTGGCGGTCGAAGGCAGTACAGGCGATGGCAGGGCCGGCACTTCGCCGCCGCCTGCTGCCGCAGCTTTCTTCGGCTTTTTCAGGCCGCCGCCTTCCACCGTCACGAAGGACGGGCAGAAGCCGTTCACGCAGGAGAAGTCCTTGTTGCAGCTGGACTGGTTGATCTGGCGCTTGCGGCCCAGTTCAGTTTCCAGCGGCTCCACGGACAGGCAGTTGGACTGCACGGAGCAGTCGCCGCAGCCTTCGCAGACGGCTTCGTTGATCACGGCGCGCTTGGCCGGGTCAGGGTATTCGCCTTTCTTGCGGCGGCGGCGCTTCTCGGAGGCGCAGGTCTGGTCGTAGATCATGGCCGATACGCCAGGCTTGTCGCGCAGTTCCTTCTGCACGTCCATCAGCTCGGAGCGATGGCGCACGGTGACGCCCGGCGCCCAGTTGTAATCGTCCGGATATTTCTCAGGATCGTCGGTGACCACGATGATCGGGGTCACGCCTTCCGCTGCGATCTGGCGCGAAATCATGCCAGGGTCCAGCGGGCCGTCGACGTTCTGGCCGCCGGTCATCGCCACGGCGTCGTTATAGAGGATCTTGTAGGTGATGTTCACCTTCGCCGCCACGGCGGCGCGGATCGCCAGGATGCCGGAGTGGAAGTAGGTGCCGTCGCCCAGGTTGGTGAAGACGTGCTTCTCGTTGGTGAACGGCGCCTGGCCGACCCAGGTCACGCCTTCCGCGCCCATGTGGGTGAAGGTGGACGTTTCGCGGTCCATCCACAGCACCATGTAGTGGCAGCCGATACCCGCCATGGCGCGCGAACCTTCCGGCACCTTGGTCGAGGAGTTGTGCGGGCAGCCGGAGCAGAAGTAAGGAATGCGGTCGGTTTCCGGATTGGCCTTGGCCGGCAGGTTTTTCAGCGCGGCTTCCTTGGCTTCCAGGAAGGCGATGCGTTCTTTCACGCGCGCCGCAACCGGATGGTCCTTGCAATAGTGCTCGATGCGGGAAGCGATGGCGCGTGCGATCTGGGCCGGGTTCAGCTCATAGGTCGCAGGCAGCAACCAGTCGCCGTGGCCGGTCTTGCCCTTGTTGCTCCACTCGCCGGTGTCGTCGAACTTGCCGACCACGCGCGGACGCTCGCCGTCCGGCAGGTTGTACAGCTCTTCCTTCAGCGCGTATTCCAGGATCTGGCGCTTTTCTTCCACCACCAGGATTTCGTCCAGGCCCTTGGCGAATTCGTGCACGCCGTCCGCTTCCAGCGGCCAGGTCATGCCGATCTTGTACAGGCGGATGCCGATATCGGCAGCGGCTTGTTCGTCGATGCCCAGGTCGGCCAGCGCCTGGCGGGTGTCCAGGTAGGACTTGCCGGCGGTGATGATGCCGATCTTCGGCTTCGGCGCATCCCAGATGATCTTGTTCAGCTTATTGGCGCGGCAGTAGGCCAGTGCGGCGTACCACTTGTAGCTGTTCATGCGGACTTCCATGTCCAGCACGGTGTCCGGCCAGCGGATATTCAGGCCGCCCGCCGGCAGCTCGAAGTCTTCCGGCATCTTGATCTGCACGCGGTCCGGGTCGAAGTCGACCACGGCGCCCGACTCGATGATGTCGGTCACGCACTTCATCGACACCCACAGGCCGGTGTAGCGGCTCATTGCCCAGGCGTGCAGGCCGTAGTCGATGTATTCCTGCACCGAGGCCGGGTACAGCACCGGAATGCCGCAGGCGTTCAGGATGTGGTCCGACTGGTGGGCGGTGGAAGACGATTTTGCGGCGTGGTCGTCGCCAGCCAGCACCAGCACGCCGCCGTGCCTGGAGCTCCCCGCATTATTCGCGTGCTTGAACACGTCGCCGCAGCGGTCAACGCCCGGGCCCTTGCCGTACCACATGGAGAACACGCCGTCATACTTGGCGTCTTCGAACAGGTTGGTCTGCTGGGTGCCCCAGACGGCTGTCGCCGCCAGGTCTTCGTTCATGCCCGGGTGGAATTTGACGTGGTGCGCGTCGAGGTGCTTCTTGGCCTTCATCGCGGTCTGGTCGACCGAGGTGACTGGCGAACCGCGATAGCCGGTGATGTAGCCGGCGGTATTCAGGCCGGCTTTCAGGTCGCGTTCACGTTGCAGCATCGGCAGGCGGATCAGGGCTTGCGTGCCGGTCATGAAGGCGCGGCCGCGCTCCAGGGTCCACTTGTCGTCGAGGGTGATGTCGTGCGCGGGCGATAGCTCGCCGCTCTTGACGGGTGCGTTCATCAGGTGTGTCTCCAAAAACTTCTTCAAGTTGTGAGCGGCGCCCTGTTCTTATTTGCGGGGCTGCCGGAATTCTTTTAAACCCGGTAAACCTGGGTCAGACCCAAGGGTCTGACCCTCGGACTGCGGCAGTTGCGGACTGGGGTCTGACCCTTGGGTCTGACCCCGCCCTGCCGGGTTTAAGCGGCCGACTTCGAAGGATCGTCCAGCACCCCGCGGCGGATCTGGTCCAGCTCAATCGACTCGAACAGCGCGCGGAAGTTACCCTCGCCAAAGCCCTGGTCGCCCTTGCGCTGGATGATCTCGAAGAAGATCGGTCCAATCACGTTCTGGGTGAAGATCTGCAGCAGCAGTTCGCGTTCGGTTTCGTTCGAATGGCCGTCGATCAGGATGCGCAGGCGGCGCAGTTCCTCAACGTTCTCGCCATGGCCAGGCAGGCGGCGATTCACCAGCTCGTAGTAGGTCTCGATCGTGTCCTGGAACACGATGCCCTGGTCGCGCAGGCCCTGCACCGAGTCGTAAATGCCGTCGGTACCCAGCGCAATGTGCTGGATGCCTTCGCCGTGATACTCGTTCAGGTACTCGGCGATCTGCGACTTGTCGTCCGACGATTCATTGATCGGGATGCGGATCTTGCCGCAAGGCGAAGTCATGGCCTTCGACTTCAGGCCGGTCAGCTTGCCTTCGATGTCGAAGTAGCGCACTTCGCGGAAGTTGAACAGGCGCTCGTAGAAGTCCGCCCATTCCTTCATGCGGCCACGATGCACGTTGTGGGTCAGGTGGTCGATATAGGTCAGGCCATTGCCGACCGGGTTGGCTTCGGCGCCTGGGATGGCCACGAAGTCCGCGTCATAAATCGAGATGTCGCCGATGGCGCCGGTCGGCTTGCCGTCAGCCGAATTCTTGCCGCGCCAGCGGTCAACCAGGTACAGCAGGGAGTCGCCTACGCCCTTGATGGCAGGGATGTTCAGCTCCATCGGGCCGGTTTTGTTGTCAAAACCCCACGCGCCAAGTTCCAGTGCGCGCTTGTACGCGAAGGCCGCGTCGTCCACGCGGATCGCGATGGCGCACACGGACGGGCCGTGCTGGCGGGCGAAGCGCTGGGCGAAGGAATCCTGCTCGGCGTTGATGATGAAATTGATGTCGCCCTGGCGGTACAGGGTCACGTCCTTGTGGCGGTGACGGGCGATAGCGGTGAAGCCCATGTTTTCGAACAGCTTGCCCAGGGCTTTTGGATCGGGTGCCGCGAACTCGACGAACTCGAAGCCGTCGGTGCGCATGGGGTTTTCCCAAGGGGTGAATTTCATGGTGCGTCTCCCTATTAGAATTGCGCACAGTATAGTCCCCTGCATGCGACATTTAATTGCAAACATTTCCCAACATTGATTAGATTGAGCAATAATATTGCGAGAACATCGACTGAAAGAGGAATTTATGACCAAGATTGCGCTGGATAAAACGGATCGCAAGATCTTGTCCATTTTGCAAACCGACGGCAGGCTGTCCAACCAGGACGTCGCGGAGCAGGTCAATCTGTCCCCTTCGCCCTGCCTGCGCCGCATCAAGCGCCTGGAAGAGGAAGGCGTAATCCGCCAGTACGTGGCGCTGCTGGACCCGGACAAGATCGGCCTTGGCCTGCTGGCTTACGTCAATGTGCGGCTCGAGAAGCACAGCGACGCCGCCGCCCATAGCAACGCGCGCGCCCTGGGCGTGAACCCGACCGGTACTTCGCCGCGCGCCGACTTCGCGGTGGCGGTCGAACAGTGGCCGGAAGTGGTGGCCTGCTACGCCATGACCGGTGAAATGGATTACCTGCTGCGCGTGCACGTGGAAGACATGGACCACTTCTCGCGCTTCATGATGGCGACGCTGCTGCGCCACCCGGCCGTGCTGGACGTGAAATCCTCTTTCGCCCTGCAGCGCATAAAGGACACCACCGCCCTGCCGCTCGTATGAAGAAATTTGCTGTCGCCCTGTTCGCCGCCGCGTGCTGCGCGGCCGCCTGCGCTTCGGCAAAGGCTCACGATTTTGCCCCCTACCTGGAGGCCGCCCAGCAACTGAAAACCATGCCGTCGCCGGCCCGGCTCTCCGACCCGCAGGGCGCCGCCCTGCTGGCCATCGTGGGCGACCGCCAGCGTTTCCTCGATAGTGCGCCGATCGCGCAGGATGACCTGCCTGCGCTGGCCAAGGTCTGCTCTGCCAGCATGGACCTCGAAACTTCCTATGTTGAACATGACAAGGCGGCCAAGGTCCAGGCAATCACCAAGGACGCGCATGAGCAGTCAAGCCTTTTCACGGCCACGGCAACGGTGTACGCACACAATACGGAGGAATTCCAGGACGAGATCGCACTGGCACGCTCCTTCACCTACCAGTGCAAGGCGCGCTTGGCGCCGCTGATGGCAGATGCATTCCGCTTCGCCCTGGCGCCGGAAACACGCCAAGCCTGGAATCCCGATGCCCTGCGCCGCTTCCAGGACAAGCTGTTTTTCGACTTTACCGGCATCCTGACGCTGGCGCATGAGGCGCGCCTCAGGCCGGCCAATATGCAGCGCATCACGAAGGCGATGGCCGATGCCTCGCCAGTCCTGGTGGCCGCCCTGCCGCTGGCCAGGCGCAAGATGCTGCTCAGCTTCGCGGCAGCGACGCCGGCCAAAGTGTCGGGCCAGAGCGCCGACGATATCACGCAGATCCTGCGCATCATGGACGACACGAGCTGCGACAAGCTTTGCTCGCTGTAGTCCTTCTTCACTCGTGTTCGTGCTGGCGGGTCAGTGACTGCTCCAGGCGCTGGTAGTCCGCCGTAGCGCGGACTTTGGCGATCGCATTCCAGAGCGCTTCGAAACGTTTCGGGTCCTTGTCATAGGACTTGCGCCCAACCATCAGGTGAAAGTCGAAACTGGCGAACGGTTGCTTCGCCAGCACAACGCGCCCCTGGTAGCGCGGATCTTCTTTCAGCAGGTTTTCCGCGTCGCGCCCCATCAGCACGGCAACGTCGGCGCTGCCGGCGGCCAGCAGGCGCAATCCCTCTTCCGCGGTCTTGGGCGTGTCGATCACGGTCTGGCCGCGCGCCTGCAGCATGTCCACGATGTAGTAGCCGCGCTGCGCCACCACCAGTTTGCGCGGATTGACCAGGGTCTTGCCGTCCCAGCTTGCGCCGCTGTCGACGCGCAGGTAGATGTCGACGTGGTCGCGGTACATGGCGCGTTCCGGATCCTGCGAGCCGTCTGCCTTGGTCGGCGGCCGGCTGTAGGCGCGCCGGCGCGGGTTGTCGGAGGGGCCGACCATGGCGTCGATCACGCCGGTACGGGTTTCTTCTTCACAGCGCTTCCAGGGGCGGGGGACGAAGTGGATCTGGTCGCCAGTGATTTTGGCGGCGCGTTTCAGCAACTCGATATTCAGGCCCGAGCCGTCCGGCATGGTCCACGGCGCCTGCGGGATGTCCTCGTAGCAGAAATTCAAAGGCGCCCCCGCCGCCTGCGCCAGCGATGCGGCCATGGTCACGGCAAAAGCGATGCTGCGCAGGGCGAACGGCATGGGAGCCTCCTCGACTATTCGTCCGATTTTACTCCAGGTAGCTTGTCGAACAGTTTGGTGGCGGCGCGGACATTGGCTTTCAGCGCGTAGTCGAAGGAGGCAAGCTGCTCTTCCATGGCCTCCTGCAGCACGCTGACCGGGTCGGCGGGACCGAGCTTGAGGTAGGCGTCGGCTTCCCCATAATCACGATGGATCTCCATGCCCGCCTTCTTGGCGATGTGGATCATGGTCGCGTTGGACGACAGGCAATGCATGTACAGGGTGTCGACGTCGTTGTTGCGGCAAGCGATGTTGGCACGCTCAAACAGCTTGGAGCCGATGCCCAGGCCGCGTGCCGACTTGGAAACCGATACGCCAAACTCCGCCACCTGGTCCTTTTCCGTGGCCTTGTGCTTGTCCACGTCGCGGTCGGCGAAGGCCAGGTGGCCGACCGCCACCAGCTTGAACACGCGGTTGTACACGCCGAACACCAGGTCGCGGTCGAAGTCGATGCTGTTCACGTAGCGCGTGACCTGTTCGTCGTTGACCGGACTGCCAAAACGCAGCAGTCGGTCGCGGTGTTCCAGCGACAGGAAGTGCTTGAGCATGCGGCGGCGGTCGCGCTCGCGCAATTCCTTGACCGGCACGGTCGGCCGGTCCTTGCCGCCGAACAGCCCGCGCAGGGGATTACGGAAGAAATTAAGACTGGTCATCGCTGCCCTCCTTGGCGCCGATCGCTTCGCGTACTGCCTGCACGCGCGCCGCGCGCACCAGCTCGGGAATCTGCTGCGGCGCATCCGCCGAGCGCTGGGCGATCTCGCCGGCATTGACTGCGCGCGCAGCGTCAAGCGCCTTGGCCAGCAGCGTGCGCTGCGGGGACGGCGCCGGCTCGCCTGGCTTCGCGCACTCGGCAGCGAGCAGCATCTGCACGAAGCGCGCCGGCTTGCGGAAACCATCGCAGCGTTCGAACAGGCTGACCAGCGCGGCGGCGTCAAGCTCCAGCGCCTGGTCCACGCTGCCGCGGTCGCGCGCCGTCATCACCGCCAGGTCGCGGCATTCGGTCGGCACTTTCAGGCGCTTGCTGGCTTGCTCGACCTGCGGCACTTGCAGCGCCAGGGTCAGCGCTGCGTAGCGCACCGGCAGTTCATGGTCCTGTGCGGCGGCACGGTCGATCACGGGCGCCACGGCAAGGCCGTCGCCTATCTCGGGAATGATGTGCGACAGCGCGCCGCAGTCGCGCAGCGCTTCCAGCATGCGCGAAGGCTTCTGTTCCATCAGGCCGCGCGCAATTTCCTGCCACACGCGTTCCGGCACCAGCGCATCGACCTCGCCCTCCTCCACCATGCGCTTCATCAGCGCGTTGGTTTCAGGCGCAACATGGAAATCCGGATAGCGCGAAGCAAAGCGCGCCAGGCGAAGGATGCGTACCGGGTCTTCGGCGAAGGCGTCAGACACATGGCGGAAAATCCGGTCCTTGATGTCCTGCTGGCCGTTGTAGGGGTCGACCAGCACGCCGTCGTCGCCGCGCGCAATGGCGTTGATGGTCAGGTCGCGCCGCACCAGGTCTTCTTCCAGCGTCACGTCGCTGGAAGTATGGAATACAAAGCCCTTGTAGCCGGGCGCCGTCTTGCGCTCGGTACGCGCCAGTGCATATTCTTCCTGCGTTTGCGGGTGCAGGAATACCGGGAAATCCTTGCCAACAGGGCGGAAGCCGGCCTTCACCATGTCTTCCGGCGTGGCCCCAACCACCACGTGGTCGTGGTCCTTGACGGGCAAGCCAAGCAATTCATCGCGTACCGCGCCGCCGACCACGTAAGTCTTCATCGCCATCAATCGTCCGGCATCTCCGCGTCGTGCAGTGGCGCGGTTTCGGTTTCGGCCAGGGCGCCTGCGATCCAGGCGTCGACCGCTGGATGGCTGCGCATGCGCTCGCAGTAAGCGGCCAGTGCCGGCGGCAGCACTACGCCGTAGGTCTTGAAGCGGCACACGACCGGTGCGAAGAAGGCGTCGGCAATCGAAAACTCGCCGAACAGGAATTCGTTATGGCCGAAACGGCTCAGGCACTCTTCCCACATCTCGCTGATGCGGCCGATGTCGGCCTGGGTAGCCGGCGTGCGGCCCTTGCCAGGGTAGCTGCCCTTGATGTTCATCGACATGGTGGTACGCAGGCTGCCGAAGGAGCTGTGCATCTCGGCGCACACCGAACGCGCCAGTGCGCGTGCAGCCACGTCGCGCGGCCACAGCGGCTTGTCGGGGAATTGTTCGGCCAGGTATTCGCAGATCGCCAGGCTGTCCCAGATCGCCATGTCCCCGGCCAGCAGCACCGGCACGCGGCCACTGGCACTGTATTTGGCGATGTTATTCGAAGTGTCCGGCTGGTCCAGCAGCACGCGTACTTCGGTGAACGGGATGTTGAAGGCTTTCATTGCAACCCACGGGCGCATCGACCACGAGGAATAGTTCTTGTTGCCGATGACCAGGGTCAGGCCAGGTTCACGCGCTGCGGCGAGGGTTTCGGCAAGTTTCGGGTCGAGTTCTGTGGTCTGCATGGTTCTCCTCTGGTTTCCTTAACGGCCGCCGTAGGCAGCTTCCTGTTGTTCCTGTTCGGTGTAGCCTTTCGGCGTGACGGTGCTGCCAAGGCGCGCCTTCAGCGACTGCGGGCGGCCGTCGAACAGCGCTGCGTAATAGGTGGCGTTGACCATCACGTTTTTCACGTAGCCGCGCGTTTCCGAGAAAGGAATCGATTCGATGAAGATGGTGCTGTCCATCGGCTTGGCCAGTTGCGTGCGCCAGGAGCGCAGGCGGCCAGGTCCGGCGTTGTAGGCGGCGGTGGCCAGCACCTGCGAGCCGTCCATGCTGCCCAGGACCATGTTCATGTAGTTCGCGCCCAGCAGGATATTGGTCTTTACGTCCGTCAGCATGCCCTGCACGAAGTCGGTCAGCCCGATCTTGCGCGCCACCCAGCGGCCGGTGGAAGGCATCACCTGCATCAGGCCCGAGGCGCCGACCGAGGATTGCGCATCCATCACGAAGCGCGATTCCTGGCGGATCAGGCCATATACCCAGGCGCGGTCCAGGCCCAGGGTGCTGGTGGTCGGCTGCATGATGTCGTCATGCGGCACCGGGTAGCGGTGCGTGTAGTCGGCTTGCACGCGCGTCTTCTCGGAGGTGTACACCATGCGGTCCAGCACATGCTTTTCACGCGCGAATTCGGCGGCGGCAATCAGTTCACGCTCGTTCAGGCGGCGCGTCTCCCAGTTCCATTCGCGCGTGCCTTCAAAGCGCAGCCGCATCTCGAAGAACTTGAGCGCGCGCTGCAGGCCCGGATTGGCGGCGATGGCAGCCATTTCGGCCGGCGTCGGCGCCGGTCCCGGTGGCGGGATGGTGACCAGCTGGCCCAGTTCCTCGCCGGCCAGGATGCCGTAGTAGCTGGACTGGTCGGCAATGCTGCGGTAGGCCGCCAGCACTTCCGGCGTGTTGCTGCCCGCTTCGGCGGCGATGGCGCGCGCGTTCCAGTAAATCCAGGTCGGGTCCTTGCGCAATTGCGGCGGCATGGCGGCAATCGTGGCTTTCACCGTTTTCCAGTCGCGCTCGCGCAGGGCGATGCGGGTCTTCCACTGCATCTGGTCCAGCGACAGCGGCGCTCCGGCCGACCTGGCCCAGTAGCCGGCCGTTTCGGGCGCAAACGAGTAGGACGACACCAGCGCCAGGTTGGCCCAGCCGATGGCACGCTCTTGCGGCGTCAGGTGCGGCGAGTTCTTTTCCAGCGCCATCCGGGCCAGGTTCATGCTGGTGCGCGCTCCGCGGCCCACGGCCACCAGGAAAATCTCATGGTCGGCGCGGGTGCTGCCGGCGCCTTTGGCCAGCGCCAGCGTCGGCAAATCCACGGCCTGGCCCATCTTCTTGTCCGAACCATTCAGCAGCATCACCGTGCGCTTGGCCGGGCCGGTGGAATTGGTTTCACCGGCCAGGCGCACCTGCACCCACAAGTCTTCCTCGGTGAACTGGCCCGTCTGCGCCAATGCTGCAATCAGCGCGCCGCAGCCTTCGCCGTAATACGGCGGGAAGACCAGCAGTGCGCGTGCATCGGCAGCGACATTCTGGCCTTTGGAGAGGCGCGACAGCAGGTTGTAGCACTTGACCTGGGTATCGTCCTGCAGCACGAACTGCGGGAACTGTTCGTCGAACGTCGCCCATTCGCGCTTGCGCCCCAGCTCCAGCAGCCAGTCGTTGCGCATGCGGTCGGCGATCGCACTGCCCTGGTATTTGTTCAGGAAGGCACGCACTTCGGGATCCGTCACTTCCTTGAAGCGTGCCTTCAGGCGGTAATAGTCGACGTAGGAGGGAATCGAGTAATCGGCAAGGCGAGCGGCGTAAAACTCCGCCTTGGCGGCGTCGTCGCGCCGTACCGAATCGCGCAGCAGGAGGAAAGCGTCATCTTCCTTGCGGCTGTCGCTTGCGTTATCCTGCGCCAAGGCCATTGGCGAGGCGGCGCATGCTGCGACCATCAGTGCGCCGGCTATCCATTTCGAGGTGGAAATCAATGTACGACTCTCAAGGTAATTCACGATATGACCAGCCCAACTAGGATACCACGCAACCCCGACAGCCAGCCACCCTCGGGCAAGGCGGAATTGCGCAAGAAAATGCTGGCGGCGCGGCGCGCAATCGCTGCCGACACCCGCGCGCAGTGGGACCGGGAAATTGGTGCGAAAGTGGTCCAGTGGTGGCGTGAATCCGGTGTGGGATCGGTGGGCGTGTACTGGCCCTTGCGCGACGAGCCAAACTTGCATGCCTGTTATGCGGAGCTGGCCGATCTCGGCGTGAAACTGCTGCTGCCGGTGGTGCTGGAAAAGAACGCGCCGCTGGCGTTTGCCGAGTGGACCATTGGCGAACCGATGGTGAAGGATTCGATGGGAGTGGCGGTACCGGCCATGCTGCGGCTGGCGGAAGAATATCCGCCGGCCCTACTGGTGCCTTGCCTGGGCTACAACCCGCAGGGTTATCGGCTTGGCTATGGCGGCGGTTTCTACGACCGCACGCTGGCGCGCGAACCGCGCCCGGCCACCGTGGGGGTGGCCTATCGCTGCCTGATGGAGGAGTTTGGGGCGGACGGGCATGATGTGGCGCTCGACCGCATCATTACCGAAGACTAGAACCGGAAGACCAGAGCCTGCGACGGCTGCGGGCCAAGTGTCGGACCCTATGGGTCTGACACTGGTTTACCGGTTTCAGACCAGCCGGTTCCACAAGGCCGTCGTCGCGACAGCCTGGTTCATCGAATAGAAGTGCAGCCCCGGCGCGCCACCGGCCAGCAGGCGTTCGCACAGGTCGGTCACCACGTCGAGGCCGAACGCCTTGATCGAGGCCGAATCGTCGCCAAACGACGCCAGCTTCAAACGCACCCAGCGCGGAATCTCCGCTCCGCACATATCCGAGAAGCGCATCAGCTGCGTGTAATTCGTGATCGGCATGATGCCAGCCACGATAGGCACGTTCACGCCCGCCTTCTGCGCCGCGTCCACGAAATGGAAATAAGCGTCGGCGTTGTAGAAGTACTGGGTGATCGCCGCATTGGCGCCGGCATTCACCTTGCGCACGAAAGCCTGCATATCGTCCTGCGGCGAACGCGCCTGCGGATGCACTTCCGGGTAGGCCGCCACTTCGATGTGGAACCAGTCGCCGGTCTCGGCGCGCACGAATTCCACCAGCTCATTGGCGTAGCGGAACTCGCCCGACATGCCGTAACCGGAAGGCAGGTCGCCGCGCAGCGCCACCAGGCGCTTGATGCCGTGCGATTTGTACTGCTCCAGGATGGCGCGGATCGATTCGCGCGTGCCGCCGATGCAGGACAGGTGCGGCGCGGCTTCTTCGCCGGCCGACATGATCTCCAGCACGGTGTCCAGGGTGCCCTGCTGGGTCGAACCGCCGGCGCCGAAGGTCACGGAAAAATACTTGGGGTGCAGCTCGGACAGTTTGGCGCGCACGACGCGCAGCTTCTCCGTCCCTTCCGCCGTTTTCGGCGGGAAGAATTCGATACTGAAATTATGGTTAGCCATCATTGTCTTTCAACAGGAGTGTAGACAAGGCCCAGGAAATCACGCTGTACAGGAGTGCGGCGAGGATGGCATAGCCAAAGCTGTCGACGTGGAAGCCGTCCACTACTTTCGCCACCAGCCAGAACATGAAGCCGTTGATGACGAAGATGAACAGGCCGAGCGACAGCACCGTGACGGGCAATGTCAGCAACAGCAGCAACGGCCGCACCAGGGTGTTGACCAGGCCAAGCAAAAGGGCAGCAACCAAAGCGGCGCCAATGCTTGTGACACTGACGGAATGCATGAGGTAAGGCACCGCGAACAGCGCGGCGGCATTGATTATCCAGGTGAGGACCAAACGCATGTTTTCATCTCGCTTCTTTAGAACCGGTAAACCGATGTCCGACCCGCAGGGTCAGACACCTGATACGCGGCAGTCGCAGGCCGGTTTTAATAACGGTAGTGTTCAGGCTTGTAAGGGCCTTCGACCTTAACGTTGATGTACGCTGCCTGCTCTTCGGTCAGGGTGGTCAGTTGCGCATTCAGCTTCTTCAGCTGCAGGCGCGCGACCTTCTCGTCCAGGTGCTTCGGCAGGGTGTACACGCCGACCGGGTAAGCCTTGGTGTTGGCGAACAGCTCGATCTGGGCGATGGTCTGGTTCGCGAACGACGACGACATCACGTACGAAGGGTGGCCGGTGCCGCAGCCCAGGTTCACCAGGCGGCCTTCCGCCAGCAGGATGATGCGCTTACCGTCAGGGAAGATCACGTGGTCCACTTGCGGCTTGATGTTCTCCCACTGGTACTTCTTCAGCGAAGCGACGTCGATCTC
>CAMLSG010000051.1 GCA_946482635.1 uncultured Duganella sp.
TACCAGGAGATGATCAACTTCTGCAAATGGCATGGCAACTTCGATCCGAAGACCATGGGCACCGTGCCGAACGTGGGCCTGATGGCGCAGCAAGCCGAGGAATACGGCTCGCACGACAAGACCTTCGAAGTGCCGGAAGCCGGCATCGCCAACATCACCGACCTGGCCACCGGCGAAGTGCTGCTGACCCAGAACGTGGAAGAAGGCGACATCTGGCGCATGTGCCAGGTGAAGGACGCCCCGATCCGTGACTGGGTCAAGCTGGCCGTCACCCGCGCCCGCAACTCCGGCATGCCTGCCGTGTTCTGGCTGGACACCTACCGTCCGCACGAAGCGGAAGTGATCAAGAAGGTGGAAACCTACCTGAAAGACCACGACACCACCGGCCTGGACATCCAGATCATGTCGCAGACCCGCGCCATGCGCTACACCCTGGAGCGCGTATCGCGCGGCCTGGACACCATCTCGGTGACCGGCAACATCCTGCGCGACTACCTGACCGACCTGTTCCCGATCCTGGAACTGGGCACCTCGGCCAAGATGCTGTCCATCGTTCCGCTGATGGCTGGCGGCGGCATGTACGAAACCGGCGCCGGCGGCTCGGCACCGAAGCACGTCAAGCAGCTGGTGGAAGAAAACCACCTGCGCTGGGATTCGCTGGGCGAGTTCCTGGCACTGGCCGTGTCGCTGGAAGAACTGGGCATCAAGTCCGGCAACGCCAAGGCCAAGATCCTGGCCAAGACCCTGGACGAAGCCACCGGCAAGCTGCTGGACAACAACAAGTCGCCATCGACCCGCACCGGTGAGCTGGACAACCGCGGCAGCCACTTCTACCTGTCGATGTACTGGGCACAAGCGCTGGCAGCGCAGAACGACGACGCCGAGCTGAAAGCCAAGTTCGCGCCGCTGGCCAAGTCGCTGACCGAGAACGAAGCCAAGATCGTGGAAGAACTGAACTCCGTGCAGGGCAACGCCATGGACATCGGCGGCTACTACAAGCCTGATGCAGCCAAGACCTCCGCTGTGATGCGCCCAAGCGCAACCTTCAACGCAGCCCTGGCAGCCCTGTAAGCAGCCGACGCTCCGTAAAAAAAGCCCGCAGTTTCAAGCTGCGGGCTTTTTTATTTCCTGGGATTGACCGCGCGCAGTTTGAGGACGGAATCGTGCACACGCGTGCTGACAACCATGCCGGCGCAACGCTGGTTCAGTGCGGTCACCGTCGAATTGTAGTCGGCCATATCCTTTTCAAACGCTTCGCTGCGTGCGTTGAGCGCGTCGCCCCGCTGGTTCAATTCATCGAGCCTGGCGTTGAATCCGTCGACAGCCGCCTGGTCGTATAAATCCAGGGCTGCTTGCGTTGCCACATGGGCCTTCGCTTCGTCCTGCAGCTTCTTCAAGTCGGCGTTATGCTCGTCGCGCCTTGCGTTCAGCAGCTTCAGGCGGGGTGACAGTTTTTCCTGTTCGTCCAGGCAGGCGCGGTATTCATCACGGCTGGAAATCCTGGGGGCCTGCTGCGCAAAGGCTGGCAAGGAAGCAAAAGCGAAAGTCGCTACGCAAATGACGCTGGATACTACAGATGGCACGAATCGGTCCTGGAGTTAAAAAAACAGCATCATCGTAACGCCTATTGGCTAAAGCTGGCAATGAAGGCGTCGCGCGCGGCGTGGTGGGGAATGTCGCGGCGCCACACCATGACAGTCTCCACCTCGGCCACTTCCGGCGGCAAAGTGTGGCATTGCACGGTGCGGCCCAGGCCGCGCTGCCTCAGGACTTCGCGCGGCATCATGGCGACGCCCATGCCGGCGGCAACACAGCCGATGATCGCTTCGAAAGTGCCGAATTCGGCGATCCGGGTGTGCGCCACGCCGGCGTCGGCAAACCACCATTCCAGGCGGCGCCGGTAGGAGCAGCCACTGCGAAAGCCGAGCAGCGTGCGGCGCGCCACGTCGGCCGGGCCGGTGACGGGGCCGTGCATCGCGTCGGTCAACAGCACCAGTTCTTCAACAAAGACCGGCGCCTGCTCCAGCTCCGGGCGCTCAACCGGGCCGGACACCAGCGCAAGATCGACCTTGTGGTTCAATACCTGCTGTATCTGGTAATCGGTCGGGCCGGTGTCGAGCAGCAGGTCGACTTGCGGATACTTGCGATGAAATGCGCCCAGCACACGCGGCAGGCGCGCGGCGGCCGTGGTTTCCATTGACCCGATACGCAGCTGGCCTGACGGTTCGTTCTCGCCGCGCACCGACATCTGCGCTTCGTCCGCCAGCCGCAGCAGGCGGTCGGCGTATTCCAGCAGGCGCGTGCCCTCCGCCGTGATCAGCATGCGCCGCCCGGAGCGGTTGAACAGGGTCACGCCCAGCGATTCCTCGAGCTGGTTCAGGCGCGCCGAGACGTTTGATTGCACCCGGTGCAGCCGGGCTGCGGCCTGGGTCACGCTGCCTTCTTCGGCAACCGTTTTGAATATCCTGAGCGAGGAGAGCTCCATATCATTCTCCATTTGAGATAGCTTGATTCATTATTATTCATTTTTATTGATGCGTGAAGACATTTATAGTTCAGGCTATCCAAAGGAGCTTCCCCATGCACAAGCCATCGCCCGCCGTCCTGCTAGCCGCCAGCTTTGCCTTCATCATCGTCCAGCTTGACGTCACCATCGTCAACGTTGCCTTGCCGGAAATCGGCCGCGAACTGGGCGCCAGCGTCAGTGCTTTGCAGTGGGTAGTCGATGCGTACACCCTCGGCTTTGCCGTCTTTCTGCTGTCGGCCGGCGTGCTGGGCGACCGTTTCGGCGCGCGCCGGGTCTTCCTGTCGGGCTTTACGCTGTTCACGCTTGCTTCACTGGCCTGCGCCATGGCGCCTGGCCCGCTGGCGCTGAACCTGGCGCGTGCCGTTCAGGGTGTCGGCGCGGCGCTGCTGGTGCCAAGCTCACTCGCGATCCTGAACGCCGCTTATGCCCACGACCGAGCCCAACTGGCCAAGGCCATTGCCTGGTGGACGGCCGCAGGCGGCGTGTCGATTGCTGCCGGTCCGGTGCTGGGCGGCTTGCTGATGAGCGTTGCCGGCTGGCGCAGCATCTTCTGGGTCAATATCCCGATTTGCGTGCTGGGCTTCTGGCTGACGCTGCGCGTCGTCCCTGCCCTGCGCGGCAAGGATGCCGCGCGCGCGTTCGACATCACCGGCCAGTTGCTTGCCATCGTTGCGCTGACGGCCTTCATCGGCGCCGTGATCGAGTTCAATGCGCTGGGCGCCTCCAGCCACCTTGTACAAGGCGCATTGCTGGTGGCGCTGGCATCGGCCGTGCTGTTCGTTCGCAGCCAGGGGCGCAGCGCGGCGCCAATGCTGCCGCTTGGGCTGTTCCGGGACGTTGGCTTCTCGGGCGCGGTACTATTTGGCGTCCTGGTCAACTTTGCCTATTACGGTGTGATCTTCGTTCTCAGCTTCTATTTGCAGAAAGTACGCGGCTTCTCGGTGATGCACGCGGGGCTGGTCTTCCTGCCGCTGACCGGAACCTTTATCTTCTCGAATATTGCCAGCGGCCGGATGCAGGCGCGCCTGGGGTCGCGCAAGCCGATGATCGTCGGCGGATTGATCGGCGCTGCGGGCTACGCCCTGCTGGGGATATTCGGAACCGCGCACGACTCCACGTTCCTCGAAATGCTGCCGGGACTGGTGCTGATCCCGGCCGGCATGGGCCTCGCAGTGCCGGCCATGACTACGTCGATACTGTCGGCCGTCGACCGCAGCCAGGCCGGCACCGCATCGGCCGTGCTGAACACCGCGCGCCAGGTGGGCGGCGCCCTGGGCGTCGCGATTTTCGGCGCCATGCAGGACATTGAACTGTCCCTGGCCATTTCCTCTTCGTTGCTGCTGCTTGGCGCCGCCGTGGCCTGGCACTGCATCAAACACCCATCTTCAACCAAAGGAGCTTCACTATGCCGTACGTAAATTTCCGCATCACCAAGGAAGGCGTGACCGCCGAACAGAAACTGGAACTGATCAAAGGTGCGACCGAGCTGCTGCAGCGCGTGTTGAACAAGAACCCGGCGACGACCTTCGTCATCATCGATGAAGTGGAAACCGACAACTGGGGCATCGGCTACGACAACGTGACGACGCTGCGGGCCAAGGCTGCGGCAGCCAAGGCCCAGGGAGGCTGATTATTCAGGGCCCAGGCCATTGCCTGTAGCGGCCCAGTAAATGCCGCCATACAGGTGGTGGCGAAACACCGGGTCGCCGTAGGTTGCGGCCAGGTGGCCTAGCGCGGTGTAAAACGCGCGGCCGCCATCGTAGTTCTGGTACCAGCTGACCGGGTGGAATGCGCCCATGCCCTTGGGCCCGGGCTTGTATGTCGCCTCATCGACTGAAAGCAGGTAGGCGACTTTGCTGGTGGCAGGCTTGAACGCATACCATTCTTCCGTCACCAGGTTGCGCGGCGCAAAACGCTCCATCCCGGGGAAGCTGCGGTTCTCCACTTTGAGGATCGCGGTCTGGATTGCGGGATGGTGGTCGAACATATGCCCCACCAGTTTCGTGTACCACGGCCAGCCATATTCCGTATCCGAGGCGCTATGGACGCCTACATAGCCGCCGCCGGCACGGATATATCGCTCGAAAGCTGCCTTCTGCTTGCCATCCAGGATCTCGCCAGTCGTCAGCAGGAACACCACGGCCCGGTACTTGGCCAATTCCTCGTCGCTGAACACGCGGTTGGCGTCTTCGGTCCAGAAGACGTTGAAGTCGTGCAGCTTGCCAAGGTCCTGGATGGCCGCAACAGCGGCCGGAATCGAATCGTGGTGCCAGCCGGCGGTCTTCGAAAATACCAGCACATTGAACTGCGCGGCTTGCGCGCCGGCGCATGCCAGCGCGAGCACAGTCGCGAGCAAGGCTTTCATGGCCGGGCTCCTTCTACTGCGGTCGCCCTGCCGGCGCCGCGCCGTCCGGCGCCCATCCATGTCAGGCGATGCCAAAGCGCTTCCAACGGCCCTTGGGCGTGGCGGCGCAGCCACCACACGCTGAACCAGGACTGCAGCACGGCCAACAGGATGCCGAGCAGCAGGCAGGCACCGGCGCCGGTCGCGCTGTACAGGCCAAGGCCCCAGCCGTAATAAAGCCCCGTGCCAACCAGCGACTGCGTGACGTAGCTGGTAAGGCTCATGCGCCCCAGCGGACGGAAAGCGGCCAGCAGGCGCGCGCCTATCGAACGGTATGACAGGCAGGCGATGGCCGCCACCAGCACCAGCATGAAAGCGAGGTTTGCCCATGAACCGAGCAGCGTCGCCAACGGCCGCCACAAGGCGGTATGGCGCCCCTGCCCGGCCGCGCCGGACTTGACCGCAAACAGCACTATAAAGGCGGCACCGGCGGCAAGCAGCACGCGCAGCCAGAAGCGGCGATTGGCGGGCGTCGCCTCAAACTTGCCGCGCCGCGCCGCCAGCATGCCGAGCATGAACAGCGCCGGAATGCTGAACAGGCGTCCATTTTCCCAACTCCACAGCAGCACCCCAGGCCTGCCATTCAGGAGATTGCCCGCGACGACATCCGCCAGCGAACCATTGGCCATGTATTCGTTGGCGCGGCCGAAATACGCCCAGGATGCAGGATCGGGCAAGGCGCGCTGCGGGTCCGGCAGTGCGGCAAGGATATCGAACAGCAGGTGCGGCTGCAGCAGCAACAGGCAGGCAATGGCAAACACGGTCCCGTCCCGCAGCCGCGCCACCGGCAGCAAGGCCAGCGCCAGTACCGCGTACATGGCCAGGATATCGCCGTGGTAGAACAGCGAATTCACCATCCCGAACGCGAACAGCAGCAGCATGCGCCAGGCGAAGCGCGGCCGAAAATCGACGCCCTGCGCATTGCGGCGATTGAACTGCAGCCAGAACGTGACGCCGAACATCATGGCGAAAATGGCGTAGGACTTGCCGCCAAAGAGGAAGAAGGCACTGTCCCATATCCAGCCATCGAGTGCGGCCAGCCAGGCCGGCGCACCAGGCGGCACGAAACTGAGGTCGAAATGCTCGATGTTATGGAGCAGCATGATCGACACCAGCGCAAAGCCGCGCAAGCCATCGACCAGGTCCAGCCGGGATGATGTGATTTGCATAATTTGGTAACGCTATCACGGATTTGCGGCCGGAGCTACCCCGCGCTGGCGGAGGCGCAGCTTAATTGCAGCCGCAGAAGCGTTTCGGCTTGCTGGCATCGCACACGGTGCCGTCCAGCTGCTTCCAGAAGAACACGGTGTCGACACCGTATGGAGAGCGCACATTGCCCGCGCGCAGATAGCCCTGGCGCGCAAAGAATTCCTCGCCGGTCGCGGTGCTGTGCAGCTGCAATGCCTTGACGCCCCAACTGCAAGCCTGCTGTTCGACGCAAGCCAGCAAGGCCTTGCCTGCGCCGCGCTGGCGCACTTCTGGCAACAGGTAGCAAAGGGCCAGCTTGCCGGCGGCCGTCAACAGGGCGACGCCAACGACATGGCCCTCTTCGACCGCAACCAGAGAGTAGTTGGTAGGCGAGGCAAACCAGGATGCCACCGTCTCGGGCGTCTTGTTACCTAGCCAGGCGCCAAGAATGGCGGGATCGTTTTTATGGTCAAGCACACAACATTCGGCGATTGAGCGTCGCAGCACCTCACAGGCGGCCGTGGCGTCTTTCGCTTCCGCGCGGCGAATTTCAAAACTCATGCGTGCTCACAGGTATTCAATAACCGGAATATACACCAGCGGCAAAAACCCCGTACGAGGCCGCGTGCGCGCAAGCTTATCCGGGGCCGATACTAAGCTTATAACGAATAAGTAGTTTCCTTTCGGCGCGAGATTCTAGACCATGCATATCTGTTTTCACAATAGAGATTGCCATGACTTATAACAAATTCGCATTTGCACTCAGCGCCGCACTGGCGGCGGCCAGCTTCGGTTTTGCTTCGACCGCATCGGCCAATGAAGTGACCCTGCTGAACGTGTCCTATGACGTGGCGCGTGAACTGTATAAAGACATCAACCCGGCCTTTGCCGCTGCCTATAAGAAGAGCACCGGCGTGGACGTCACCGTCAAGCAGTCGCACGGCGGCTCCTCCAAGCAGGCGCGCGCCGTGGCCGACGGCCTGGAAGCATCGGTGGTGACCATGAACCAGGCGAACGACATCGACATGCTGGCCGACCGCGGCCTGGTGGTGCAGGACTGGGCCAAGAAATTCCCGAACAATGCGGCGCCGGCCTATTCCACCATGGTCTACCTGGTGCGCAAGGGGAATCCGAAAGGTATCAAGGACTGGAACGACCTGGCCAAGCCCGGCGTGGCCGTCGTGATCCCCAATCCGAAAACTGCCGGCAATGGCCGCTACACCTACCTGGCCGCATGGGGCTCGGTGCTGAAAAAAGGCGGCAACGAGGCGCAGGCGCGCGAACTGGTGGGCAAGATCTTCAAGAACGTTCCGGTGCTGGACGCCGGTGGCCGCGCAGCCACCACCACTTTCACCCAGCGCAAGATCGGCGATGTGCTGGTGACCTTCGAAAACGAGGTGAACCTGGTGCGCGCTGAATTCGGCGACGACTTCGAGGTGGTGTATCCATCGTCCTCGATCCTGGCGGAGTCGCCGGTCGCCGTGGTCGACAAGGTCGTCGACAAGAAAGGCATCCGCAAGGAGGCCACCGCCTACCTGAACTTCCTGTACTCCGACGCAGGCCAGGAGATCATCGCCAAGCACTACCTGCGCCCGCGTTCGGACGCGGTGTTCAAGAAGTACTCGGCCAGCTTCAAGCCGATCTCGCTGTTCACCGTGGATGAAGTGTTCGGCGGCTGGCGCGCAGCCCAGAAGAAGCACTTCGACGACGGCGGCGAGTTCGACAAGATCTACAGCTCCAAGTAAGCCTCAAGCCTTGGTCAGGCGCTCGATCTGCGCCTTCTTCTCGGCCATGTCATGGTCGGTATCATGGAACCGCGCCGCAATGGCGCGGAATTCCTCCTGCAGCCCGATGAACGCATCAACCATGTCGGGATCGAAGTGTTTTCCCTTGCCCTCAACGATCATCTGCACAGCCTTCTCGTGCGGCATGCCCTCCTTGTAAACGCGGCGGCTGATCAGCGCATCGTACACGTCCGCGACAGCCATCAGGCGCGCCGAGACCGGAATCGCTTCGCCGGCCAATCCTTCCGGATAGCCTGAACCGTCCCATTTTTCCTGGTGCGAGTACGCAATCTCCTTGGCGATCGACAGGAAAGCCATCGGCGTTCCCAGCGAGCGTTCCGCATGCTCGATGGCGGCGCGGCCCAGCGTGGTATGCGTCTTCATGATCTCGAATTCGTGCGGCTCGAACCTTCCCGGCTTGAGCAGGATGCGGTCGGGGATGCCGACCTTGCCGATGTCGTGCAGCGGGGCGGACTTGAACAGCAGCTTGATGTAGCTATCGGTCAGCACGGCGCTGAAGCGCGGGTGTTCTTTCAGGCGCTCCGCCAGCGCCTTGACGTAGAACTGGGTGCGGCGGATGTGGTTGCCGGTTTCCGGATCGCGCGTTTCGGCCATCGACGCCATGGCGAGAATCGTGACGTCCTGGATTGCCACCACTTCGCGCGTGCGTTCCTGGACTTCCTGCTCCAGGAATTCGTTCTGGTCGCGCAGGAAGTCGGCGTGCTCCTTCAACATCAGGTGGTTGCGCACGCGGGCCAGCGTGATCGGCGGGCTGATCGGCTTGGTGATGTAATCGACGGCGCCCAGGTCCAGCCCCAGCTTTTCATCTTCCACTTCCGACTTGGCGGTCAGGAAAATGATGGGGACGTTGCGGGTGGCGGGGTTGGCCTTCAGGCGCCGGCACACTTCGTAGCCGTCCATCTCGGGCATCATCACGTCCAGCAGCACTACGTCGGGGGGCTGGCCCGTGGTGGCGATGCGCAGGGCCTTTTCGCCGCTGTTGGCGACCTTCACCTTGTACAGGTCTTTCAGCAGGTCGTTCATCAGCACCAGGTTGTCGGGCGAATCGTCGACCAGCAGCACGGTTTTCTTCGCGATCAGTTCCAGTTCCATCTCACTTTTCCTCCAGGCTTGCCATTGCTTCGTCCAGCGCCGCCAGGGCGGCTTCCAGGTCAAGGTTACCAATTCCGCTCGCGATGCGGCGCCAGTGGTCGGGCAAGGCGAGCTTGAACTGCGCCAGTTCCGCGTCCCACAAGTCGGCCGCTTCCGAATCGCTGTCCGCCAGCAGGTCCCGCAGGCGGCCAAGCGGAGGCGCGGAGCCAGCCGGCGCCGGGGCTGCCGCCGCGACCGGCACCAGCGCCGGATGGACCGCACCGCCGCGCGTTTCCGCATCCACTGCGCGCAGCGCGGCCAGCAGCGGGTCCAGTTCCACCAGCACCATTGCCAGCTGGCGTTCCAGTTCGTCGCGCGCAGCGCCCTGCTGGCATGCCTGTTCCAGCGCCTGTGCGGCATCCTGCACGCTGCGTGCGCCGATATTGCCCGCCACGCCTTTCAGGGTATGCGCCAGGCGTTCCGGCGCCGTTGCGTCGCCGCCCATCAGCGCTTGCACGAACATGGCGGCAAAGTCCTGCTGGCCGTCGCGGAACTTGACCAGCAGGCGGCGGTAGAGCTTTTCGTCGCCCATGGAAGTTGCCAGCCCTGCGCGCACGTCGACCATCGGCAGCGCCGGGAGCGGCGCCGGCTTGTCGGCGGCGGCCGGTCGTGCGCCGGACGCTGGCGCCATGCCGGCCTGGTTCTCGCCTGGCTCCGGCCGCAGCCAGCGTGCCAGCGTGGCGTACATTTCAGCGACGTTGACCGGCTTCGCAATGTGATCCTGCATGCCGCTGGCCAGCACTTTCTCGCGGTCGCCGGCCATGGCGTTGGCCGTCATGGCGATGATGGGCAGTTTGTCGAAGGCTGGATTGGCGCGAATCGCGCGCGACGCCTGGAAGCCATCCATCACCGGCATCTGGCAGTCCATCAGCACGCCGTCGAAGCGCGCGTCCTGCGCCAGGATGTCCAGCGCCTCCTGCCCATGACGGGCCAGCACCGCTTCGATGCCCGCCTTGCCCAGCAGGTCGATCGCCAGCTCCTGGTTCATCTCGTTGTCTTCGACCAGCAGCATGCGGGCGCCCGACAGGCGCGCCATGACTTCCCCATGGTGCAGGTCGCGTTCGGCCGAGCGGCGTCCTTCGACCAGCACGCCCTTGCCCAGCGCCTCGCCCACCGCTTCCAGCAAGGCCGACGGCGTCACCGGCTTGGTCAGCACGGACTTGAGCTGGACCCGGCGTTCCTCCGCGCTGGTCAAGGCTTCTTCACGGCCATAGGCGGTCACCATGATGACGGCCGGCAGGCGGCCGGCCTGCCCGGACTGCAGCCGGCGCACCGTTTCCACGCCATCCATTGAAGGCATCTTCCAGTCCATCAGGATCAGGTCATAAGGCATGGCGCGCTGTTCGGCGCGCGCCGCCATTTCCAGGCCCTCCTGCCCGCCCAGCGCCACGTCCACTTCCAGCCCGAACGAACGCGCGACGGTGGACAGGATTTCACGCGCCGAGGCGTTGTCGTCCACCACCAGCACGCGCACGCCGCGCAACTCGTCGGCACGGAACATGCGGCGCGGTTTCGGATTGGCCTGCAATCCAAAGCGCGCCGTGAAGTGGAAGGTCGAGCCTTTCCCTTCCTCGCTCTCGACCCAGATGCGGCCGCCCATCAGCTCCAGCAGGTTTTTGCAGATCACCAGCCCCAGCCCGGTGCCGCCGTACTTGCGGGTAGTCGAAGCATCGGCCTGGCTGAAGGACTGGAACAGTTTGGCGCTTTGCGCCGGGCTCATGCCGATGCCGGAGTCGCGCACCCAGAAGTGCATCTCGATGCCCTCCTCGACCTGGGCCGACTGCTCGATGCCGACCACCACTTCGCCATGTTCGGTGAACTTGACCGCGTTGTTGGCCAGGTTGACCAGCACCTGGCCGATACGCAGCGGATCGCCCACCAGCCCGGTCGGCAGCTCCGGCGCCACCTGGAACAGCAGCTCCAGGCCTTTGTCCTCCGCCTTGAAGCCGATCAGGTTGGCCAGGTTGTCGAGCACGTCGTCCAGGTCGAATTCGACCTGCTCCACCGTCATCTTGCCGGCCTCGATCTTCGAGAAGTCGAGGATGTCGTTGATGATCCCAAGCAGGTTCTCGCCGGCGCGCTGCACTTTCTCCACGTAGTTGCGCTGGCGTTTATCCAGGTTGGTCTGCAGCGCCAGGTGCGACATGCCGATGATGGCATTCATCGGGGTACGGATTTCGTGGCTCATATTGGCCAGGAAATCGCTCTTGGCCCGGGTTGCGGCCTGCGCCTGCTCCTTGGCGATGCGCAGCTCGTCTTCGGCGGCCTTTTGCGCGGTGATGTCCTGGTACACGCCGTACATGAAGCGCGGCGTGCCGTCCTCCTCGTCACGCACCACGGTGCCGACCGCGTGCAGCCAGATGATGCGGCCATCGAGCGGGCGCTTGTAGGCATACGTCGCGTCGAACTTGTCGTAGCTGCCGTCCAGTGCGCCCTGCACCCGCGCCGCCGTGCGCAAGGCGCCTTCCGGATCGGCTTCCACCAGCCGGGCAAACCATTCATCCTGCAGGTGGTAGCGGCCGTCGGGCCGAGGCGGTTCGCCCAGCAGGCGTGCCGCGCGTTCGGACTGCGTGTAGTAATCGGGATCGCTGTAGTCGACCACCCAGTAGCCGCAGTCGGTCATCTCCAGTGCGATATCGCCCAGGAAGTTGCTGCGCTTGATTTCCTCTTCCAGCCGCTTGCGTTCCGTGATGTCGCGGAACACCACCACCGAACCGACCTGGGCGCCGTCCTTGTACATCGGCCGGTCCACATAATCGACCGGGAAGGTGCTGCCATCCTTGCGCTCCAGTTGTTCGCCGTCCTGCTGCCATTCGGCGCCCACCAGTTCCGCTTCATCGCAGCCCAGCAAGGCTGGCGCCGCCGGGTTGACGAATGTGACGCGGCCGCCCAGGTCCAGGCCGACGATGCCGTCGCTGACGGAGCCCAGCACCAGCCGGCTGCGCTCTTCCAGCAAGCGGGTGCGCTCGTTGCGCTCGAGGATTTCCATGTTCATGGCAATCACCGGCAATGCGCCATCGAGCAGCGCCTGGGCCTGGTCGCCGTAGGGTTCCAGCGTGGCCAGTTCCAGCACGCCCAGCAGGCGTTCATTGCGCAGCACCGGCACGATCGCGATGCTGGCCGGATCGGCTTCGCCCAGCGCGGAACCAATGCGCACATAGCCGGCCGGCGCCTGGCGCATGACGATCGGCTTGCGCTGGGCCGCACACTGCCCGACCAGGCCTTCGCCAAGCAGGAAGCGCTGCTGCGCGGCCGACCTGCCGCGCATCGCATAGCCGGCCAGCAGCGACAGGCTGCCCTCCTCCGCCTCATGCCGGTAAAAGGCCGCATGGCCGGCCTGCACCAGCGGCGCCAGCGCCGCCAGCGTGCGCGTGGCCAGGTCTTCCGCGCTTTCCGCCGACTGCAGGTCGTTGCCGATTGCCGCCAGGTGGGTCTTGAGCCAGCGCTGCGCCTCCATCTTGCAGGCTTCTTCCTGCAGCACCTTGATCGAGCGCGCCAGGCTGCCCATTTCGTTCGGATAGTCCGTCAGCGGCACCTCGGCGCCCAGTTTGCCTTTCGCCAGCTGCTGTACGGCGCTGCGCAGGCGCTCCGACGGCAGGCGCACCGAACGCGCCACCAGGAAGCTGAACAGCACGCCCAGCACCAGGCTCAGCCCCAGCAAGCCGTAGGTGAGCTGCTTTTCATAGCGCGACAGGGCCTGCATTTCTTCGATCTGGTGGCGCGCGCTGTCTTCCTTGATTTCGGCGATGCGCGTCAAGGCGTTGTTGGCGCGGATGCCGTGTTCCTGGAAGGCCGGATCGGACACCACGGCAGCAGCCTGTTCCGCCTGCCCGGCGCGCAGCAGGCGCACCGCTTCGGCGACGCGCAGGTGGTAGTCGGCATAGGCCGATTCAAACTCGGCCAGGTTCTTGCGGTTTTCTTCGCGGATGATGCGCGGGCGCAGTTCTTCCAGGGCGCGGTCCTGCCTGCGCTGCGCTTCGTCGATCATGGCCAGGGCAGCGTCGCGGCCGGCCTTGTCGCGCGCCAGCAAGGCTTGCCGCAGCGCGCTGCCGCGCTGGGCGAACTGGATCAGCGCATCCTTGGCGTCGGAAATGCCAAGCAGGTCGTTCTTGTAGATGCCGAGGATCTCGTCGTGCAGGCGGGCCTGGGTGGTGACGTTGTGCAGCCCGAACGCCAGCGTGATCAACAGGCTGCCGCCGAACCCCAGCGCGAGCTTCCACGTCAGGCCCAGTTTTTCCAGTCTAGTCAGCAAGCGGGACACGTTTCCCTCCTACTCAGTCATATTGATCGCCAGCAGTTCGAGCGCTGACAGGAATTGTTCATACGCCGCTGCATCGGGGTTCTGCAGCACCGCCAGCTCCACTGCCCCCAGCAGGCGGCCGCGCAACTGCACTGGCGCCAGCAACAGGGCGCCGGGAGTGGCGCCGCCCAGGCCGGAACGAATGGTCCACGCGGCGCCCGCGGCACTGGTGTCGACGATGCGCGGCTCGCGTTCCAGCGCACATTGCCCAAGCAAGCCTTCGCCCAGCGCCAGCCGCGGCGGCGGCGCCGTGCTGGCATAGCTGGCGGCCAGCGCCAGGCCCTCGGCATCGGCGGTGTAAATGGTGCCTTGCATGGCGCCAAACAATTGATGGCATTGGTCGAGGAAGACCGCAAGCCGGGCGTGGCGGTCGGGCGCCTGCTGCATGTGCAACGCCACCTGCGCCAGTTGCATCTTGCGCTCGGCGCGCAATTCCTGCTCGCGCGCCACGCGTTCCAGCTCGAGGTGGGCGCGATGCTGGGCCGCCTGGCTGCGCACGGCCCGCAAACCTGCGGCCCCGAGCAGGACCACCACGGCAGCGGCCATGGCGGCGGCAGGCACGCCGCTGCCCGGCGGCACGCTCTGCCCCAGGTCTTCCAGCACCAACAGTTGCCAGCTGCCGGATGGGTCATGCCAATCGACGGCGGCGGAAGCCACCGCATAATGGCGGCCCTCGCCCTGCACCATTCCCGGCGCGAGGCTGACAGGCAGCGGGCGCGGCTCCTTCTCTTCGAACAGCTTGCCGAACTGGCGCACGGCCCGGATTTCAGCAACCCTGGCCGGCGTGACCTCGCCCGCCAGCATGCCGCGCCATTCGTGCCGGCTGCTGGCAAACACCACGCCTTGCGGCGACAGCAGGATGGCGGCCTGGCCGCTGCGCGCCAGCAGGCGCTCCAGTTTTTCCATATCGGTGCGCGCCACCACCACGCCGACCGGATCTCCGCTGCGCGCCATGCCGGCATAGACCGGCGCCGCGAAATACAGGGCATGGTCGCCGCGCGCCAGGCTGACGGCGGCGTAAATATTGTTCCGCCCCGCCATGGCTTCCTTGTAATAAGGCCGGAAGCGCACGTCGATGCCGGTGGACGGTTTGCCGCTATCGTCCCAGGACGATTTGACGAAGCCGTCCTTGCCGACCACAAATAAACCCTGGATTTGCTGGCTGCGGGCCACGCTTTCCAATAAGGCCGATATTTTCGGCTGGTTCGGCGCAATTGGCTCGGTGCTTTCCTTTTTGATATCCGGCTCAATCAAACCCAGCACGGAAATCGCACCCATTAAATTACTGTCCAGGGTTAATGACATGGCGGCAATCGCATCGCGCTGCACATCGATATTCAATAATTCCAGCCGTCCCTGTTCCAGGTTGGCGCGATAAGCGCTGCCGGCCAGCAAAGCCGCTGCCACGGCCAGCAGCACGACCACGGCCCAGGCACGCAAGGGATATTTTGCAATTCTCTCAATTACCAACATGGCAAATTTCAAGAAGGAAATATTATCGAATAACAATACCAGCATTCCTGCGGCGCGTGCCGCACGCAATGGATTTAATTGTTCAGTTGCGCATGATTGACGTTTGCTGGACGAGTTAACCCGATAGTGATATCGTCCATATTTAGAATATTGCCCCCAATCTAGCGATATTCCGCCCCGAACGAACGCATCAATCCGAACATGTTTAAGAAAATCACCGCAGCCCTGCTGATGTCGATCTCCGCAGCCGCGTTTGCCGTGCCTTTGGGCTCGCAATCCGTGCTTGTCGTCGAGGATGAGACTGGCAAAGTGCTGGTCGAGAAGAACGCCACCGCCGTTGTTCCGATCGCCTCCCTGACTAAATTGATGACCGCAATGGTCGTGCTCGACTCCAAGCTTGATATGGACGAGCAGATCAGCATCGACAAAGACGATGTCGATACGCTCAAGCACAGCACCTCGCGCGTGCCGGTCGGCGCCACCCTGGCGCGCCGCGACGTGCTGCAACTGGCGCTGATGTCGTCCGATAACCGCGCTGCCGCCGCGCTGGCCCGCACCTTCCCTGGCGGCCCCGCCGCCTTTACGGCCGCCGTGCATGCCAAGATCAAGCAGCTCGGCATGACCAGCACCCAGATCGACGAACCGACCGGCCTGTCGCCTAACAATACATCGAATGCGGCCGACCTGGTGAAAATGGCCGCGGCTGCCGCCCAGTACCCCGAGATCCGCCGCATCACGACCGATACCGAGGAAGCGATCAATATGAAAGGGCGCATGGTGCAGTACCACAACACCAATCGCCTGGTCGGCGCCAAGGGCTGGGACATCGGCCTGTCGAAAACCGGCTATACCGAAGAAGCGGGCCGCTGCCTGATCATGCGCATCACGGAAGCCGGCCGCGCAGCAACCCTGGTACTGCTGAACGCCGGGGGCAATTCGGCGCGCCTGATGGATGCGCTGAACATCCGCCGCCTGCTGGCGGGCGACAACGCTCCCAAAGTGATGAAAGCATCCAGCCCGCGCAAGAAAGCCGTGCGCACAACGGAACGCCGTCGCCGCCGCATGTAAACTCCTGACGGGGTTCGCTGCCGAGAGGCACCATGGACCTGCTGCGCAACCTGCGCTTCGCGCGCCGCCTGGCGATCCTCGTAGGGATCTTCGCCGGCGGCTTCCTGCTGTATGGGTTCTGGTCGTTCCGCACGCTCGATGCCTTGCGCGTCAACGGTCCCTTGTATGCTGAAGTCATCCAGGGCAAGGACCTGATCGCGGACGTGCTGCCGCCGCCGCTGTACATCCTCGAATCTTTCCTGGTGGCGCAGCAGTTGGCCGCGGCCAGCAGCCAGGTCGAAAGGGAACAGCTGGCGCAGCGCCTGCGTACCCTGCACGCCCAGCAGATTGCGCGCGTCAATTACTGGCAGGGGCGCCAGCTCGACTCGAGCCTGGCGCAATCGCTCAAGCAAGCGAACACGCAGGCCACGGCCTTCTATAACGAAGCCTTCAGCCAGCTGGTGCCGGCACTGGAACTGGGCGACCGGCCGCGCGCCGACCATGCGCTGGCAAAGATGCAGCGCCATTACGAACTGCACCGGCAGGTAGTGGACAACCTGGTCAACCAGGCCGCGAGCCGGGCGCGTTTTACCGAAGGCCAGGCGGCCGAGCGCATCCGCTCCGACAGCGCGTTGCTGCTGGCGATCCTGGCCGCTTCACTGGCGCTGGCGGTTGTCATGGCATGGCTGGTCAGCCGCAGCATGACGCAGCCGCTGGCACAGGCGCTCGCCATCGCGCAGCGGGTGCGCAGCGGCGACCTTTCATCGCCCCCGCCGGAACCCTTCCACGACGAAGCCGGCCAACTGCTGTCGTCCCTGCATGCGCTGCAGGAGAGCCTTGCCGCAGCAGCCGTCGCGCATAACGAATCCGAACGCAAGCTGCGCTGCACACGCCACCTGCTGGACCGCCTGCTCAACAGCGCCGACATGCTGGTGCTGGGATTGGGGCACGAAGGCGAGGTTTTGATCTTCAACGAAACGGCAGCCAGGGTTACCGGCTGCAGCCGCGACAGCGTATTGGGACGCGTATGGCGCGACCTGCCGCTGCTGCCCATGTCGGCCGTGTCGCAGTGGCCGGAAGGTGGCCATCCCGAACAATTCCGCGCCATGCCGGCCGGCCATGAACACCTGCTGCACACGGCATCGGGCGACGAGCGCCGCATCGCCTGGCATCACAGCGCGCTGGAAGAAGGCGAAATTGCCCTGCTCAGTTTCGGCATCGACGTCACGGAATTGCGCCAGGCTGAACGCGCCGTCGCCGCAGCCCACGAAGCAGCCGACCACGCCACCCGCAGCAAGAGCGCCTTCCTCGCGAACATGGGCCACGAAATCCGCACGCCGCTGAATGCCATCATCGGACTGACCGAACTGGCCCTGCGCGGGCCGCTCGACGCGCGCCAGCGCAGTTACCTGGAACAGGTCGATGGCGCAGCCGCCACCCTGATGGCGATGTTTAACGACATCCTCGACTTCTCGCGCATCGAAGCGGGCAAGCTCCATATGGAGGAATGCGCGTTCAGCGTGCGCCATGCGGCCGAACAGGCTTGCGCCGAATGGCGGGCCGCGGCGCAGGCCAAAGGACTGCTGCTCGAATGCTCCGTTGAGCCAGGATTGCCGGAGGAAGTGGTCGGCGACGCAGCGCGCCTGCAGCAGCTGCTGCAGCATTTGCTGGCCCATTCCGTCAAATTTACCGAGCGCGGCAAGGTGCACATGCTGCTGCGGCGCGAAGACGCCGGCAGCGCGGACGGCACCGTGCTGCGCTGGGAAGTGCGCGACACCGGCGCGGCACGCGACGCGGCAGTCCAGCTCTATGAACCGGTGGGCCCCGGCGACTCCGCTGCAGGACTGGGCCTGTCGGTGGCGCGCCAGCTGGCGGCCATGCTGGGCGGCCACCTGCTGCTGGAGAGCGATCCGGCGGAAGGCAACCGCTTTGTCTTCACCGCCCTGTTCCGCCATCCGCTGCCGGGCGCCATCGCCTGCGCCGAGGCCCAGGCGGCAGCGCAGGCGGCCTTCCCCGCACTGGCCGCGCTGGGCGCCGACATGGCCGGGGCGCTGGCGCGCCAGCACGACAACCGCCCGCAGCTGCGCAAGATGCTGGGCCAGTTCCTGCAAGGCCAGGCTGCCGTCCATGTGGCAATTGGCGAAGCCGTGGCGCAGGGCGACCGCCAGCGTGCGCAGCGCATGGCGCATGCCCTTGCCGGACTGTCGGCACAACTGGGACTGGAGCACTTGCGCCAGGCGGCGGCAGGCGTGGCCGGTGCGCTGCGCGCCGGCGGCGACGCTGCGCCCGAACTGGCCGTGCTGGCGCCGGAGCTGGATGCGGCGCTGCAGGCGATCCACGCCGACTTGCAGGCAGCCGGCGGCTCAGGCGAGCAGGCTGCGTAAGCCGCTGGTGCGCTCGGTGCGGCGCCGGATCGCGTCCGGCAATACTCCAGGATTCGGCGTCAACAGCGTAAAGCGCTGGCGGGCGCGCGTGATGCCGGTGTAGACCAGTTCCCGTGCCAGCACGCTGGATGCTTCGCGCGGCAGCACCAGCACGGTGTGGCTGAATTCCGAGCCCTGCGATTTATGCACCGTCATCGCGAATGCGGTTTCCACATTGCGCAGGCGGGTGGCAAGCACGCTGCGTACCTGGCCGCCATCCGAGAAATACACGCGCAGCGAACCGGCGCGCGCCGGATCGGGCAGCACCAGGCCGATGTCGCCGTTGTACACGCCCGTCGCATAATCGTTGCGCGTGACCATGACCGGGCGGCCGACGTACCAGTCGCCGCGCCGCTTCAGCAAATGCTGCTCTTCCAGGCGCTGCGCAATGCTGTCATTCAGTCCCGCCACGCCCCATTCGCCCTCGCGCACGGCGCACAGCAGTCGGAAGCCTTCAAAGGCGGCCAGCACGCCGGCAGCCCAGGCATCGTGCCCGGCAGCGCCGGCGCCTTGCCTGAGCATTTCCAGGAAAGGCCGGTAGCCTTCCACCGCCAGGCGCAGCATGTCTTCCTGCTGCGCCGCCTCATTCCAGTGCAATTGCCCGCCGCTGTCGGCGCGCAGCACGGCGCGGGCGGCTTCTGCATCGCCATTGTTGACGGCGAGGGCCAGCTGGCCGATAGGACCGCCGAAACGGCGGCTCTGGCGCAGCATGACCGTCTGCTGCGCCAGGGCGCCGGCATTGCCGAGGAATTCAGGCGGGATGGCCTGGCCGGAGGCCGCTGCCACAAAGGCCGCCGTGGCGGCGCCATAGCCGCCGGCTTGCGCGTCATGGCACAGGTCCCCCAGCACCGAGCCCGCCTCCACCGATGCCAGCTGGTCCTTGTCGCCCAGCAGGACCAGGCGCGCGCCCTGCGGCAAGGCATCCAGCAGCGCCGCCATCATTTCCAGGTGCACCATCGAGGCTTCGTCGACGATCAGCACGTCCACATCCAGCGGGTTGCCCGCGTTGTGGCGGAAGGCACGGGTATCCGGGCGGGCGCCAAGCAGGGAATGCAGGGTGCGGGCGCCGCCCATGCGCTGCGCCAGCTCCCGCAGCGGCAATGCACCGCCAAGGCTTTGCTCCAGGTCTTCCAGCGCGCCGTCGATGGCTTGCTTCAGCCGCGCGGCGGCCTTGCCGGTAGGCGCCGCGAGCGCCACGCGCAGCTGGCCGGCCTTGGGGCCTTCGACCGCGAACAGCAAGGCAAGCAGCCGCGCTACCGTATAAGTCTTGCCGGTACCAGGACCGCCGGTGATCACGGCCAGCCCGCCGCGCGTCGCGACTGCGCAGGCGATTTTCTGCCAGTCGGCGCCACCCTCGCGCGTGGCATGCGTGAACAGCCGGTCCAGCCATTCGCGCACCAGCGAGGGGGATGGTTCAGGGTGGCCTTGCGCCGCCTCGCCAGTGCCGGTGCGGGCACGCACGGCATCGGCCACGGTGTTTTCGTCCGACCAGTAGCGGCGCAGGTACAGGCGGCCGCCGGCCAGCACCAGCGGCTGGCCTGTGTCGGCGCCGCCAGGCCAGGCCAGCACTTGCGGGCAAGCCTGCAGGAATGCATGCCAGGCCGCCAGTCCTTGCGGCAGCTCGCCGGCTTCCTCGCACAGGCTTTGCCAGTCATCCTCGCCCCAGCCCAGCATGGCTGACGGATCGCCGGCCAGCGCCGACAGGTGAAGGCAGCTGTGGCCGCGGCCTTCGAGCTCGGACAGCAGCAGGCAGGCCAACGCCAGCGGCGTGCCCGATGCGGGACTGCCGTCCGGCGCAAGCGAAGTGACGAAGCGTGCAAACACCGGCCCCAGCCGGCGCAGCATGCCGCCTTCGGCCAGCATGTCGGTATGTTCGTAAAAACTCATTGGCAAAGCCCGTCCAGTCCATCCAGCAGTTCCGCATCCGGCGGCAGCAGGTAGCAGCCGCGCGTCTGCTCATTGCCCACCCCGCGCAGGAAGTAGAAGATCGCGCCGCCCAGTTGCGTGGCCGGGTCGTAGGCCTCGCCCAGGCGCGTGCGCAGCAGGCGGTGCAAGGCCAGCATGTAGATCGCTCCCTGCACGTCGTAGCGGTGCGCTGCCATGCCGTGCGCCAGGGCAGCCTTGTGGTAGGCCGCATCGCCGCCGCCCAGCGCGTTCGATTTGTAGTCCAGTACCCAGTAGCGGCCCTGGTGCTCGAATACCAGGTCGCAGAAGCCTTTCAGCATGCCGTGCAGCTCGCGCTGCGGCAGGCCGGGACGGGCAATGCCATCCAGCAGGTGCTGGCGGCACAGGTGGTCCAGCTTCCCGGTGTCCAGGCGCTCGCTCGGGAACCAGAATTCCATTTCCGGCAGCAGTTGCCCGATCGCGTCCAGCGCGCTGCCAAGCGGCGGCAGTTCCGTGGTGGCGATCACGCGCAGCCATTCCAGCGTATCGGCCTCGCGATGGCCCCAGCCGGCACGCTTGATCTGGCGCGCGGCGCGTTCAGCGTAATGTTCCTGGTGGATCGAAGCAAAGCCGTCGCGCGCCAGTGCCTCGAGCTGGTCATGCAGGAAGTTGCCGGGCACGGAGCCGCGCGGGAAGCGGTGCCAGGCCGTGTCTTCGATGCGCAGCGTTGCGCCCTCTTCTTCGCCTTCCAGCAGGGTCTCTTGCGAGGCGTGCATCGGCGCCGGCAGCGGCTCGCTGCCGCTGCGCCTTGCCAGCGAGGTGAAGCTGCCGACAGACCAGTCGCGCTCAAACTCGCCCTGGTAGGCCAGCGGTGCTTCCAGCGGCGGCGGTTCTACCGCGCGCGCCAGGCGCGTCACCGGCACGGAAGGCTCCAGCAAGGCGATGGAAATGGCATCGCAGTCTCCGCGCAAGCGCTGCCAGCTTTCCAGCAACTGGCCGGCAGGCAGCGGCTCGCCGCCTGTCAGCAGGTAGCCCAGGGCCGAGTCGTGCAGGGTATTTTCATCCTTCTTGCGCGCCGGCAGCGCGGCCACGCCAAGCCACAGGAAATGCCGGGCCCGCGTCAGCGCCACATAGAGCAGGCGCAGGTCTTCCCCGATGCGGGCAGCTTCCGCCGCCTCCTGGCCTTCGTCGGACAGGCGCATGTCGATGCGGCGCTCGCCGCCGGCATCGGTGTATTCGAAGAAGGTGCGGTTGCGCTTGTCGACCTTGCGCACGGTAACGGCAAACGGCAGGTACACCAGCGGATACTCCAGGCCCTTGGACTTGTGCACGGTGACCACTTTGACCAGCTCCGCGTCCGACTCCAGGCGCAGCACGCGCTCGTCGCCGCCGTCCGTCTCGTCGTCGATCTGTTCCGCCAGCCAGCGTATCAGCGCCTGCTCGCCTTCCAGCTGGCGGCTGGCCTGCTGCAGCAGCTCGGCCAGGTGCAGCAGGTTGGTCAGGCTGCGCTCGCCGCCCGGCCGCGCCAGCAATTGCGCCGGCAAGCCCAGGTCGTGGATGAAGCGGCGCAGCATGGCCAGCACGCCCTGGCGCTGCCACACCACGTGCAACTCCTTGAGCTGTTCGACGCGGCGCTCCCAGGCCAGTTCGTCGGCCGAGAACTGGGCCAGTTCGGCCAGCGGCAAGTTGGCGGTGCGGGTGGCAAACGCGGTGCGCGCCAGCTGGCCATCGAGCGGATTGGCGACAGCCGAGAGCCAGCGCAGCATGTCCGCCGCTTCATCGCTGGAAAGCACCGAATCCTTGTCGGACAGGTAGACGCTCGGCACCAGGCGCCGCTGCAGCGAGCGGCGCACGGCGGCAGCTTCACGGCGGTCGCGTACCAGGATGGCGATGTCGGCCGGCTGCAGGCGCCTGAAGCCTTCACTGCCCTGGAAGCCGGTAGCCGGATCGTTCAGGAGGCAGGCAATATGCTCGGCGCACTGCTCCGCGAAGTATTCGCGGTAGGCGTCGGCGCCCAGCTGCTCCGTTGTGCAGCCGGCCGTCAGCGCCTGGATATCGCCCGACGGGCCGACCAGCCGCTCCGCGCGGCCGCGCGCGCCCACCGCGTCGAACGGCAGCGGGTTGCCCTCGCCGGTGCGGAAGCGGAACGCCCCGCGCGCAAAGCCGCCCTGCCCGGCCACGCCTTCCGCATGCAGGAAGACCTGGTTCACCGCCGCCACGACCTGCGCGGTGGAACGGTAGTTGGTGCCCAGCTGGTAATGGCGCCCTTCGGTGGCGCGCCGCGCATCCAGGTAGCTGTGGATGTCGGCGCCGCGGAAGCCGTAAATCGACTGTTTCGGGTCGCCGATCAGGAACAGGCCGAGATCCGGGTCATTGGCGGCCACCTGGTACAGCAGGTTGAAAATGCGGTACTGGCTCGGCGCCGTATCCTGGAATTCATCGACCATCGCCACCGGATATTGCGTGACGATGCGCTGGCGCAGCGCCGCTCCGTTGCCGCCTTCCAGGGCGCTGCGCAGGCGCTCCAGCATGTCCGCGAAGCCGAACAGGCGCTGCTGGCGTTTCAATTCCTCCATGCGGGCGGCAATCGTGGCGGCAGCGTGGCGCAAGACGTGGTGGCGCAGCGGCTCGATGGCATCCAGCGCGCGCCGCAGCGGCGCTATTTCTTCGAAATCGGCCGGGATGTCGGGAGCGAAGCCTTTGGCGCAGGCGTCGATCATGCCGGCCGGGGTCAGGCGGAACCACGGCGTGGCGTTCATGTCCGGCTCCGCCAGCGCAGGGTCGGCGGCCCAGTCGCGCAAGGCAGCAAACCATTTTGCGACGGAATCGGCGCGCAGCTTGGTGCCGTTGAAGCATTTCGGATTGGCCTCGCGCTGGGCTGCGATCCAGCTTTCCATGCGGTTCGCCCGTTCTGCCCAGCCTTGCTTGAGGCCGGCCAGCGCGGCTTGCTGTTCACTTTGAATGCGGCCGATCATCGCGCCCAGCGGCTCCTTGCCGGCCAGCCCGGCGGCATCAGGCCTGCGCGCGAGGTCGCGCACGCTGCGGCCAAGTGCCGACACGTCGCGGCAGGCGCCAAGCAGCACGCGCAGTGCCTGCTCGCCCAGCGGATAGACCTGCTGGCGCCAGTAATCGTGCACCGCGTCTTCATACAGCGCCGCCTCGTCGCTGAGCAGCTCTTCGTCGAACAGGTTGCCGCTGTCGAAGGCGTGTTCGCGCAGCATGCGCTGGCACCAGGCGTCGATGGTGAAGATCGCCGCCTCGTCCATCGTTTCGGCTGCCAGTTGCAGGCGATACGCTGCCTGCTGGCGCGCTGCCTGGTCGGGCAACTCTTCCAGCAGCGCATCCAGGTAGGCATCGGGCGCCAGCGGCGTTTCGGCGCGGAAGTAGGCTGCCGCTTCCACCAGGCGTTCGCGCACCCGGTTGGACAGCTCGCGCGTGGCCGCGCGCGTGAACGTCATCACCAGGATTTCATTCGGCATCAGCGGCCGGCGGTAGGCGTTCCCGCCACCATGGCCAAGCACCAGGCGCACGTAGAGGGCGGCAATGGTCCAGGTCTTGCCGGTGCCGGCGCTGGCTTCGATCAGGCGCGATCCGTGCAGCGGGAAATCGAGCGGATTCAGCGCGATGCTCATTCCCCGCCCTCCGCTTCGCCCTCGATCGGCTGCACCGCTACCGACTGCGCCAGCCAGTCCGCCAGCGGCTGGTACAGCGCGCGGCTTTTCTCCGCAAACCCTGCTTGCGCAGCCAGGGCGGCAAAGTCAGGCCACAACCGGGCCAGGCACGGGTCTTCGTTCTCGCCGGAGAGCTCGAAGCCGCCGTCGTAAACACTGCGCGGGTCGCCTTCCATCACCAGCGCGAGCCCGGTCTTGCATGCAGCCGGCAATGGCCGGTCCATGCCCTCCACCCATAGTTCCACAATGCGGGTAAGGACCGCATGCGCGGCGTACGGCTCAAGCGGCTCCATGACGACGATCGCGTCGCGCGCCACCAGGAAACCGGTCACCGGTTGGCCCTGCGCAGCTGCCGCGAGCTGGCGCAGCCACATCGGAATCAGTTTTTCGCCACGAAGCGCTCCGGACTTGTCGCACACCCGCGAGGACATTTGCATCAGCCAGGCCGTAGCGCCCTGGGCACGATGCAACTGGTCGATCCAGTCTTCCAGCGGCAGGCCGGCCAGTTCCAGCTGGATCGCCAGCTTCGGCGCATCCTCGGCATAGGTCCCGCGCAGGGACAGCCACGCCGTGCGGACCGGCACCAGCTCGTCGACCAGTTCCTCCAGCACGCGGTCGCCGATCAGGCCGATCGGCAGCACGCCCTGGCGCCGCAGGCGCTGGCCGCGCTCCTGCAAACTGGCGCGCACGTCCTCCACGGCCTCCATCTCGCCGCTGTCCGCCAGCATTGCATCTTCCAGGGAGTAGCGTTCCAGGCCATCGAGCTGGAAAGGCTCTTCATCCTCGCCCACCATCGCCGATTCGGCAAAGTAGACCCCCAGGCGCTGGCGGAAGAAATGGCGCACCGGCTGGCGCAGGAAGGCAGCCAGTGTCGAGAGCCGCAGCCGGAAACCCTCTTCCACCTCGTACGGCGGCAACGGCGCCGCGCCGGCATCGGCGTCGCCGTCCTCGTGCGCCGCGCGCCATTCGCCGGCGAACGTCAACAGGCCGCCGCGCTCGAAGTAGGCGCGGCTGAAAGGCTGCAGCGCGTGCAAGGTGGTGCGGGCGGCCAGGTCCAGGCCCCAGCCGGCGTGCAGGTAGTCGCGCAACTGGGCCACCAGCACCGATGGCGGCTGTTCGCTGTTGTCGCGCACATTGCGGCCGACCCAGCTCACATACAGCTTATCGCGCGCCGCCAGCACGGCTTCCAGCATCAGGTAGCGGTCGTCGTCGCGGCGCGAGCGGTCGCCGGGGCGCGCCATGCCGGGCAAGGCCAAAAGGTCGAAGTCGGCACGGCTGGCGCGGCGCGGGAAATCGCCATCGTTCATGCCCAGCAGGCACACCACGCGGAACGGCACCGCGCGCATCGGCATCAGGGTGCAGAAGGTCACGCCGCCCGACACGAACTGGTGCTCCAGCGACGGTTCGTCAAGGCCGCCCATCCAGGCTTCGCGCAGGGTTGCCAGCGGAACCTCTTCGTCGAAGCCGGCGTCTTCGCAGGTCTCCAGCCATTTATCCAGCGCGTCGTCCAGGCGCGCCAGCGTCAGGCGGTCGGTTTCGTCGCGGTCGCTGAAGAAGCCGGCCAGCAGCAGTCGCGCCTGTTCAGCCCACTCGGCCGGACGGCGCGCCATCCCAAGGCGTTCGCGCCAGGCCAGCAAGGCTTCGATCAATTGCGCCAGCGAGCCGGCCAGGGCCGCGTCCAGCCCGCCCACTTCCGAATACGGTTCGACGCCTGCATAGGCCGCGCCGTTGCCGGCTGCATAACCGAGCAGCATGCGGCGCACGCCGAACATCCAGGCATTCTGTTCGCCCGCCGGCGCCAGGCCCAGGCCCGCCCGGTGTCCGGCATCCAGGCCCCAGCGCACGCCGGCGCCTTCGATCCACTGGCCGAGCGTCGGCAAATCGTCTTCGGACAGCCCGAATCGGCGCGCCAGTGCCGGCACGTCCAGCAGGTCGCGCACCTCGCTCTGGCGGCAGCGCTGCTGCGGCAGCCGCAGCAGCCATTCCAGCGCCACCATCAGCGGATTGACGCTGCGGTCGTTCACGTCGCCGATTTCGTGCGGAATGAAGCGCGGGTCGTGACGGCGGTGCTGGCCGAACACGGCGCGGATCGAGGCGGTGAAGACATCGATGTCCGGCACCATCACAACCACGTCGCGCGGCCGCAGGGAAGGATCGGCGGCGAACATGGCCAGCAACTGGTCGTGCAGGATTTCGACTTCGCGCTGCACGCTGTGCGCCACGTGGAACTCGATCGAACGGTCGCTGTCCTCGGGAGGAATTCGCGGATGCTCGGCCAGCGGCAGCATGTCGCGCACGGCGGCCTGCACCTGCGCCAGCAGGGTTTCGCCTGCTTCGTCGCCGAACAGGTCCACCCGCAGCTTGTCGTCGCGCCCTTCCAGGTCGCTGGCGGTGTCGAATTCGTCCAGCATGCGGATGTAGTCGCGTCCCTGGCGGCCCCAGCTTGCCAGCAGCGGGTGGCTGTGCGCGTGCAGCGCTTCCAGCGGCACCGCCGACAGGTCGATATCCTTGCGCGCCGCGTGGCGGTGGCGCGCCGCGCGCAGCAGGTCGCGCCCTTCGATGATGTCGCCCCAGTAGTAGCGGCAGGGATTGGGCACCGCGATCACCACCTGGGTGAAGCGCGCCAGCGAGGCCATGGCCTGCAAGGTCTGGTAAGGCAGCGCCGAGACGCCGAACAGCACGATGCGGCGCGGCAGGCGGCCCAGCGGCGCATCGCCGCGCTGCACCGCCTCGACGAAAGCAGCATGCACGCTGGCGCGCCCCAGGCCGCGCTCTTCTTCCGGCACGCTGGCCGCCACGGCACGCCATAACTCGGCCTGCCAGCGCTGGTCGGCCGCCAGGGGCACCGCCTCGCCGCGCGCATTGCGCAACTGGTCGCGGCCGGCAGCCCAGTCTTCCAGCCAGTCGGCGCGGTACACCTGGTACTGGTCGAACAAGTCGGCCAGGCGTTCGGCCAGTTGCAGGCGGCGCTCCGGATCGCCGTCGCGCAGGAAATGGCGCAGCGGCGCAAAAGCCTCCTGCGCCAGCAATTGCGGCAGCAGGCGCATCAGGCGCCAGGTCAAAGGTCCCTTGTCGAAGGCGGAAATCGGCGGCACGCGCGCGTGGCCCAGCATGCCCCGGTAGATTTCCCACAGCAGCCGCGCCGGCAGCGCAACGCGGGTGGCGCCGCACAAGCCCGTTTCCTCCGCCAGCGCGATCTTCAGCCATTCCGCCACCCCGTTCGACTGCACCAGGAAGATCTCCTGCTCCAGCGGCGCCAGCGGATGACCGCGCAACCACTGGAACACGGCGCTGCGCAGCTCTTCGAGCTGGTTGCCGTGCAAAATCAGGAGTCCGGGTTGAATGCTCTGGGCCATGTAAAAGCAGCGAAATAGCGTGGAACGCCATTATCGCCGCAAAGACGGCTATCCGGGAATATTGGCGTTCATTTCCTGCGCAATATGCTCGCGCAGGTGGTCAAGCAAAGGCTGCATCTGGCCGACGATCGCGCGGGCGCGGTCGATGCCGTCGGCTGGCGTCATTTTTTCCAGCGCCAGGCACAGGTCCGCAAAACTCATGGCCCCCACCGCGCGCGCCGAAGACTTGATGCGATGTCCCAGCTCGGATAGCCGAACGATATCGCCCGCCTCCAGCGCGACCTGTACTTCGCGCAAGCCATCCTGCGCCGAATCGATGAACATATTGGCGTACTTGCGCATCTTTTCCGGCTTATTGCCGAAGGTCTGGGCCAGCGCACGCAGGTCGAACAGCTCCGGCTCGCCGCCAGCGCCGGCATCCGCCGCGGCGGCAGGTTCAGGCGCCGGCGCGGGCGCCGGCTGCGGCAGCGGCTGGCCCGGCGTGGTGGTGCTGCGCACCTGCGCCACGCGGCCCTCCGCCGCGCGCTGGCTCATCCACTTGGACAGCACCGAGAACAGCAGGTTCGGCGCAATCGGCTTGGTCACGAATTCGTCCATGCCGGCGGCCAGGCAGCGCGCCTGGTCCTCGCGGCCGGCGTTGGCCGTCATGGCGATGATCAGGGTGCCGGACAGCTTCGGATGGGCGCGGATGATGCGGGTGGCCTCGTAACCGTCCATCACCGGCATCTGCACGTCCATCAGCACACAGTCGAAATGCTCTTTCATCAACAGGTCGATGGCTTCCTTGCCGTTGTTGGCCACCACCACCGTGGCGCCGGCATCTTCCAGCAACTCCTGGCCCACTTGCTGGCTGAATATATTGTCTTCGACCAGCAGGATGGAAGCGCCGTGGATCGGCGCCAGCATGTCCGGCTGCAGCGCATTGGTGTCGGCGGCTTGCAGCAGGTGGGTCCCCTTTTGCAGCTTGGCCGTAAACCAGAAGGTGGAGCCTTTGCCTGGCTCGCTTTCCACGCCGACCGTACCGCCCATCAGCTCCGCCAGCTGCTTGCTGATCACCAGGCCCAGGCCCGTGCCGCCGTATTTGCGGGTGGTCGAAGTGTCGCCCTGGTGGAAGGACTGGAACAGGCTCGATACCTGGGCCGGCGTCATGCCGATGCCGTTGTCCTGCACCTCGAAGCGCACCACGGTGTAGTTGTCGCGATCCTCGACCGGCCGCGCGCGGATGTAGATCTTGTTGTTCTCAGAGAACTTGATGGCATTGCTGGTGAAGTTCAGCAGCACCTGCTCCAGCCGCAACGGGTCGCCGCGCAACTGGTGCGACAGGCCAGGCCAGATTTCAAACACCAGCTCCAGCCCTTTGCGGCTGGCCGCATCGCCCAGTTGGCCGGAAATATTGGTCAGCAGCGACTCCAGTGCGAAGTCCAGCACTTCCAGGTCCAGCTTGCCGGCCTCGATCTTGGAGAAGTCCAGGATGTCGTTGATGATGCCCAGCAGGTGCTGGCC
>CAMLSG010000052.1 GCA_946482635.1 uncultured Duganella sp.
AGTTCCCGCTGCACGTCTGGCTGCCTGACTCGATGGAAGGCCCGACCCCGATCTCGGCACTGATTCACGCGGCAACCATGGTTACCGCCGGTATCTTCATGGTGACCCGCATGTCGCCGCTGTTCGAAATGTCGGACGCCGCGCTGTCGTTCATCCTGGTGATCGGTTCGATTACCGCGCTGTTCATGGGCTTCATGGGCATCATCCAGAACGACATCAAGCGCGTGGTGGCTTACTCGACCCTGTCGCAGCTGGGCTACATGACCGTGGCGCTGGGCGCCTCCGCCTACTCGGTGGCCGTGTTCCACCTGATGACCCACGCGTTCTTCAAGGCACTGCTGTTCCTGGGCGCCGGCGCTGTCATCATGGCGATGCACCACGACCAGGACATCCGCAATATGGGCGGCCTGAAGAAGTACCTGAAGATCATCTGGATTACCTCGCTGCTGGGCTCCCTGGCCCTGATCGGTACCCCGTTCTTCTCCGGCTTCTACTCGAAGGACATGATCATCGAAGCCGTGCACGCAACCCACCTGCCGGGCGCTGGCTTTGCCAACTTCGCCGTGCTGGCCGGCGTGTTCGTGACCGCGTTCTACTCCTTCCGCATGTACTTCGTCGTGTTCCACGGCCCGGAGAACTTCGGCAAGGAACACCACCACGCGCACGATTCGCACCACGCTGACGAAAGCGAAGAAGACGACCACGGCCACCACGGCCTGGCTCCGGGCGAGAAGCCGCATTCGCCAGGCCTGGTAGTGACCCTGCCGCTGATCCTGCTGGCTATCCCGTCGGTCATCATCGGCGCGATCGCGATCGAACCTATGCTGTTCGGCAGCTTCTTCAAGGACGTGATCTTCGTCGGTGAAAACCACCACGCGATGCACGAACTGGCGGAAGAATTCCACGGCCCGGTTGCCATGGCAATCCACTCCCTGACCACGCTGCCGCTGTGGCTGGCGATTGCAGGCGTGGCTTCGGCTTACTACTGCTACATGGTCAATCCGAAGGTGCCGGCCTGGTTCTACGAGAAGTTCAAGTTCCTGCACACCCTGCTGGACAACAAGTACTACATGGACAAGTTCAACGAGGCTGTCTTTGCCCGCGGCGCGCGCCTGCTGGGCGAGGGCCTGTGGGCAGCGGGCGACCGCGCCATCATCGATGGCCTGCTGGTGAACGGTTCGGCGAAAGTGGTGGGCTGGTTCTCCAGCATCACCAAGGTGTTCCAGACCGGCTACATCTATCACTACGCCTTCGTGATGATCATCGGTATCCTGGGCTTCCTGGTGTACTTCCTGCCGTTTTGGCACGCTTAACAGCTGACGCAAAAGAGATAACAAATGCAGTCAACGATTAATACTCTACCTCCTTACCTCAGCCTGTCGATCTGGGTACCGATCGTCTTCGGCCTGATCGTACTGGCCATCGGCCGCGATACGCGTGCCGGCATGGTGCGCGTGCTGTCGCTGGTGGGCGCCCTGGTATCCCTGGTGCCGACCATCCCGCTGATGACGCAGTTCGACAAGGCTGCCCACGGCATGCAGTTCGTGGAAAAGGCCGCCTGGATCGACCGCTTCAACATCTTCTACTCGCTGGGCATTGACGGCCTGTCGATGTGGTTCATCCCGCTGACCGCCTTCATCACGGTCATCGTGGTGATCTCGGCCTGGGAAGTGATCACCGAACGCGTGGCGCAGTACATGGGCGCGTTCCTGATCCTGTCGGGCCTGATGATCGGCGTGTTCGCGGCCATGGACGGCCTGCTGTTCTACTTCTTCTTTGAAGCGACCCTGATCCCGATGTACATCATCATCGGCGTGTGGGGTGGTGCCAACCGCATCTACGCAGCGTTCAAGTTCTTCCTGTACACCTTCTTCGGCTCGCTGCTGACGCTGGTTGCCATCATCTACCTGTACAACAAGTCCGGTAGCTTCGACATCCTGGCCTGGCACAAGCTGCCGCTGTCGATGGCCGAACAGGTCGCGATCTTCTTCGCCTTCTTCATGGCCTTCGCCGTGAAGGTGCCGATGTTCCCGGTCCACACCTGGCTGCCGGACGTGCACGTGGAAGCGCCGACCGGCGGTTCCGCCGTGCTGGCCGCGATCATGCTGAAGCTGGGTGCTTACGGCTTCCTGCGATTCTCGCTGCCGATCGTGCCTGACGCTTCGCACAAGCTGGCGCCGTTCGTCATCGTGCTGTCGCTGATCGCCGTGATCTACATCGGCCTGGTGGCCCTGGTGCAGAAGGACATGAAGAAACTGGTGGCGTATTCGTCCATCGCGCACATGGGCTTCGTGACCCTGGGCTTCTTCATGTTCAACGAGATGGCAGTGCAGGGCGGTATCGTGCAGATGGTGTCGCACGGCTTCATCTCCGGCGCGATGTTCCTGTGCATCGGCGTACTGTACGACCGCATGCACTCGCGCCAGATCGCCGACTACGGTGGCGTCGTGAACAAGATGCCAAAGTTTGCCGCACTGTTCATCCTGTTCTCCATGGCTAACTGCGGCCTGCCTGCCACCTCCGGCTTCGTGGGCGAGTTCATGGTGATCCTGGGCGCCGTGCAGTTCAACTTCGTGACCGGCATCCTGGCGGCGACCGCCCTGATCTTCGGCGCGGCTTACTCCCTGTGGATGGCCAAGCGCGTGATCTTCGGCGCCATCACCAACAAGCACGTGGAAGAGCTGACCGACGTTAACAACCGCGAGTTCCTGATGCTGGGCATCCTGGCGATCGCTGTGCTGGTGATGGGCCTGTACCCAGCGCCATTCACCGACGTGATGCAGGTTTCCGTGGCCGACCTGCTGGCGCATGCTGCTCAAAGCAAGCTGCCAGCCGTCGTGGCCCCTTGATTGCAGATAGGACCAAGTTTTCATGAATACCACTAACCTGATCCCGCTCTACGCAGAAGTCTTTCTGCTGATCGCCGCTTCGGCGATCCTGCTGATCGACATGTTCCTGGCAGAGGGCAAACGTGCGATCACTTACATGCTGACGCTGGCCACCCTGGTGGGCGCGGCCTTCTTCAGCTTTGCCGACTACACGGCCGGCAGCACGGTGTACGCGTTCTCGAACATGTTCATCAGCGACCCGATGGGCAACCTGCTGAAACTGTTCTCCTACCTGACCATGGCGATGACGCTGGTGTATGCACGCCAGTACTCCACCGACCGCGGCATGTTGGGCGGCAACCTGGGCGGCGAGTTCTACGTCCTGGCGCTGTTCTCCCTGCTGGGCCAGATGGTGATGATCTCGGCTAACAACTTCCTGACCATCTACCTGGGCCTGGAACTGATGTCGCTGTCGCTGTACGCCCTGGTGGCCCTGCGCCGCGACGACGCCCGCGCTACCGAAGCTGCGATGAAGTACTTCATCCTGGGCGCGCTGGCTTCCGGCTTCCTGCTGTATGGCATGTCGATGCTGTACGGTGCGACCGGCTCGCTGGATATCTCCCGCGTGGCCGCCGTGATCGGCTCCGGCACCGTCAACCCGACCATCCTGACCTTCGGCCTGGTGTTCGTGGTGGCCGGCCTGGCCTTCAAGCTGGGCGCCGTGCCGTTCCACATGTGGGTACCGGACGTCTACCAGGGCGCGCCAACCGGCGTGACCCTGCTGCTGGGCGGTGCACCGAAGCTGGCGACCTTCGCCATCTGCGTGCGCCTGCTGGTGGAAGGCATGCTGCCAATGGCGTTCGACTGGCAGCAGATGCTGATGATCCTGGCCGTGCTGTCGCTGGCGATCGGTAACCTGACTGCAATCGCACAGTCCAACCTGAAGCGTATGCTGGCTTACTCCACCATCGCGCAGATGGGCTTCGTGCTGCTCGGCCTGATGGCCGGCGTGGTTGGCCACAAGACCGACAATGCGGCAGCTGCCTACTCGGCTGCCATGTATTACGCGATCACCTACGTGATGACCACGGTCGGCTCCTTCGGCCTGATCATGGTGCTGGCGCGCCAGGGCTTCGAAGCGGAAGAAATCAACGACTTTAAGGGCCTGTCCAAGCGCAGCCCGGCCTACGCGCTGCTGATGTCCGTGCTGATGTTCTCCCTGGCCGGCGTGCCTCCGATGATGGGCTTCGCCGCCAAGTTCGCGGTGCTGCAATCGGTGCTGGCGACCGGCGCTGTGTGGCTGACCGTGTTTGCCGTGATGTTCTCGCTGGTGGGCGCGTTCTACTACATCCGCATCGTGAAGGTCATGTGGTTCGACGAGCCGGCTGACAGCACCCCGCTGTCCGTCAACAGCGACAAGGGCCTGGTACTGGCACTGAACGGCCTGGCCGTTGTGGTGCTGGGCATGATCCCTGGCCCGCTGCTGAACGCCTGCCTGGCAGCCATGCAGAAGACCCTGGCTTCCTGATTTCCTGATCAATGGACGTCAATGCATCATCCTGGCTGGTCATCCTGCTTGCAGTGGTGGCCGCCAACCTGCCTTTCCTGAACGAGAAGGTATTTGCCCTGGTTCCGCTGAAAGCCGCACGCAAGCCATTTGTAGTGCGGTTGGCGGAACTGGCAGTGCTGTATGTGGCCGTCGGCGGCATCGGCATCGCGCTCGAATCCCGCATCGGCACCGCGTTCCCACAGAACTGGGAGTTCTACTGGGTCGCGGCTTTCGCCTTCCTGGTGTTTGCTTTTCCTGGCTTCGTGGTACGCTACCTGCGTAAACACCACTAATAGAACCGGTAAACCTGGGTCTGACCCGCAGCCGGATGGCCGTCCCGTCAGACCCCCAACGGTCTCCAAGCTTGCGATTGGGTTTTACGCCTTTGACCTTCTCAATAAGTCAAAGGCCCAGAACCAACCCCATGACCTGGAGACCGTTGTGGGTCAGACGGGACGGCCATCCGGCTGCGGGTCTGACCCAGGTTTACCGGTTTAAAAAGCAACCATGGACAAACACCTAAAAGAAACCAAGATAGACGGCAGCATCGCCTACGACGGCGGCTTCCTGAAAGTCCACCGCGACACAGTCAGCCTGCCCGACGGCAAGCACACCAAGCGCGAATACATCCGCCACCCCGGCGCCGTCGTGATCATCCCCGTGCTCGACAACGGCAAGATCCTGCTGGAGCGCCAATACCGCTACCCCAACGACCGCGTCTTCATCGAACTCCCCGCCGGCAAGATCGACCCGGGCGAAGACCCGCTGGCCTGCGCCATGCGCGAACTGGAAGAGGAAACCGGCTACACCGCCACCGACTGGCAATTCGTGAGCACCATCCACAACGCCATCGCCTACTCGGACGAGCACCTGGACATCTACCTGGCGCGCGGCCTGACCGCCGGCGAAGTGAAGCTGGACGACGGCGAATTCATCGAAACCATCACCGCCAGCGTGGACGAGATGCTGGACTGGGTCCGCAGCGGCAAGATCACCGATGTCAAGACCGTGATCGGCGCCTTCTGGCTCGACAAGCTGCGCTCCGGCGCCTGGAAGCTGGACTGAGGCCATGCACGCCCTGCGCAGCCTGATGCTGGTTGGAGCCCTCGCGGCAAACCAGGCGCAGGCAGCGCAGGTCCAGCGTACGCCGTTCCAGATCCGCTGCGAAGATACGATCAGCAAGACAGTGTCGGTGCTGTCGGCGCGCCAGAACGGCTATACCGTCAACACCCAGCTCTCGTACAAGCAGCTATCTGCCATGCGCACCGAGAAGATGCCTGCGACAGGCTATGTGCTGGGGCTGACCCGCACTGAGTCGCGTGTGCAGATCGGGCTTGATGGCCCGATGCTTACCGATCCGGTCAGCGGCTATGAATGCGTGGCGCCGCAGATCAAGGTGCAGTTGACGTATGCTCCGGTGCGTATCTACGTAGGCAATGAGTTCCCGCCGGGGACTTGCGGCTATGCGGAGATCCTGTCGCACGAGTTGCGGCACATGAACGCCTACATGGACCACCTGGCCAAGGTCGAAGTGATCGTGCGCGCAGCGCTGGCGCGGCGCTTCGAAGCCAAGCCGCTGTATGCCCCGGCCGGCACCGCGCGTTCGGCGCTGGCGCACGAAATCGACAGCGGCTGGCTGCCTTACATCAAGGCCGAAATGTCCAAGGTGGAGGTGCAGCAAGCGCTGATCGATTCGCCGGCCGAATATGCCCGCCTGGGCAAGGCCTGCAACGGCGAAATACAAACCATTTTGAGGAAGTCACGTAGCAGAAAATGAAGCGATACTTCGCACTGATCCCCGCCGCCGGCGTCGGCGCCCGCATGGCTGCCTCCAGCCCCAAGCAGTACCTGCCGATCAACGGCGTGCCGATGCTGCAGCACACGCTGGAAGCATTCCGCCACAGCGACCTGATTGCGCACACCTATGTAGTGGTGAGCGCCGGCGACGGCTATATCGATTCCATCACGCCCGAGCGCGGCGTGACCATCCTGCGCTGCGGCGGCGCCACGCGCATGGATTCGATCCTTAACGGTCTGCGTGCCATCCGCGCCAACGTGGGCGACGACGACATGGTGCTGGTGCATGACGCGGCGCGTCCCGGCCTGACGCCGGCCCTGATCGCAAAGCTGATTGCCGCTGTCGGCGACCACGAAGGCGGCGGACTGCTTGCGCTGCCGGTGGTGGACACGGTAAAGTCCACGCGCACGGGTACTGTGCAGACCACCCCGCGCGACGGCCTGTGGCTGGCGCAGACGCCGCAGATGTTTTCCTATGCGCTGCTGCTGCGCGCCCTGGCGCTGGCGCCGGATCCGAACGCGATCACCGATGACGCCAGCGCCGTCGAGATGCTTGGCTTTTCGCCGAAGCTGGTGGAAGGCCACCCGCGCAACATGAAGGTAACGCTGCCGACCGATATTGCGATCGCAGAAATGTATTTAGGACAGGATTCCAAATGACGCAACTCCCATTCCGCATCGGCCAGGGCTATGATTCCCACCGCCTGGTTGAAGGCCGCAAGCTGATTCTTGGCGGGGTCGAGATCCCGCACGAACGCGGCCTGCTTGGGCATTCGGACGCCGACGCGCTGCTGCATGCGATCACCGACGCCATCCTCGGCGCGGCGGCGCTGGGCGATATCGGCAGGCACTTCCCGGATACGGCCGAAGAATTCCGCGGCGCCGATTCGCGCGTGCTGCTGCGCGAAGCTGCCAAGCGCGTGCGCGCCACCGGCTACGATATCGGCAATGTGGACTGCACCATCATCGCCCAGCGTCCCAAGATGGCGCCGCACATCGCCACCATGGCTGCCAATATTGCGGCCGACCTGGGCGTGCCGGTCGGGAATGTGAACGTGAAAGCCAAGACCAACGAGAAGCTCGGCTATCTTGGCCGCGAGGAAGGCATCAATGCCGAAGCTGTAGCGCTGCTGGTGCTGCGCCAGGGGGCGTAAGGCCATGACGTCACGCCAGCCGCCGCGCGAACCAGCGCCCGGCGCAGCGCTTGCCGCGTCACGCCTGCCGCCGCTCGAAGCCTCGCGCAGCGTGCCGGACGGGGAGGGGGCGCAAGCCGCCAAAGCCGAAGCACGCGAGCGCCGCGATGCAGCGGTACGGGGCGTGTCGTCGATGCAGGAGATGCGCGACGCGATCCGCACTGCAGCCCGAGCCTTGCCGGCCGTCGATGCCGTGCCGCGCGTACGCCCGATGAGCGCAACCGCGTTCCGCACAAGGGCGCGTGAAGGGCTGCCATTCCTGATTCCCGGCGCAGTTGCACGCTGGCCGATCTGCGCGCTCGGCCCGGAAGTGCTGCGTGAGCGTTTTGGCGAGGTGCACGTACGCGCACGCGTTGGCGACTACATCGGCACAGCGTTCGCGCCCGACCGCGCGATGCAGGACATGACCATGCGCGAGTATCTCGATCTGGCTGATGCCACTGAAGGCTTGCCGCCATACCTCGGCAACCTCGAACTGCGCGAGTTGAATAGCCTGTGCCACTGGCCGGCTTACTTCGAGAAAATGGGGCCGCCGCGTTTCTGGATCGGCCCCGCGGGAACTGTCACGCCGCTGCACAGCGACTTCGACGACAACATCTTCGCGCAGGTGTGGGGCACCAAGCGGATTTTCCTCGCGCCGCCGCACCACGACGAATTCCTTTACACCCGCGAGGCCAATCCGGTCTTGTTCGGCAGCCCATTCGATCCCGAAGCACCGGACTTCGACCGCTACCCGCTGGCGCGCCAGGCCACGATGATCGAAGTGATCGTCCAGCCTGGCGATATGCTCTACGTCCCGGCTGGGTGGTACCACCAGGTGCGTGCACTGACATTCTCGCTGTCGTCCAACCGCTGGGCGCGCGGATTGCCATTTACGCTGCAACGCTTGCGATGCTAATGGCTGGTAAGATCGCGGGATGACTAGGGATACTTTTGATTACCGCGATGTGGCGGTGGAATCGGTCGAGGAATACGGCCAGGTGGTGGTGCGGCCTGTGAATGGGCAGGCGTTCAGTCCGGAGATGCGGGTTCAGTGTTCGCGGCAGTTGCGCGATACGGCGGTTTATCCGCTGGGTACCTGCTTCCTCGTGCTGGCGAAGATGACGGACCGTCTTGGTGGGGAGCCTTACCTGTACGTCTTCCACGGCGACCCGGTCAAAGTGCTGGCGCCTGCGCAGCTGGAGACGTTCCTCAACGACCGACGCCGCTTGCGGATCTAGGAGAATAACGATGAAGCTTGCTCTTGCAGCTTTGCTGGTGGCGCCCGCGCTGGCGATGGCGCAGGCAGCCGATCCGCAGCCTGACGAACTGTTGCAAATTGCATTCCCGAAGTGGGCGGACGAGGAGGGCGGGCGTGTGCAGTCGATCCCGACCAGCGCCGCAACGCGTGGCTGGAATGCGAAGCAGGGCAAGAAGCGGAACGTCATCGTGACGCCACGCCAGGTCGTGCGCGTTGCGCCCGACCGTATCGTGCTGCTGGCGACCATGACGCCGGCCGGTGACGGCGGCGAGCCGCAAGTCTCGCATGGCACGCCGGCCGGCCTTGCGGCCTATACCTTCAAGCCCGGCAAGGATGGCTGGAAGGTCGCCAAACGCCAGGAGCCATTTGCCCTGCAGGGCTTTGAGGGGCGGGCGCAGATGGCGCCTGTGGCCGTATCGGCGGCGTCGCAAGCGGTGCAAGTTACCTGGGGAAGCTGCTGGCAAGGACACTGCGTGGATGTTTTCGCGCTGTATGCAATCGGCGTCGATGGGGTGAAAACACAGCCGCTTCTGCTGCAGAAAATTAAGGGCAACAACGTCTACTCGCGCCCCGATTGCGTCGATCGCCTGGGCGGCATCGTGCAAGGCCTGCAGCCTGCCGATCCAGCCTACGCCGACGAGAAAGTGCCGCCGGGCCAATGCTATGCCATCGAAGGCCGCTGGGATGTTACGGGCGCAAACGCGCTGACGCTGCGTTTCACGGGCGCGATGAGCAAGGCAGGCAAGGATGGCAATTCTCCCGCGCAGCGTGTCGACCAGGCGATGAAATTCGAATTCCGTGGCGGACGCTACGTGCCCGCCTCCGGCAGCAATCCCATACCAGACGCATAAATCAAAGGAGACAAACGTTGATCAAGATTCGCGAAATTGACCACATCGTGCTGCGCGTCGTCGATGCCGACCGCATGATCCGCTTCTACACCGAAGTCCTTGGCTGCACCATCGAGCGCCGCCAGGACGAGATCGGCCTGATCCAGCTGCGCGCCGGCAGCTCGCTGGTGGACCTGGTGCCGGTCGATAAGAAGCTGGGCATGATGGGCGGCGCCGCGCCGGGCAAGGAGGGCCGCAATGTCGACCATTTCTGTTTCCGCGTCGAGCCGTTTGACGAGGCGGCGATCCGCGCCCACCTGAGCGCGCATGATGTGGCGAATGGTCCGTCCGAATCGCGCTATGGCGCGGAAGGCGAGGGGCCGTCGATCTACGTCAACGACCCCGAAGGCAACACCGTCGAACTGCGCGGCGCGCCTTACGCGAGCTGATTACTCGTCGTCGTCCTCGTCGTCTTTCTTGAGCTTCGAGGACTTGCGCGCTTCATCCGCAGCTGCTTTCAGCTTGGCTGCGTCGCCCATGAAATCATCCACGCTGTGGTCTTTGCTCTGGCGTACTTCAGGCGGCAGGATGACGGACATATAGAGCTCATCGCGCAGGCGGCCTGCGCCTTCGTAGTTGCGCATCAGGATCAAGCCGGAACCCAGGGCCAAAAACACGGCACAGGAAGTAATGAAGGCGCGTGGCTTGTGCGGCTTCACGGTGCGCAAGTGGTTGTAGATCATCGCCACCAGGATCAGCATCACCACATGGTTGCCGTAGCGCGTGAACACTTCGGCCGACCAGGCATAGGCAAGCACGCTGCTCAAAGCTTTCCAGGCGCCTATCGCAACCAGCCCGCTGCCAAGGATGAACAGGTGGCGCCCGAGGCGCGCATGGCCGCCGAAAATGCGATTGGCCAGGGCCCAGACGCCGCTCCACACCATGCCGGCGCCAATGCCGGTGACAATCACCAGCAGGTAGCGGATGGCCTGGAAGGCGCCGGTGTCGGACAGCGCTTCGGTCACGCCCACGAACAGCGCAATCAGCGCCATGCCGGCCAGCGCCGGCACGCCGCCTTCCCAGGCGTGCATGGTGGTGTCGGTGACCTCGGCTTCGACCGGGAATGCCGCGTCGCGCACGCGCAGGCGGGTGTGGCCGAGGCGGACCACGGTGGTGCCGTTGATCGGAACCGTGGCCTGGCGCTTGCCGTGCACCACGATGCCGTTCTGGCTGCCCAGGTCGCGCATTACGAGCGCGCCGTCTTCCGCCAGCTCCACTACGGCGTGGGTCGGGGCGGTATGCGCATCGTCGAGGATGAAATCGTTGTTGTAGCCGCGGCCGATGGTGATCGGCAGCTTGTCGACGCGATGGCGATGCAGGACGTCGCCATTACGCGCCAGGGTCTCGATAAAGAAAGGGCCGTTCATTTCTTGCCCTCGCGCGCCAGCGATTCGAGGAAGGCGCGCGAGGCACGCAGGCCGTTTTCATACGAGACGCCACGGGCATCGAGGCGGCTTTGCAGGTTCATCTTGCCTTCGTCGGTGCTGGAGGTCAGCAGGGCGAAGTCGTACAGGCCGTCGAACTTGCGGTAGGCGCGCACGCACATCACGGCGCGCATCGGCAGGGTGCTGTTCTTGACGAATTGTTCGGTGCACATCGGGCCGGTCAGGCGCTTGTCCTTGTGGCTGCCGAAGCTCTCGTTCTTGAACGAATTACTGGACAGGACGGCGAAGCGTACTTCATCCAGTCCCGTGCTCTTCATGTACTGGTGCTGGATCTGCACCTGGCCGGTCTGCAGCGAACCGGAGACGAACAGCGAGGACTCCATCTGGCAGTTGGTGACTTCCACCTGGAAGGAATCGCGATCGTTGGAACGGCCCCAGCAGCGCATCTGTTCCGACTCGCGCACCGGCACGGAATACGGCCCCATGGCCTTGGCGGTCAGCGGCTTGGCCAGCAACTGGTCGATCATGGCCTTCTGGTGCACCAGCAGTTGCTGGGCGACGACGGCGGTGAAATCCTTCGGCGGCTTGGCTTCCGGATCGACTTTCTTCAGCAGCTCCTGCGCGTAGCGCGCCGGGACCAGGAAGGACACCAGTTCTCCGTCCAGGCGCTTGGAGACGTTGATGCCGGCTACCGCGCCGTCCACGGTCACGCTTGGGCCGCCGCTCATTCCGGCATTGATCGGGCCCGTGAACATCAGCTGCTCGTAGAAGCTGCGCGCGATCACGCCGTTGAATGAACCTTCGGAGATGGCAAAGCCCAGGTCGAGCGGATTGCCCAGCGAGTACAGGTACTGTCCTTGCGTCAGGGTGACCGGCTTGTCGCCCAGCTTGAAGTAGCCGGTGCCGTAGCGGTTGACGCGCACCACGGCCAGGTCGTGCAGCACGTCCACTGCCAGCAATTCGATGTTGCCGCGCTGGCCGGCGGTATCGACCCACTCGCCGGTGTAGGTATCCGGATCGAGCGCGAACTGCGAAACGACGTGGTAATTGGTCAGCACCAGGTTGGAGGTGCCGACCAGGAAGCCGGAACCGACCGACGATTGGGTGCGGCCGGTTTTCAGCAGCGATCGTACCTGCAGCAGGTCGGCCTTGGCGGCGGAATAGAGTTTTTGCGCAGTGCTCGATGGTGTCGGCAGGGCGACTGCATCGGGGGCTTGGGCCGGAGCCTGCTGGGCGTTGGCTGCTGCGCAGCCCCAGGTCAAAGTCAGTAGTAATGCAAGTTTAGTGAATTTCATCTAATCCTTCGACCCGGGGTGTGAGGCGGGGTTACAGTTCGCCGTCTTCGGCGGCTGGCGGGGTGACCGGGGTCATCATGTGCCCCAGCTTGAGCGCCTTGGTGTTCAGGTAGTGCTGGTTGAAGGCATTGCGGTTGACCAGCAGCGGCACCCGTTCGGCGACTTCGACGCCAAGGCTGCCCATGGCAGCGATCTTGCGCGGGTTGTTGGTCATCAGCTTCAGGCTCTTCACGCCGAACTGTTTCAGCATCGGTTCGACCAGGGCGTAGTTGCGCTGGTCCGGCTTGAAGCCCAGTTGTTCGTTGGCTTGCACGGTGTCGGCGCCTTGCTCTTGCAGGCGGTAGGCGCGCATCTTGTTGATCAGGCCAATGCCGCGGCCTTCCTGGCGCAGGTAAAGCAGCACGCCGCGGCCTTCTTCGGCGATGCGTTTCAGCGCGCCTTCAAGCTGGGCGCCGCAGTCGCAGCGCTGGGAGAACAGCACGTCGCCGGTCAGGCATTCGGAATGGACGCGCGCCAGCACTGGCTCGCCATTGCCGATATCGCCCAGCACCATGGCCAGGTGTTCCTTGCCGGTGGCGTGTTCGACGAAGGCATGCAGCGTGAACTGGGCCCACGGCGTCGGCAGGGCGCACGAGGTGACGTAGTCCAGGTCTTCTTTTACCGGTTGTTCTGCTACGGGCTGCATGATGCTCTTTCAATCTTTGTATTGTGTAACCCTGCAATCATAACAAAAACCCGGTAAATCTGGGTCAGACCCGCAGGGGCTGACCCACAACGGTCTCAGAGCCAGTGGTTGCTAAAACCGTTGGCCGCGCCGCAGACTGGGTCTGACCCTGCGGGTCAGACCCAGGTTTACCCGTTTAAGGCAGGTCAAACAGCAGCACTTCAACATTATCGGCGCCAGACAGCGTCACCGACTCCTCGCCAGTAATCTTGGCAGCATCGCCACCTTTCAACTGAGTGCCGTTGACAGTCAGCGTGCCCCGGATCACGTGGACATAAGCCTGCCGTCCCGCGCCCAGCGCATGCACCGCGCCTTCACCGCCATTCAGGATGGAAGCGTAGATAAAGGCATCCTGGTGCACCAGCACCGACCCTTCGCGCCCGTCCGGCGAGGCAATCAGGCGCAGGGCGCCGGTCTTGCTCTCCGGCGTGAAGTGCTTTTCCTCGTAGCCTGGCTCGATGCCGCCTTGCGAAGGCTGGATCCAGATCTGCAGGAAGTGCACGCCTTCACGGTTCGAGTGGTTGTACTCGGAGTGGCGCACGCCGGTGCCGGCCGTCATGCGCTGCACGTCGCCATAGTGCAGGACCGAGCCATTGCCCATGCTGTCCTTGTGTTCCAGCGCGCCGCTCAGCACATAGGAGATGATCTCCATGTCGCGGTGGCCGTGGGTGCCGAAGCCCTGGCCGGGCGACACTTTGTCCTCGTTAATCACCAGCAGCGGGCCGAAACCGACGTGGTTCGGGTCGTAGTAATGGCCGAAAGAGAAGCTGTGCTTCGAATCCAGCCAGCCAAAATTGGCAACACCGCGGTCTTCAGATTTGCGAACTTGCAACATGTTTATCTCCTTGTGCGATAATTTCGATCAGATGTTTCACAGTATAGGGGCGCTTTATCGTGTTAAAAAGCGAATAATTTGCCTGTTTATGATCGAAAAAATCGAATGCTCAGATTAAGCCTGGAAGCCTTGCAGATCGTGGACGCCATCGACCGTGGCGGCTCCTTTGCCGCCGCTGCGCGGGAGCTGTACCGCGTGCCCTCGACCATTTCCTACACCGTCGGCAAGCTGGAAGAGGAGCTTGGCGTGCAGGTTTTCGAACGCTTCGGGCCGCGCGTTGAACTGACGCCGGCCGGCCACGAGTTGCTGAAAGAAGGGCGCTACCTGCTGAAGGCGGCGGGCGACCTGGAACAGCGGGTCCGGCGCGTGGCTTCGGGCTGGGAAACGGAGCTGTCCGTGGGGCTCGACTCCATGTTCGGCTCTGCCGTGCTGGCGCCCGACGTGCAGGCCTTTTACGAAGTGACGCAGCAAACCCGCCTGCGCCTGGTGCAGGAAACACTGGGCGGCAGCTGGGAAGCCTTGCTGGACCGGCGAGTGGATATCGTGGTCGGCGCGCCGGGCGACGGTCCGGCCGGCGGCGGCTATGTTTCGGAGCCGATCGGCCAGTTGAAATGGGTGTTTGCGGTCGCGCCGCAGCATCCGCTGGCCCAGGTGCAGGGCCGGCTGGGGCGCAACGAACTGCAGCGCCACCGCGCGATCGCCACCGCCGATTCGGCTCGCATGCTGGCACCGCGCACGGTGGGCCTGGTACTCGGGCAGGACACGCTGACCGTGCCGACCATGCAGGCCAAGTTCGATTACCAGCTGGCGGGCCTGGGTTTCGGCTTCCTGCCCGAGCGCTGTGCGCGAGAAGCGATTGCGGCCGGCCTGCTGGTCGAGAAGGACGTCGAAGAGCCGAAGCCGGACGAAACCTTCTACCTGGCGTGGCGCAGTGGTGAATCCGGGGCGGCCTTGCGCTGGTGGCAGCAGCGCATGGCCGATCCGGGCCTGTTTGACCGGCTTTGCTGTCATCTGCCGAGTGTGACAGGTACTCTGGCTCCATAAAATCCATCATTCCTGGATCTTTGTTGGAGCCAGGTCGCGGCGCAAACTATCCCTGACAACATCGAAAGGGATTGCCATGCTGGACTTCTACTACGTCGCGACACCCCAAGGGCAGCAATTGCTGATGTTCCTGGAAGAGACCGGATTGCCATTCCGCCGTATTCCCAAGGCGAAATCGCTGGCGATCGTCGACCACTGGCCGATGGATGCCGGCGCACCGCTGCCTCTGCAGGAATCGGGCGCCATGCTGCTCTACCTGGCGGAAAAGTCGGGCTTCGGCATGCCGGCCGGCATGCGCGCGAGGGCGGAAGTGCGACAGTGGCTGTTCTGGCAGAAGGCGTTCGAATGCCAGGGTAACGAAACCGCTGAATTGTTCGGTGCGCTCGACAGGCAGCTTGCTGGCCGGGCCTACCTCTGCGGCGAGCAGTATTCGGTGGCCGATATCGCTTGCTTCCCCTGGGTCAGTGCACGCGGCGCCTACCTGGCCGCCTATCCCAGCCTGGCGCGCTGGTTCCATTCAGTGAGCCAGCGTCCGGCCACGCAGCGCGCCTATGGCGCCCCGGACCGCGTGGCGCTGGCTGAAGGCGAAGCACTGGCTGGGGTGTTGCCATGAGGCGCGCGGATGCGGGGAGCATGCTGTCGGTGGCGGCAATCTGGGGCGCGTCTTACTTGTTCATCCGCGTCGGTGCGCCCGAGTTTGGCGCGGCGGCGATGGGCGGGGTGCGGGCGGTGGCGGCGGCCTTGCTGCTGTTGCCGCTGCTGCTGTGGCGCGGCCAGCTGGCTGCGTTGCGCAAGCACTGGCGCGGCATCAGCTTTGTCGGCGTGACCAATGCGGCGCTGCCGTTCCTGCTGTTCAATTTCGCGGCGCTGACGATCCCGGCCGGGCTGTCGTCCATCCTGAGCGCGACCACGCCCTTGTTCGCGGCCCTGATCGGCGCCATCTGGCTGGGCGAACGCCTGACCCTGACCCGCATGGCCGGCTTGTCGCTGGGCTTTGGCGGCGTGGTGCTGCTGGTGGCGGGCAAGCTGCATTTCCTACCGCAACAGGACATGCTGCGCACGGTACTGGCGTCGCTCGCTTGCCTGGCGGCGACTCTGCTGTATGGGATTTCGGGCAATTTCAGCAAGCGCTACCTGGCCGAAGCGCCGCCGCTGGCGGTGGCAACGGGCAGCCAGATGGTCGCTGCCGTGCTGCTGGCCGGCCCGGCATTGGCGCTGTGGCCAGCGGAAGCGCCATCGGCCAAGGCCTGGGGCGCGGTGCTGGCGCTGGCTGCTTTGTGCACGACCTTTGCGTATGTGTTGTTCTTCGGACTGATTGCGCGGCTCGGCGCGAGCAAGGCGATGAGCGCCCTGTTCCTGATCCCGGCGTTTGGCGTGCTGTGGGGCTGCCTGTTCCTGGGGGAGACGTTCTCGCTGCAGATGGGAGTGAGCTGCCTGGTGATCCTCGCGGGTTGCGCGCTGACCACCGGGCTGGTGGAACCGTCGCGCTGGACGGTCCCGTTCATGACTAAACGCGCTTAACGCTTGTCATCGTTTTTGTGGCTTTGGCGGCCGGCTTCGGCATGCTGTTCAGGCGTGCCGCCGCGGGTGCCGCCACCACTGCCGCCGCTACCGCTTTGACGGCTGCCCGATTCGGAGGAACCGGACTGGCGGTTGCCGTCATTTTTGTGGCTCATGCTGCCGGCCTTGCGTGCTTCTTCCGAGGTGAACTCGTGCGCATTGCCCGATGCATGGGCTGCCTTGCCGCCTTCGCTGGCGATCTCACGCTGGCGTTCCGGGTCCATCGAAGCGAAGCCACGGTTGCTGGTATCGCCCGACTGTTTGTTCCCGCCGCGGTTGTCTTGATTACTGGATGCCATGATCATCTCCCATTTCGGTTCGAGGAGTCGTCATGGTAGGCGCGGCAGGGAGCCCAATTAATCAGAACACGCTACCAGACTTTGTAGGACAATGGCTCATTGAAAAGTAACTTTTTCGAGGCAGGCCATGTACCAGCTGGAGCGCTTTGTCGCTGCGCAGGAAGGTGTCTACCAACAGGTGGTGAACGAACTGTCGGCTGGACGCAAGCGTAGTCATTGGATGTGGTTCATCTTCCCGCAACTGGCGGGGCTCGGTTCCAGCGCAATGGCGCAGCATTACGCGATCGGCGGCCTGGCTGAAGCACGAGCCTACCTGGCGCATCCCGTGCTGGGGGCGCGCCTGCGCGAGTGCAGCGCGCTGGTACTGGCTGTCCAGGGAGCCTCAGTCCATGGTATCTTCGGGTCGCCGGACAATATGAAATTCCATTCGTCGATGACGCTGTTCGCGCAAGCCGCGCCGGATGATGCGCTGTTCCGCGCTTGCCTCGATAAATATTTTGGCGGCGTGCCCGACCAGGCCACGCTGGATTTACTGCACAAGGAAAAACAATGACCCGTACCATCCTCGACGACGCCCACCTGCATCCCGCCATCCGTGAGCGCGTGGCGAAGAACCATGCCGACATCGTGGCGGAAGTGCAGGCGGCCATTGCGGCCAACCGCGTGGTGGTCGTCGGCATGCGCCAGAACCCGTTCCCTAAAAAGACCTGCCGCCTGCTGGACGCGCAAGGCACCAAGTACGCCTACCTCGAATACGGCAGCTATTTCAGCATGTGGCGCCGCCGCACGGCGCTGAAGATGTGGAGCGGCTGGCCGACTTTCCCGATGATTTTCATCGACGGCGTCCTGATCGGCGGCTTCAGCGACCTTGAGCGCCTGATCGAAAAAGGAGAGTTCACGTCGCTGCTGGCGCCGCGCCTGCAGGGATGATGGACGCACTGCCACTACGCCTGAATCCGGGCGACGATTTGCGCGGCGCCGTGGAACAGGCGCTGCGCGATGTGGGTGCGGCAGCGGGCTACCTGGTGCAGGGCATCGGCAGCCTTTCGGTGGCCCAGGTCCGCTACGCCGGGCTGGCGCAGCCAACCGAGCTGCTGGGCGACCTGGAGATCCTGACGCTGGCCGGTTCCGTGGCGCCAGACGGGGCCCACCTGCACATCATGCTGTCCGATGCGCGCGGCCGGGTTTTCGGCGGGCACGTGGGCCGCGGCTGCATCGTGCGCACCACGGCCGAACTGCTGCTGGTGCTGCTGCCCACGCACCGGTTCTCGCGCGAGCGCGACCCGCTTACGGGCTTTGCGGAGCTGGCGATTCGACGCGCGCCAGGCTAGGCTTGCGTTCCTTCTGCAGGCGGGCAGCGACCTGTTCGGCGCCGGCAAAAGCGCGCACCAGGTTGCCGCCGGCGAGTTTGGCCAGGTCCTTGTCGCTCCAGCCGCGGCGTATCAGTTCCGCGAACAGGGCAGGGTAGGTCGATACGTCTTCCAGGCCTTCCGGATTGATCGAGCCGTAATAGTCGCCGGCGATGCCGACATGGTCCTTGCCGGCCACGCGCGCCACGTGCTCGATGTGGTCGGCCACCATGGACAAGGTGGCTTTCGGCTGCGGACCGGCCTTGGCGATATACGCTTCCCTGACGGCCTTGAATTCCGGGCTGTCCGGCTTGGCGCCGGCAGCTGCTGCGGCGTCGCCCAGCCCTTTGCCCCATGCCGCCACCTGCGGCGAAACGAAGGCCGGCACAAACGTCACCATCACCACGCCGCCGTTGGCCGGCAGCCGCTGCAACACTTCGTCCGGCACGTTGCGCGGGTGGTCGTCCAGGGCGCGTGCGCTGGAATGCGAAAAGATCACCGGCGCCGCGCTGGTGTCCAGCGCCTGCTGCATCACTTCGGTGCTGACGTGGCTCAGGTCCACCAGCATGCCAAGGCGGTTCATTTCGCGCACCACCTCTTTGCCGAAGGGCGTCAGGCCGCCGTGCCTGCGCTCGCCCATGGCGGCGTCGACCCAGTCTAGCGTGCTGTTGTGGGTCAAGGTCATGTAGCGCGCGCCGAGGTCATAGTAGGCGCGCAGGGCGCCCAGGCTGTTTTCGATTACGTGGCCGCCTTCCATGCCGATGAAGCTGGCGATCTTTCCTTCGCGTTTGGCCTTGGCGATATCGCTGCTGCGGGTGGCCAGCACCAGGCTTTCGGGATATTTCGCGATCATGCGGCGCGCCAGGTCGATCTGCTCCAGCTGCGCGACGGCCCAGCCGCTTTTCAGCTCGCCCGGCACGTACACGCTCCAGAACTGGGCGGACAGCTTGCCTTGCTTCAGGCGCGCCAGGTCGGTTTCGTGCGGGGTACGCCGGCGCAGGTCGTAGTGGTCAACGTCCATCGGATGCGCGGCGTCTTCGCGGATGGTCCAGGGCAGGTCGTTGTGGCCGTCGACCAGGGGCACGCGCTCCAGCAGGGCCTGGGCATGGCGCAGGGCGGCATCGCCAGCGAAGGCGGGCGGGCAGCCCAGGACTCCGCACAGGATTGTGATGTACAGTCGGTTCAAATTATCTCCGTTGAAATAGCGATTATTTTTCAAGTATGCCGCAGCGCGAAACGCCGGTATACTCAGGCGGTTTCGCAAGGACTGAATCCGGATTTTTTCATGCATCGACATCGCACGCCTGCCAGCGGCTTCACCATCATCGAACTGATTGTTGTCATGGTCATCCTCGGCATCCTGGCCGCCGTGGCGCTTCCGAAAATGATCAACTTTGGTTCCTCCGCCCGTATCGCTTCGATCCAGGGCCTGGCAGGGTCGGTCAAGACTTCGATCAGCCTGGTCAAGTCGATTACTGCCGTCAGGGGAGCCGGAACGCCTGGCAGCCAGGCCAACATCACGTTTGTCGACCTCGATGCGGTGACCAAAATGCGGGTCTGGAGCGGCTATCCTGACCGCTGGTGCGACGGCATCGGCATCGCGCTGCAAGGCACCAAAATCCCGACCGGCGGCTGCTATCTTTCGCCCAGTGCCGTAACGACCGGCGACTATACCTTCTACGGCTATGGCAATAGCCAGATCCCCGGCGGCGATGCCGGGTGGCGCATCGAGAATGCACCGAACCCGATGCAATGCTCCGTGCGTTACACCTACAACGGCAGCGGAGCTCCGGTCGTCACGGCGAACACCAGCGGCTGCTAACGGCGGCCGGGCGCGCGCAGCGGGTCGAGCAGGGCGCGCAGGTTGTTGTGGTCAATCTCGTACATCAATGCCAGCAGCGCGCCAAGCTCCCCTTTCGGGAAGCCTTCGCGCGCCATCCAGCCCAGGTAATGGCCTGGCAAGTCGGCCAGCTTGCGGCCCTTGTACTTCCCATAGGGCATATCGCGCGCCACCAGCATTGCCAGGTATTCCGGGTTCATTTTCTTACAGTGCTTTCACAGGTATGCAGATTTCGCAGGTAAAGCTGCCGTCGGTCTGTGCCGCGAGATTCTCGTAGCGCTCGAAACAGGGGCGCTCGTCGCATTGGAGCCCGCTGGAGGGCAGCCATTCCTTCATCATGCGGTTCCACACCGGGCCGATGTCGCGCGGCGAACCGGTGTAGCGGGTGACAGCATAGCGCCCGCCGGGCAAGTGGGCAACGCTGAATTGCCCGCCGGGCTCAAAGCCTTCCGGAATCTCGACGCAGGCGTCGTAGCGGCATTTGTCGGCCGGGGTGACGCTCGGGTCGTCGTGGCCGATGCCGTAGCAGGTGGCGCCGCCCAGGCCATGGCCGAGCATCCAGGGCATGACAGCCTGGGCCCAGAACTGGCCGACGGCCGGGCCGTAGGGGCCGATGTGGCGGCGGTAGGCGATGCGGGCCGGTGGCAGGTCGACGATGTTGACTTCCATGATCATTTCTCCGAATGGGTTGTTGGAGAAGCCATGTTCGCCGTTCGCGCCTGCGCCGGCCTGACCGTACTTGCTGTTCGCCTGATCCAGATTGCTATTTTGCGCTGCCAGGAACGCGGCCGTGCGCTCGGGCGTGCTGTTGCGCCACTCGGTCGGCGTGCTGCCGAAGCGGGTCTTGAAGGCGCGGGCAAAGGCTTCCCCCGAACCGAAGCCGGTCGACAGCGCGACCTCGAGCACCGTGCCGCCGGCGGCCAGCTTGTGGGCCGCGACCTCCAGCCGGCGCCGGCGCACATAGTCGCCGATGGTCTCGCCCATCCAGCCGGCGAAGATGCGGTGGAAGTGGTAGCGCGAGAAGTTGGCGATGTCGGCCAGGGCGGGCAGGTCGAGCTGCGCGTCCAGGTTGCGGTCGATGTGGTCGAGCACCCGGTTCATGCGGCGCTCGTATTCGCTGCGCGGATCGTTCATGCGAGTGGATAGATCCGATCGAGGCTGCCGGGGCCGAAGTATTTTTCGTACTCCTTGGCAGCGTAGGAATCCATCATGCCGGAAATGTAGTCCACCACCAGGCGCTCGCGCGAGTCCTTCAGGCTGCGGATGGCCGGCGGCAGCAGGATGCCGCCCTTGTTGTAGTTCTTGTCGGTCAGGACTTCGAACAGGCCGCGGATGATCTTCTCGCCGCGCTTTTCGTAAAGCTGCACGTCCTTCTTGCGCAGGATGGCGCGCCACAGCAGGCTTTTCAGGCCGCGCGCCAGCAGGCCTTTGGTGCGGTAACCGAGTTCGGGTCCGTGCTTGCCCTCGACCACGGCGATGTCGCGGCACAGCTCGTGCACGATCTGCGAGGTCAGTTCCTTGCGCAGCACGATGGAATACTCTTCCGAGCTTTCCTGCATATCGCATTTCAGCGCTTCTTCATGGGCGTGGTTGGCGATGCTGGCAAACTGCTCGTAGGCGGCGGAAAAGTCCTTGCTGATCCTGAATTCGTGGACGATCTCGCCCCAGGTGATGATGCCGAAGCTCAGCGCGTCCTCGACGTCGTGCGCGGCGTAGGCGATTTCGTCGGCCAGGTCCATGATCTGGGCATCGATGCTCTTGCGGACGGCGACGCCGGCGGCATTGAGCTGCCCGATCAGGAATTCATAGTCATCGTCGTACAGGAATTTCTTCGGATTGTCGGCGCGGCGCTGGAAGTACTTGGTGATGCCGAGCAGGGAGCGCACGGTCAGGTTCAGGCCTGCGTAGGCGTGGTGCTTCTTTTCCAGCGTGCGCAGGGTGCGGAAGGCTTGCGCATTGCCCTCGAAGCCGCCGGAACCGGCCACCAGCTCGTCCAGGATCTTTTCGCCATAATGGCCGAAGGGCGGGTTGCCGATGTCGTGCGCCAGCGAGCAGGTCTCCGACACCACGCTGCGCTCCAGGCCCAGGTCGGCCGCGATGGAACGGGCGATCTGCGCCACTTCCAGGCTGTGGGTCAGGCGGTTGCGGTTGAAACGGTTGGCGTCGACGCCGAGCAGCTGCATTTTTCCCTGCAGGCGGCGGAAGGAGGACGAATACAGCACGCGCGCATAGTCGCGCATGCATTCCTCGCGACCCTCGCTGCGGCCATCGGCCTGGGCGTGGACGCGGTATTCGAGAGGGAGCACCAGCGCCTCCTGGGCACGGGCGAAATCGATAGTCTGTTGGTCGTACATTGTTTTCCTCAGGTTTGCAGGCGATTCTAAGGCGCTTCCGCATTCCGGTGTATATTGGCGCCCAAATTGTTTCATGGCTGGATAAAAAATGTCACCTGTTTCACTGTTCCTCGTGGTACTGGCTTACTTTGGCCTGCTGCTGGGCGTGGCCTGGGCCACTTCCCGCAATGCCAACAACGACAGTTTCTTCATCGGGAACAAGAGTTCGAACTGGATGCTGGTGGCCTTCGGCATGGTGGGCACCACGCTGAGCGGCGTGACTTTCATTAGCGTGCCGGGCGCGGTGGGGCGCGACGGCTTTGGCTACATGCAGATCATGATCGGCTACGTGCTGGGCTACATTGCCGTGGCCTATATCCTGCTGCCGCTGTACTACCGCCTGAAACTGACTTCCATCTATCACTACCTCGACGTGCGCCTGGGCCGGCGTTCCTACCAGAGCGGGGCGGCGTTCTTCATCCTGTCACGCACCCTGGGCGCCACGGCGCGCCTGTACCTGGTGGTAAACATCCTGCAGGCGGTGATCCTGGACAGCCTTGGCGTGCCGTTCTGGCTCACCAACCTGGTGATCCTGGCGATGATCCTGCTGTATACCTATGAGGGCGGGGTCAAGACCATCGTCTGGACCGACACGCTGCAGACGACGGGCATGCTGTTTGGCCTGGTGGCCTGCACCGTGTTCCTGCTGAACGAAATGAACCTGGGCCTGCTGGAAAGCCTGGAGCGCATGCGTTCTTCCGGCCTGGCGCGCGTCTTCACGACCGACATCAATAGCCCCGGCAATGCCTGGAAGCAGGTTGTGGCGGGCTTTTTCATCGTCATCACCATGACCGGCATGGACCAGGAAATGATGCAGAAGAATATCTCGGTCAAGACGCTGGGCGATTCGCAGAAAAACATGCTGGCGCTGAACGCCATCCTGGCCGGGGTGCTGACGCTGTTCCTCTTCCTCGGCGGCCTGTTGTACCTGTATGCGCCGCAGGTGGGCGTGACGGCAACTGGCGACAAGATATTCCCGGCGGTGGTGATGGGCCATTTGCCGGCGCTGCTGCAGCTGGTGTTCATCATTGCCCTTATCAGCGCCTTGTTCCCGAGCGCGGACGGTGCGATTACCGCGCTGACCTCGTCCTTCTGCATCGACATCCTGGGCCTGAAGCGGCGCGACGACCTGGGCGAGGGCGCGCAACTGCGCATCCGCCACCGGGTGCACCTGGGGTTCTGCGCCTTGTTCCTGCTGATGGTGATGGTGTTCAAATGGATTGACAGTGCCAGCATGATCGGCATGGTCCTGAAGCTGGCGGGCTATACCTACGGTCCGCTACTTGGCCTGTTCGCCTTCGGCCTGCTCAGCAAGCGCACGGTGAACGACAGGCTGGCGCCGTGGGTGGCGCTGGCCGGGCCGCTGCTGTGCGCCCTGGTGGACTTCAACCAGCAAATGCTGTTCGGCAGCTACCGCATCGGCCTGGAACTGCTGGTCATCAACGGCCTGCTGGTGATGGCTGGGCTTTACCTCATTTCTTCACCCTACAAGGCGAATGTCGCTTATAGTGTGAAGTAGTTACATTTTTTGCACTAGGAGTAAAGATGTCCCGCTCTGTTTTCTCGTATGTCCGCGGTGGATTTGCCTGGTTCTGGGGCGCCGTGGATAAAAGCCGCCGCGCCACCATGAACTTCCTGTTCCTGCTGGTGGTGGTACTGCTGATTGCCGCCATTTTCGGCGGCGGCGTCAAGCCTCTGGGCGACAAGACCATGCTGGTCCTGAACCTGGAAGGCGCTTTGGTGGAGCAATCGTCCGGCAGCAGCCGCGACGCGCTGATGGCCGGCCTGGCCGGCGGCGAAGTGCACAAGTCGGTGCAACTGCGCGATGTGTTGAACGTGCTCGATGCGGCGGCCAAGGACCCCCAGATCGCCGGCGCCGTGCTGGTGCTGGACGAAATGCAGGGCGGTGGCCAGGCCATGCTGCGCGAAATCGGCGCTGCGGTGGACCGCTTCAAGGCCAGCGGCAAGAAAGTGGTGGCCTGGGGTTCCAGCTATAACCAGCGCCAGTACCAGGTCGCTATCCATGCCGACGAAGTCTACCTGCACCCGATGGGCGCAGTGTTCCTCGACGGCTTCGGCAAATACCGCAATTATTACCGCGATGCGCTGGACAAGGTGGGCGTGACCGTTAACCTGATGAAGGTCGGCACTTACAAGAGCTTCGCCGAGCCGTTCATCGCCAACGGCCCGTCCCCGGCAGCGGCGGAAGCGGATGCCTTCCTGTACAACGACCTGTGGGCGCGCTACACCGCCCAGGTGGAGCAGTTGCGCAAGATGCCGGAAGGCGCGCTGATGAAGACCATCGACAATATTCCGGCGCTGGTGGCGGAAACCAAGGGCGACTTGGCCAAGGTGGCGCTGAATGCGAAGCTGGTCGACGGCCTGAAAACCAAGGACGAGCTGCGCGTGATGATGACCAAGCGCGGCGTCGACGATCCGGCGGCCAAGTCCTTCCGCCAGGTCAGCTACCATGATTACCTGGCGCGCGTGTTCCCGAAACTGACCGGCGACGCGATCGGCGTGGTCATGGCAGTCGGCGAAATCAGCGACGGCGATGCGCCGGCCGGCCAGATCGGCGGCGCGTCGACAGCCCGCCTGGTGCGCATGGCGCGTGAAGACAGCTCGATTAAGGCGGTAGTGCTGCGCGTCGATTCGCCTGGCGGCAGCGCCTTCGGTTCCGAGCTGATTCGCCGCGAACTGGAATTGACCCGCGCGGCCGGCAAGCCGGTGGTGGTCTCGATGGGCAATGTGGCGGCATCCGGCGGCTACTGGATTTCGATGGCCTCGGATGAAGTGATTGCCGACCCGGCCACCATTACCGGCTCGATCGGCGTGTTCGCGCTGTTCCCGACCGTGGACAAGGTGATCGACAAGCTGGGCATCCATACCGCCGGCCAGACCACCACCTGGCTGGGTGACGCGGGCAATCCGCTGCGCCCGATGGACCCGCGCTTCGGCCAGTTGATCCAGAGCGCGATCGGCCATACTTACGAGGAATTCACCTCCAAGGCAGCCAAGGCGCGCAATACCACGGCCGACAAGATCGACGCCGTGGGCCAAGGCCGTGTCTGGACTGGCGCGCAAGCGCAGGAGCGCGGCTTGGTCGACACGCTGGGCGGCTACCAGGATGCCTTGAAGTCCGCGGCGCGCCGCGCCAAGATGACTGGCGAACCGCGCATCGTCTACATCGAGCGTGAAGTGTCGCGCTTTGACAAGGTGCTGGAGTACTTCGGCGCTTCGTCAGCGAAAGCTGCCGCCGCCAAGGCTTTCGGCGACCAGGCGCGCGCCTCGCTGCTGCCTGCCGGCGTACCGGCGGGCGTGGCCAGCGAAGTGGTGCAGGACCTGGGGTGGCTGAACGAAATGACTGCCCAGCGCAAGCCGTTCATGGCGCTGACCCACTGCCTCTGCAGCTCGCCCGACTAGTTTGTAGCATCTTTGTAAGCAGTTATTACAGGAAACAAGCCGCCAGCCAGTCTGGCGGCTTTTCTTTTGGGGCGCCGGTTCGTTCGAATTGTTTCTGATGTTTCTTGCCTAACGCATTTGGCCCAGGGCGCTGTGCTAGAGTCAATTCGACTACCTACCAAAAGAAGAAAGGGTCACCGTATGGAGACTCCAACAACATCCAATGCCCCGTCGAAACCTCGCGCCAGCAAGCGGGCGCGCTGGATCGGGGGAGTCGCCGCCCTGGCCGGGATGCTGGCCCTGGGCGGACTGGCCTGGTACCTGACCCACCGCGGCCCTGCCGAGGGCGGGCCGGGTGGTCCGGGTACCCCGGCCACCGCTGCGGCGGGCCAAGGCACCGGCGGCCGCGGCGCCGCAGGTGGCGCGGGCCGGGGTGGGAGGGGCGGGCGCGGACCCGCTGCCACGGTCGGCGTGGCCACGGCTGAAAAAGCCGACCTGCCCGTCACGCTGGACGCGCTGGGCACGGTCACCGCAGCCGCCACCACGACCGTGCGCCCGCAAGTCTCCGGCATCCTGCAGAAGGTCCTGTTCAGGGAAGGCCAGATGGTGAAGGCGGGCCAGGTGCTGGCCCAGATCGATGCGCGACCGTTCGAGCTGCAACTGATGCAGGCGACCGGCCAGCGCGAACGCGACGAAGCGCAGCTGGAAAACGCCCGCCTGACCCTCGAACGCTACCGCACCTTGCTGTCGCAGGATTCCATTGCGCGGCAGGACGTCGATACGCAGGCGGCGCTGGTCAAGCAGCTCCAGGGCACCGTCACCACCGACCGCGCCAACGAGGGCACGGCGCGCCTGAACCTTGGCTACACCAAGGTGGTGGCGCCGATCAGCGGGCGGGTGGGCTTGCGGGTGGTCGATATCGGTAACCTGGTGGGTTCAGGCGATGCCGGCGGCATCGCGGTGATCACGCAACTGGCGCCGATCGACGTGGAATTTGCGGTGCCGCAGGACCGGGTCGCCGAGCTGGCGCCGCGCGCTGCGGATCTTGCCGGGCAGCGCATGGTGGCGCTGGCGTACGACCGCACGCGCAGCACGGTGCTGGAGAAGGGCGAGTTTTATGCGCTGGACAACCAGGTCGACACCCAGACCGGCACGGTGATGGCCAAGGCGCGCTTTGCCAATGCCGGTTCTTCGCTGTTCCCCAGCCAGTTCGTGAACGTGCGGCTGGAGCTGCGCACCATCAAGGATGCCGTGGTGGTGCCGGTGACGGCCCTGCGGCACGGCTCTTCTGGCGATTACGTGTACGTGCTGCAGGATGGACAGACGGCGTCGCTGCGCCCGGTCAAGCGCGGGATTGCCACCGTGGACAAGGTGCAGATCGAGAGCGGCCTGGCGGCGGGGGAGCAGGTGATCACCGAGGGCGCGGACCGGATCAAGGATGGGGCGCGCGTGACGCTGCCGGCGCAACGGCCGGGGGCAGACGGCGAACACCCGGGCCGTTCGCGCGGCGAGGGACGGGCAGGAAGGCATCGTGGCGATGCAGCGGCCGGTGGCGCGGCGTCCGGCGCGGCCGCGGGGGAGGCCGGGGCCGGCGGCGAGGGCGGCGGCAAGTCGCGGCGTCATCGCGACGAAGCGGGTGCCGCGACGCCGGATGCCGGCAGTGATGCGGCCGGGGCAACTGGCCGGCGGACACGCGATGGCGCGGCTGGCTCAGGCGGCGCGGCGCGGGGCGAGGGCCGGGCAACGGACGGCGTGACGCGATGAGCCCCTCGGCGCCATTCATCCAGCGGCCGGTGGCGACGGCGCTGTTCATGCTGGCCATCGTGCTGGCCGGCCTGCTCGGCTATCGCTTCCTGCCGCTGTCGGCGCTGCCGCAGGTCGACTTCCCGACCATCCAGGTGCGTACCCTGTATCCCGGCGCCAGTCCGGAAGTGATGGGCCGCACGGTCACGGCGCCGCTTGAGCGGCAGTTCGGCCAGATGTCCGGCCTGCAGCGCATGAGTTCCACCAGCGCCGCCGGCGTCTCCATCATCACGCTGCAATTCAGCCTGGGCCAGACGCTGGACGTGGCCGAGCAGGAAGTGCAGGCCGCCATCAACGCCGGCGGCTCGCTGCTGCCGACCGACTTGCCGGCGCCGCCGGTGTACGCCAAGGTCAACCCGGCCGATGCGCCGGTGCTGACCCTGGCGATCACGTCGAAAACCATGCCGCTGACGGAAGTGCAGAACATCGTCAATACGCGGCTGGCGCTGAAAATCAGCCAGGTCAACGGCGTCGGCCTGGTGACGCTGGGCGGCGGCCAGCGGCCTGCCGTGCGCATCCAGGCCGACACGCAAGCCCTGGCCAGCTACGGCCTTGGCCTCGATACGCTGCGTACCGCCATCACGGCAGCCAACGCCAACAGCGCCAAGGGCAGCTTCGACGGTCCGACGCGTGCCTTCACCATCAACGCCAACGACCAGTTGCTGGCGGCGGACGACTACCGCCAGCTGATCGTCTCCTACCGCAATGGCGCGCCGGTCAGGCTGCAGGACGTGGCGCGCGTAGTGGACAGCGCCGAAAACGTCAAGCTGGGCGCCTGGGCCGGCCTGACGCCTGCCATCATCCTCGACGTGCAACGCCAGCCGGGCGCCAATGTGATCGCCACAGTCGACGCCATCAAGGAGCGCCTGCCGGAACTGCAGGCCAGCCTGCCCGGCGCCATCGAGGTGACGGTGCTGAGCGACCGCACGCACGGCATCCGCGCCTCCGTGCTGCACGTGGAGCTGGAACTGCTGCTGGCCGTGGTGCTGGTGGTGCTGGTGATCTTCGCTTTCCTGCGCAGCCCGCGCGCGACAGTGATCGCCAGCCTGGCGGTGCCGATCTCGCTGGTCGGCACCTTCGGCGTCATGTACCTGCTTGGCTACAGCCTGAATAACCTCAGCCTGATGGCGCTGACCATCGCCACCGGTTTCGTGGTGGACGACGCCATCGTCATGATCGAGAACATCGCGCGCCATATCGAAGAAGGCGAGAGCCCGATGAACGCTGCCTTCAAAGGCGCGCAGCAGATCGGCTTTACCATCAT
>CAMLSG010000053.1 GCA_946482635.1 uncultured Duganella sp.
CGCTGGGCGGCGCCATGCTGGGCTTTTCGATGACCATCGCATCGAGCATCCTGCACACCAACGACTGGCAGCAGTTCCTGGCCTGGGCCCTGGGTGCCATGGTGGTGCAGGCGCTGGGCTATGCAGTCACGACGCGCTGCCTGAAAATGGCACAAGACCAGATTGAAGCCGACAACAGCGCCTTTGGCGGCCTGCTCGGCACTATTTCGCTTTCCATTGGCGGCATCAACGCCGCCTGCATTTCCTGAGAGGTCACATCATGGGTATCGGCAGCTTTATCAAGAAGCAGTTTATCGACGTACTGCAGTGGAACGAGGACACCGAAGGCGTGCTGTCCTGGCGCTACCCAATGCAAGATTTCGAGATCCAGAACGGCGGCGTGCTGATCGTGCGTGAATCGCAAATCGCAGTATTCGTCAACGAAGGCCAGATCGCCGACGTGTTCGGCCCGGGCACCCACAAGCTCACCACGCAAAACCTGCCGCTGCTGACCAACCTGAAGAACTGGGACAAGCTGTTCGACTCCCCGTTCAAGTCGGATGTGTATTTCTTCAGCACCCGCGTGCAGACCGGCCGCAAGTGGGGCACCCCGCAGCCGATCACGATCCGCGACAAGGATTTCGACATGATCCGCGTGCGCGCCTTCGGCATGTATTCCTACCGCGTGACCGATCCGCGCAAGTTCTTCACCGAATTGAGCGGCACCCGCAACATTTACACCCGCGACGACGTCGAAGACCAGCTGCGCGGCATCCTGCTGGCCTCCATGGCCAACTCGCTGGGCGCCTCCCAGATCGCCTTCCTCGACATGGCGGCCAACCAGGCCCTGATGGCGCAGGAAGTCAAAGGCGGCCTGGCCGACGCGTTTGCGCGCTACGGCATCGGCCTGGATGAATTCAACGTCGCCAGCGTCAGCCTGCCGGAAGAACTGCAAGCCGCACTGGACGAGCGTATCTCCGCCGGCATGAAGGGCGGCATGAGCGACGCCAAGATGGCCGGCTTCACCAAGTACCAGGTGGCGCAATCGATCCCGCTGGCTGCCGGCAACGAAGGCGGCCTGGCTGGCATCGGCGCAGGCCTGGGCGCCGGGCTGACCGTCGGCCAGGTGATGGGCCAGGCCATGGGCCAGGCACTGAATCCGGGTGCAGCACAGGCTCCAGCGCCAGCTGCTGCAGCTCCAGCCGCTCCCGCCGCGCCAGCGCAGGAATCGATCGAAGACCGCCTCGGCAAGCTGAAAGCCCTGCTGGACAAGGGCCTGATCTCGCCAGCCGACTACGACGCCACCAAGGCTGAACTGCTCAAAAAACTGATCGGATAAGCCAGGCCGCATGCAAACAGTTTCCTGCCCTAGCTGCGGCGCAGAGGTCAACTTCCGCTCGCACGCCTCCGTCATGGCGGTGTGCGAGTACTGCAACACGCGCGTACTGAAGGAAGCCGGCGCGGTCAAAGACCTGGGCAAGATTTCCTCCGTGCTGGAGGACTATTCCCCGATCCAGGTCGGCACCAGCGGCGTGCTGGGCGGCCGCAACTTCAATGTCGTCGGCCGTATCCAGCTGAAGTACGACGCGGGCATGTGGAACGAGTGGTTCATCGTGTTCGACGACGCCACCAGCGGCTGGCTGGGCGACGCGTCCGGCCAGTACACGGTGACCACCCTGCGCAAACCCGATGCGCAGCTACCGGCCTTTGAGGACATCCAGCCTGGCAAGCCCTACCAGTTGGTGGGCGCTCGCTATATGTCGGCCGACGTCAGGACCGCGCAGTGCATCGGCGGCCAGGGCGAACTGCCGTTCAAAGTAGGCGATGGCTGGGAGGCGAAAGTCGCCGACTTCCGGCGCGCCGATCATTTCATTACCCTCGATTATTCCGACGAGGGACCGCCGCAGATGTTTACCGGCGTTTCGGTCACGCTGGAAGCCATGCAGGCGCAGTTGCTGCGCGATGTGGAGGAGATCAAGCGCACCAGCGGCCGTTACCGCGGCAAGCTCGATGCGCTGGACTGCCCCAACTGCGGCTCCCAGATCAAATACCTGCCCGGCCTGACGGCAAACCTGGTGTGCCAGTCATGCCAGACCGAGATCGATGCCGCGAGCCCGAAGGCCGAAGTCATCGCCATCGGCCAGCGGCAGGAAAAAGAGTACTTCACGCTCCCACTGGGCGCTTCCGGCAAGCTGGGCAACCAGGACTTTACCGTCATCGGCGTGATGCGCCGGGCCGACGACGAAGGCAGCGGCTGGACCGAATACCTGTTGTACGGTAGCCGGAACGGCTTCACCTGGCTGGTCGAAACGGCAGACGGCTGGTCGCGCGCCAACGTCATGGATCAGTGGCCTGACGCCAAGGTACTGGATTCGCAAACGGTCACCTTCGACAAAGCCGACTACAGCAAGCTGTATGACTACAACTCTGTCGTCACCTACGCGGCAGGCGCCTTCAATTGGCGCGTGCAGGTGGGCGACCACACCCATGTCTACGAATACAAGCGCCAGCAGGTAACGCTGGCGGCCGAACTGACGACCACTGAACTTGGCTGGTCGCGCTCCACCCCGGTGGCCTGGGACCAGCTCAAAGCCTGGTTCGGCGACGCCGTCAAAGGCGAGGAAAAGACCAGCGGCGAGGTTGCACAGGATTTCAGCAAAGGCCGCTACAAGCGTTCAGCCAAGAACTGGATGATTGGCATCCTGGTGCTGAATGCCATTCCGTTGCTGTTCAATTTCGGCGGCACCATCGGCGTCACCATCCTGGCCTGCCTTTCGCTTTACCTGCCGGCCCTGGTGCTGGACGCAATCGACGACCAAACAAAAAAATGAATAAATTCTTCGGCTACGCCCTGGTGGTGAGCATGTTCAGCGTCGGCACCAGCTGGATCAAATTTGTCAGCGGCCCATCTTCGAGCAGCGGCGGCGGCTATCACGGCAGCAGCTGGTCTTCCAGCTCCGGCAGCTGGGGCAGCGGTGGTGGCGGCGGAGGCCATAAGTGAGCATTCACCAACCCAGCGGCACGCACCTGCTGGCCGACATGTCCGGCATCGAACCGGGCCTGCTGGCAGACTGCACATGGATTGAGCAATTGCTGCGCGGCGCCGCAGCCGCAGCCGGCGCACAGGTGCTGCACAGCCACTTCCACAGCTTCGGCACCGGGCTGGGCGTAACCGGCGTGGTGCTGCTGGCGGAGTCCCATATCTCGATCCACACCTGGCCCGAAAACGGCTTCGCAGCCGCCGACATCTTCATGTGCGGCGCCGCCCAGCCGCACCAGGCGCTGGAGGTGATCGAGGAAGCGCTGCAGCCCGAGTGTTCCGAAGTCCGCACCGTCGACCGCGAGCCACCGCATTGACTTGCCCCGCCGCCGGTGCGACACTGGCCGCTTTCCCACCCACCTGACAGGAGATTTGCCATGCGTTCGTTTGATCTTGCCCTCCTGTCGGCTGCCTGACCTTCAGCGTTTGAGCTAGAGCGCCCGGCCGGGCGCCGACATTTCCAGACTACCCCTGCTTGCCACGCCGCGCGTGGCTGGCCGTGTTCACCCATGGAAAACGCTCATCATGATCGACTTCGACTACGAAGCATTACGCAGCATCGGACTTAACAACACCATCATTTCGCGCTTGGCCGAGGCACCTGCCGGCCGCCTGTACCGCATCACCGAATATCAACGCGACCGCATCAGCCTGCACGACGGCGTGGCCGAAATTCACGCACGCGCCCTGCCCCGCCTGCTCGCCGAGACAGCGCTCTGCGTCGGCGACTGGGTGATCGCGCAGCTCAACTCCTTAAACGAGGTGTGGATAAATCACCGTTTATCCCCAATGAATCAATTCGCCCGCGCCGATTCGCCACCCATCGCGAGCAATATCGATACCGCCTTGCTGGTGATGGGCCTGGATGGCGACTTCAATTTGCGCCGCATTGAACGCTACCTGGCGCTCGCCGCGGCCGCCGAAGTCACGCCCCTGATCGTCCTCAGCAAACCGGATCTCTGCGCCGACATTGATGGCCGGGTGGCCGCGCTGACGGAACGGCTGCCGCCGCGCACGCAGTTCCTGCTGGTGAACGGCACCAGCGCGGAATCCATCACGCAGCTGGATCCCTGGCTAGGCCCCGGACAAACCATCTGCCTGCTTGGTTCTTCCGGCGCCGGCAAGTCAACCTTGACCAACGCCCTGGCTGGAGCAACGCAGGAAACCGGCGGCGTGCGGCGTACCGACCATCGCGGCCGGCATACGACAACCGCCCGGTCGATGCATTTCTGCCCTTCCGGCACCTGCATCATCGATACGCCGGGCTTGCGCAGCCTGAGCCCGGAATCCTTGTCGTCGGCCTTCGACGATATCGAATCGCTGGCTGCAGGCTGCCAGTTCCGCGATTGCCGGCACGAGGGCGAACCCGGCTGCGCAGTACTGGGCCATGTGGACCCCGACCGCCTGCACAACTTCCACAAGCTGCAACGCGAAGTGCGCCGCAACCGGCAAACTGCGCTGGAACGGATTGCTGAACGGCAGAAATGGAAGTCGCTGATGAAGTCGGCCGCTGCGCGCAGCCGGCAAAAGCGCAGCTAGCTTAGCTGTACGGTGGCCTCGATGTTGTTACCGTCGAGGTCAATAATGAAGGCGCTGTAGAAATTTGCATCGCTGACGCGTGGACCTGGTGGGCCGTTGTCTTCGGCTCCCAGGTCTATCGCCGCATGGTAGAACGCGTTCACGGCATCCTGGTTCGGCGCGGAAAATGCCAAATGGATGGGACTGCGCGAAGGCTCATGCCCGTTCTCCCAATAGCTGGGAATCTCCGCGCCTACCCACAGGAAAGGATGGCCGGTAGCAGAAGCATAAATGGCCCAGTCCAGGTCGGTCACCGCACGCCGAATCCCGAGCGGCGCCAGGCAAGCGTCATAGAGCGCCGCGCTGCGTACGAAATCCGAAACGACGATACCGAGATGGTGGATCATGGCTGCCTCCCATCGCTACTTTTAGTTTAAGACTAGCACCGCGACTGGGCGGGTGGCGCACCACTCAGCCAGCCGGTCGGGTAAACTGTCATGACTAAAAACAAGAGGTTTCACACCATGCGCAAAGCCGCGCCACTCGCCCTGCTACTCGCCCTCGCCGGCTGTGGCGATACCTATACGCCCGCGTCGCTGTACCAGGCCACGTCTCCTGATTGCAGCACGCCGGTCGACGCCGATACCTTTGAACTGCCGCGCGGTATTACGGTGGCGGCCACCACCGTCCTGCCGCAACCTGCCGAAGGCGGCATGGAAATCGGGGTCAACTACATGCTGCCCCGCACGACCCAGGTGCACTTTGCCACGGCCCATTTCCAGGTCAGCCAGCCGAAAGGCCCGCTGATTGAAAACGCGACCGTGCTGAGCGTCTACCAGCGCCCGACCAACGGCAAGCCCGAGATGGTGGAAATCGTCAACGGCGTGCCCCTGGTCCTGTTTGCCGTCGGCACCAGCGACGATACCCAGTTCCGCTACCGCCTGATCATCAAGGGCAAGATGCCGAAACGCTTTGACCTGACTCCGCCCGACGTCATCATCGGCGGCAAGCGCTATGTGTCCCGCACCTTCACCTACCGCTGGTTCGAAGACAAGCAAGCCTACGGCATGTGCCATTAATCCCGTCCGCGCGCACAATTGAAACCGCGCTTGCCGGTCAGTTGTTTCTACGCTGTAATGGCGGTTCGAATGGTTAATCAAAAAGCAACCACATGCCGTACCGCCAGCAATCTCTCGATAAGGCAAATTACTCTGCCGCGCTAAACGAATTCGCCAGTTTCGCGGCAGCCCTTGAAACGACATTGGCTGGACAGGCCGGCGACGTTCAGCGCCAGAGCGAGACACTCAAGTTGTGGGCCGACCAGCGCTGGCAAGAGGTCCAGCTAAGGTACTCGGCCGGTGAAGACCTACGCGGCCTGGCGCACAGCCTGACCCACGTCATTGAAGCGTATGAACGGTACGTGGCAACGTTCAACTCCATCGAACGCGAAGTCTGGGATCCGCCATTCAGCCTCCGTCCTTTTGCCGGCTATGCGCAGCATCTGGAAATGTTTGCGGCCCTGGTCCTGTTTCGCCGCGAAGACCTGATCCCGCGCTTTTTTGCACTCAACAAGAGCGACGAGTACTACGGCATCGACTCCCCGTTTTAAAAGATGCGGGAGTTCTACCTGCCATACAGGAACTACTTCGGCGATTGCCGATGGCCGCAATATAAGCCGCTGATTCATGCACTGAAGGGACTCACCTCCGGAGAGCGCAGCCGGCGAATGGCCAAATATGTGAAGGGCTGGCACAAATCGCGGCAGGAAGAAAGCTCGGCTGCAGATGCTCCGGCGGCAAGCCCCTGGGCCATGTGCGCGGCAGCCTTCACCTACCTGTTCGACATTGACGACAGCAAGTATCGCAGCGATGCCGCTTACCCGAAAGACCTGGTTGACTATGCGCGCAGCATGCCACGCGCAGCCATTGAACACATCGATATACCGGGCAACGGCATACACGTTCCGCGCGACCAGGAGTTGAATAGCCTCGACTTTGTGAAAAGGCGCCGCCAGCCATTCCTTCCCGAGCAAAGCTATCTGAACACGCTGGAATGGTTTGCGAATGACCTGGTCATGCTGAAGGAGCAGCAGGCGGAACCGGGCGCAAGCCCTCGCGGCGCAGCTTCCGGGCTCGATATGTGGGCGTCCACCCTGTGGGACATTTTCGAAATGCGGTATACCGCAGGCGAAGACCAGAGCCAGCTCGCGCTCTATCTGACGCAAGTTGTCGAAGCTTACGAGCGTGCTGACGATGCCGCGGAGGAGGTTCCCGATGAGGAGTACTACCCGCTGATCATCCTCAACGACCTGATCGACGTCTACATCGAATACCTGAACCTCTTGTCCGCTGCCGTCCTGCTGCACAGGGAGGACCTCATCCCGCGCATTTTCGGATTGATCGAAGGAACCGACTTCGACGCGTCGGATGCGGTCATTGAAGACCTGCTTGGATTTTACCTGCCGGACAGGCCATCGCTGGATGGGTGGCACTGGAAAGCGCACACGCCATTACTGGACGCCATTGACGCAGAAACTCCGGACGAGCGCGCCAAAGGCATGGCGAAGTATGTTGGCGGCTGGTACAACTCGATGCGGGGCGTTGCGATCTTCTGGAACAAGCATGAGCAGATCAAGCACGACTTTTCGCCGTACAAAGGCTATTGGGCCATGTGTGCGGCCGCCTTCAGCTACCTGTACGACATCGACGACAGCAGCTACCGCGATAACATGGTCTATCCCAAAGACATGATCGACTACGCACGCAGCAAGCCGCGCAAAGCCAGGGCGCCTGCAGCGATTTCCTGATTTCCAGTAGGCTCAAACTTCAGGTGCACGGAATCGCAGCGCCGTGAATAGCGCGCGCAGCCGGGCTGCACAGGTACAGGATCACATCAGCCAGCGCTTCCGGCGCGACCCATTTGCCGCGATCAGCATTTGGCATGGCGGCACGGTTGTCCGGCGTGTCGATGGTGCCGGGGAGTACGCAATTGACGTTGATGCCCTTCCCCCGCAATTCGGCAGACATGGACTCAGTCAGGCGAATCACCACATCTTTGCTGGCGCAATACGCGCCCATATTTGCCAGGCCCTGGCGCGCAGAGCCGGAAGCGATGTTGACGATCTTGCCGCCCTGCCCGTCCAGCATGCCCGGCACCACTGCGACGACGGCGTTGCGCAGGCTGCGCACGTTCAGGTCGAATAGTTCATCCCATTGCGCATCGGTGGTCGCGTGGACTGGCGTGCCCATTGCGAAGCCGCCGGCGATATTGCACAAGGCATCAATGCGACCGAAGCGTTGAATGGCAGCGTTGGCTGCGTCCGCGACGGAGGCTGCATCGCGCAGGTCGGCAACGACAAGCATGCGCCGTTCATTAGCCGGCCCGCAGGCTGCTTCCAGCCGCGCGGTATCGCGGCCAATCAACACGATGTTGGCGCCTGCGGCGGCGAAAGCTCGCGCAACAGCGCTGCCAAGTGCGCCAGCGGCGCCAGTGATGAAAATAGTCGTCATGGACTAATCATAAAAGAAAAAGGCAGCCGAAGCTGCCTTTCCGTTGCGACGAGAAGCAGGGATTAGCCCTTGATCTTGCGCAGTTTTGCGATCGCTGCCAGCTGGCCGATAGCCGCTGCCAGTTCCGCTTGTGCTTTCGCGTAGTCGATGCCGGTCTGCTTGTTGGCCAGGCTTTCTTCCGCCAGTTTCTTGGCAGCTTCAGCTTTGGCTTCATCCAGGTCATGACCACGGATCGCGGTGTCAGCCAGGACCGTCACGGCGTTTGGCTGCACTTCCAGCAGGCCGCCGGCGACGAAGACGAACTCTTCTTCAGCCTGGCCCGAGGCTAGATTTTCCTGTTAAGGAAGTTTAACCCAAGCGCTTTAATTTTGTTTTCTCGATCACCGATCGTAATGCCCCAACGCTCCTCAAGGAAAGTAAGCATTTTTATCCCTCGGTCAACTATGTCCTCTGCGCGCCAATCGGAGTAAGTAGCCACTTCATTCTCAGAATAGCTTCCATATCGATATCCTACCGTATCTTTGTCACGTCCAACTTTCTCAGGGAAAGCGCGATTACCTAAACTAGCATTCTTTGGAGACGATAACGCCAGCAGATTTCCAAGAGAATTTCTTAACAAACGTTTATGCGTTGATCCAAATTTTCCGAATCGATCGACCCAATAGGGATCTTTAGCTCGCTGAGGGTATATATGCTCTACAGAAACATAGTCAGATTGGTAGTCTTCTTGACTGAACTGTTCCCAATTGATTTTTTCACGGCTACTCTTAGATCTACTCTTTAAGTAGAGCTCATATTCGAAAAGGAAGTAGTTAATGCTTTTCCATCCATAATATCCAGGGCCATTCTTAATCCAGTTGTGAATTGTGTCCGCAACGCTCTCTTCCTTAAGAGCATCATCAACCAGATTCGTATAAAAAGTAATCAGTTCTTCAATTTTGATCTTACCTTTAAAGTACTTAACGACTTCCATATTTACGTGTCTATTTCGATAAGCGAGACGTTGAGCCCCCAGTCGCATAGACGTAACAAATTGCCAACGCTCAAACGCTGAAATAAGGGCGAGCCGCTTGGTTGAGTTCTTTTCCAGTAAGTAGGTCCCAAGTAGTAGGGGCGACGCGTCATACCCGTTAAGGCGCCCCAATCGCTCTAGTGCGACTTTTTCGCTATCGGTAAAACCGCTTTGATCTGGCGTACTCAGCTCAAAATACGTTTCCACAGCTGCTTTCAAGTGCGAAACATATTTGTTTATGCATTCGACATCAATAAGTGGAAGCTTCTCTGCGACATCCTCAAATATGCGCTTACGCGTGAATAGCCGTCCCAACAAGAACGCAGAAGTTCTATCGACAACCAATGCGTAGCGACTCACAAATTTTCGTAACTCGTCTTCATCGGACGGAATATCGGCACTGATGTAGAGATGATAGTAAATTGCGAAATGCGTTCGCAGCAATTCGTCGTCCGCGAGCGGCCGCTTATCGTTGCGCCCTAAATTGTGATAAACGGTTTTCCAAGCTTCATTAATTACTTTTCTTAATTTTGCTCCATCGCCGTTTTCAATTGTTGGCATTTGAGTTGCCAAATATATAAGTCGATTTTTGAGCAGTTCCAACGCGGAAAGCGGCTTTCCACGGTTATTCATGGTCTCAAATGCCACAAATACGTCTATCTCTTTAGCTATTTCGTAAACGTTGAAAACCAGTTGCTGTGTGACCTTTGTAAAAACTTCTTCCAATCGCTTCGGGGATAGCTCAGCGAGCTTTGCGGTAAAAAATGCTTTGGCAGACCTCAGATTCTTCGTATAAATCGTTTCTTCGTTCGTCGAATGATTTTCCGAGTGTTCATCGAATATTTTGGTCTTTAGATATTCATAGCTTGGATTGTCTTTTTCATATCCAAAGATGTAGGCTCGGGACAAGCTCCCGGCCTTATGATCAAAGATATATTTTTTTCGGATCGCGTCGACTGGCGTGAAGTTGAGTTCTGTTGCATTCGTTTTCTCGAGAATGCATTGCAGGAGCACCGTAATTGTGGTGAGTCGTTGTTGACCGTCAACGACATAATAGGGAGCATATCGGCGCGATACAATAATCCATGTGTCATCCTCCCATTTTTCCCACGTTGCCGCCGGCACTGCCTCTAAAGTAAGCACTCCAGTGTAGTGACTTTTGCCTTCCACAAGTTGCTCTATATCTGACCAGAAATCACTAAGGTGAGTCTCCTCCCAAGAATAGCCGCGCTGATAGTCTGGAATTCGAAAGAGACATTCATTGAATATTTTGGAAACCGTAAGCAATTCAGTTTTCATAGGCTACCTTAAGGGAGGAGTCTGAAACGTAGATTAGGTGCCAATATCATATCTTACAGGCAAGAAAAAAGGCAGCCGAAGCTGCCTTTTCTTTGCACTGAGAAGCAGGGATTAGCCCTTGATCTTGCGCAGTTTTGCGATCGCTGCCAGCTGGCCGATAGCCGCTGCCAGTTCCGCTTGTGCTTTCGCGTAGTCGATGCCGGTCTGCTTGTTGGCCAGGCTTTCTTCCGCCAGTTTCTTGGCAGCTTCAGCTTTGGCTTCATCCAGGTCATGACCACGGATCGCGGTGTCAGCCAGGACCGTCACGGCGTTTGGCTGCACTTCCAGCAGGCCGCCGGCGACGAAGACGAACTCTTCTTCAGCCTGGCCTGGAACCTGGATGCGCACCGCGCCTGGACGGATACGGGTGATCAGCGGGGTGTGCTTCGGGTAGATACCCAGCTCGCCCTGCTCGCCCGGCAACGCCACGAAAGTCGCTTCGCCCGAGAAGATCTGCTCTTCGGCCGAAACCACATCAACGTGAATAGTGTTTGCCATGTTTATCCTCTGTAGCTATAGCGGCCCCGGTGACGAGGCCGCTACGACAATCGAATTAGCCCAGTTTCTTGGCTTTTTCGATGGCTTCTTCGATGGTACCAACCATGTAGAAGGCCTGTTCTGGCAGGTGGTCCAGTTCGCCGGAAGCGATCATCTTGAAGCCCTTGATCGTGTCTTTCAGCGAAACGTACTTACCTGGGGAACCGGTAAACACTTCAGCAACGTGGAACGGCTGGGACAGGAAACGCTGCATCTTACGTGCGCGAGCAACGACCAGCTTGTCTTCTGGAGCCAGTTCGTCCATGCCCAGAATCGCGATAATGTCGCGCAGTTCCTTGTAGCGCTGCAGGGTGCCCTGTACGGCACGTGCGGTGTTGTAGTGCTCTTCGCCCACAACCAGCGGGTCCAGCTGACGGGAGGTCGAATCCAGTGGGTCAACCGCAGGGTAGATACCCAGAGCAGCGATGTCACGGGACAGAACGACGGTCGAGTCCAGGTGGCCGAAGGTGGTTGCTGGGGATGGGTCGGTCAAGTCGTCCGCTGGAACGTAGACGGCCTGGATCGAGGTGATCGAACCGGTCTTGGTGGAGGTAATACGCTCCTGCAGACGGCCCATCTCTTCAGCCAGGGTAGGCTGGTAACCCACTGCGGAAGGCATACGGCCCAGCAGTGCGGAAACTTCGGTACCGGCCAAGGTGAAGCGGTAGATGTTGTCCACGAAGAACAGAACGTCACGGCCTTCGTCACGGAAGGACTCAGCGATGGTCAGGCCGGTCAGCGCCACGCGCAGACGGTTGCCAGGTGGTTCGTTCATCTGACCGTAAACCATGGCCACTTTGGAGTTGGCTGGGTTTTCCAGGTCAACCACTTTGGCGTCAGCCATTTCGTGGTAGAAGTCGTTACCTTCACGGGTACGCTCACCAACACCGGCGAACACGGACAGACCCGAGTGCGCTTTAGCGATGTTGTTGATCAGTTCCATCATGTTCACGGTCTTGCCCACACCTGCACCGCCGAACAGACCAACCTTACCACCCTTAGCGAATGGGCAGACCAGGTCAATAACCTTGATGCCGGTTTCCAGCAGGTCTTGGGATGGGGACAGTTCGTCGTAAGCAGGAGCCACGCGGTGGATCGAAGCAGTCTGCTCGTGGGAGACAGGACCGCATTCGTCGATCGGGTTGCCCAGCACGTCCATAATACGGCCCAGGGTAGCTTTACCCACTGGAACCATGATTGGTTTGCCGGTGTTCTGGATGGTCATGCCGCGACGCAGACCGTCGGAGGAGCCCAGAGCAATGGTACGGACAATGCCGTCACCCAACTGCTGTTGCACTTCCAGGGTCAGCTCGGAGCCTTCCATCTTCAGCGCGTCAAAAACCTTAGGCATCGCGTTGCGTGGGAACTCAACGTCCACCACAGCGCCGATACACTGAACGATTTTGCCATCAGCCATGTTCGTTCCTTCAAATATAGTTAAATTCGTTTAAACCGCTGCCGCACCGGCGACGATTTCAGACAGTTCTTTGGTAATTGCAGCCTGGCGGGTCTTGTTGTAGACCAGCTTCAGCTCACCGATCACGTTGCCGGCGTTGTCCGATGCGGACTTCATCGCCACCATACGCGCCGATTGCTCGGACGCCAGGTTTTCTGCAACGGCCTGGTACACCAGCGCTTCGATGTAGCGCTCGAGCAGTTCGTCGATCACGGAAGCTGCATCAGGCTCGTAGATGTAATCCCAGTTGTGGGAATGATCATCGGCCTTCATCTTGTCCGCGGTCAGCGGCAGCAGCTGCTCGACCATCGGCTCTTGCTTCATCGTGTTGATGAACTTGGTGTAGCACAGGTAAACGGCGTCCAGTTTGCCTTCCTGGAATTTCTCCAGCATCACTTGCACTGGGCCGATCAGCTTTTCCAGGTGCGGCGTATCGCCGATCTGGGTAGCTTGTGCGACCACTGGTACACCGATGCGGTTCAGGAAGCCCAAACCTTTGTTACCAATTGCGACTGCTTCAATCTTGTTGCCTGCAGCTTCCAGCTCGCGGGTCTTGTTGGTCACCATACGCAGAACGTTGGTGTTCATACCACCGCACAGACCTTTGTCGGTCGTCACGATGATAAAGCCCACGGCTTTGGCTTCCGTACCGGCTTCAGCCAGGAACGGGTGCGTATATTCCGGGTTGGCGTTAGCCAAGTTCGCAGCGATATTACGAATCTTGTCACTGTAGGGACGGGCGGCGCGCATACGGTCCTGCGCTTTGCGCATTTTCGATGCGGCGACCATTTCCATCGCCTTGGTGATCTTCTTCGTATTCTCTACGCTCTTGATCTTGCCACGTATCTCTTTACCTACTGCCATGATCCTTCTCCTTTGCGTGGAGGCCCGTCGCCGGGCCTCCGTATATTAGTTTGCGAAGGATTTCTTGAACTCAGCAATGGCGGCCGACAGCGCAGCTTCGCCGTCTTTGTCCAGTTGCTTGGTTTCTTCGATCTTGGCCAGCAGAGCAGAGTGCTTGGTCTTCAGGAACGAGTGCAGTTCGGCTTCGAAAGCCAGCACGCGCTTTACAGCGACGTCGTCCAGGAAGCCCTTGTTCACTGCGAACAGGGAAGCGCCCATCAGGGAAATCGACAGTGGCGAGTACTGAGCCTGCTTCAGCAGTTCGGTCACGCGGGCACCGCGGTCCAGCTGCTTACGGGTCGATTCGTCCAGGTCGGAAGCGAACTGCGCGAACGCAGCCAGTTCACGGTACTGTGCCAGGTCGGTACGGATACCGCCGGACAGGTTCTTGATGACCTTGGTCTGCGCAGCGCCACCAACGCGGGACACCGAGATACCTGCGTTAATCGCAGGACGGATACCGGAGTTGAACAGCGAGGTTTCCAGGAAGATCTGGCCGTCGGTAATCGAAATCACGTTGGTTGGAACGAACGCGGAAACGTCGCCAGCCTGGGTTTCGATGATCGGCAGTGCGGTCAGGGAACCGGTCTTGCCTTTGACAGCGCCTTTGGTGAAGGCTTCGACGTAGTCGGCGTTCACGCGAGCAGCGCGTTCCAGCAGACGGGAGTGCAGGTAGAACACGTCGCCTGGGTATGCTTCGCGGCCAGGTGGGCGGCGCAGCAGCAGGGAGATCTGACGGTAGGCAACTGCTTGCTTGGACAGGTCGTCGTACACGATCAGGGCGTCTTCACCGCGGTCGCGGAAGTATTCGCCCATGGTGCAACCGGAGTAAGCCGAGATGTACTGCATTGCTGCGGATTCCGAAGCGGAAGCTGCCACAACAATGGTGTACTCCATCGCGCCGTGCTGTTCCAGGGAACGCACGATGTTCTTGATGGTCGATGCTTTCTGGCCGATAGCAACGTAGATACAGGTAACGCCCTGGCCTTTTTGGTTGATGATGGCATCAACTGCAACGGCGGACTTACCGGTCTGGCGGTCGCCAATGATCAGCTCACGCTGGCCACGGCCGATTGGTACCATCGCGTCGATCGACTTCAGGCCGGTCTGCATAGGCTGGCCGACGGACTCACGGGCGATAACGCCTGGAGCGATCTTTTCGATTGGGGAGGTCAGGGTGGTGTTAACAGGACCTTTGCCGTCGATCGGCTGGCCCAGGGCGTTAACAACGCGGCCACGCAGTTCAGGACCGATTGGAACTTCCAGGATACGGCCGGTGCACTTAACGGTGTCGCCTTCGGAGATGTGCTCGTAGGCGCCCAGAATAACGGCACCAACGGAGTCACGCTCCAGGTTCATTGCCAGGCCGAAGGTGTTGCCTGGGAATTCCAGCATCTCACCTTGCATCACGTCCGACAGGCCGTGGATGCGGCAGATACCGTCTGCTACGGAAATTACGGTGCCTTGATTGCGCACTTCAGCGCCGCCATCAATGCCTTGGATCCGGCTCTTGATCAGCTCGCTGATTTCGGATGGGTTGAGTTGCATACTAACTCCTAAATGTTTTCTCTCTAGCTGTCGCGAAAGGCGGCCCGATTAGGCGACCAGCGCGGAACGCAGCTGCTGCAGCTTGGCGTTGACCGAAGTGTCCAGCACTTCGTCGCCAACCACGACGCGAACGCCACCGATCAACGAAGGATCGGTCTTCACGACTGGTTTGAGCTTGCGGCTGAATTTCTTTTCCAGCGTCTTGATCAGCTCGGCCACTTGGGCTTCGCTCATGTCGAATGCGCTCGTGATTTCGGCGTCTGCCGCACCTTCGGCTGCGTTCTTCAGCAGCGCGAATTGGGCGCCGATTTCCGGCAGCAATGCGATACGACCGTTTTCGATCAGCATCGAGAGGAAGTTGTTCGCTTCCGCGTTGAGCGGCGATTTCAGCAAGGCCTTGATGGCTGCGATGACATCGCTATCCAGAACTTTTGGATTGCGGGCATATGCCAGCACCTCTTCATGCGAACCGATCTGGGCCAGTTCGGACACCAGATCGGACCACTGCGCGAGGTTGCCAGCCTGGGCTACGCGGAAGAGGGCTTCCGCGTAAGGACGGGCGACGGTTGCGAGCTCTGCCATAATCAGAGCTCGGTAGCCAGGCGAGACAGCAGGTCAGCGTGAGCCGACGCGTTGACTTCGCGCTTCAGGATTTGCTCGGCGCCCTTCACAGCCAGGTCAGCCACTTGACCACGCAGAGCTTCGCGGGCCTGGGTTACTTGCTGCTCAGCTTCAGCTTTAGCTTGTGCCACGATGCGGGCAGCTTCGGCTTGTGCGTTTGCTTTGATTTCTTCAGCGACCAGTTGAGCACGCTTTTCAGCGTCCGCAACGAGCGAAGACGCATCGTTACGGGCAGCGGTCATGGCTTCTGCAGCAGCTTTTTCAGCTTTCTGCATCGAAGCCTGACCTTGGTCGGCGGCAGCCAGACCATCTGCAATTCGCTTGGCACGCTCATCCAGCGCATTATTCAGCGCTGGGAATACGAACTTCATCGAGAACCAGACGAGCACCGCGAAGGTGATCATCTGACCGATGAGAGACATATTGATGTTCATACCTTGCTCCTAAAAGTTTTCTCCAGATTCAGGAGAAAGATTACTGAGCAGCAGCGGCGGTCAGGGCGGTCAGGAATGGGTTGTTGAAGGTGAACAGCAGAGCAACACCAACGCCGATCATGGAGATCGCGTCCAGCAGACCAGCGATAACGAACAGTTTGGTTTGCAGTTGTGGCATCAGTTCAGGCTGACGTGCCGAAGCTTCCAGGAACTTGCCGCCCAGGATAGCGAAGCCGAGTGCGGTGCCGATGGCGCCCAGGCCAACGATGATTGCTACGGCCAGAACGGTCATGCTTTGTACTTGTGCGATCAGAGCTTGCATTAGATTTCTCCTAATTTAAAAAAAACGAAAATACCAAAAAACTAAAACCAAATACTACGAATAAGTTGCTGATTAGTGCTTTTCAACCGCGAGGGCCAGGTACACAACCGTCAACGCCATAAACACAAACGCTTGCAGGGTAACAATCAGAATGTGGAAGATTGCCCATGGGCCGCCCAGCAGCCACTGTGCCCACCATGGCAGCAGTGCGATCAGGATGAAGATCAGCTCGCCGGCGTACATATTGCCGAACAGTCGCAGCGACAGGGAAATTGGTTTGGCGAACAGCTCCAGCATCTGGAAGATGAAGTTGATCGGTGCCAGGATGATGGTGCCGACGGTGCCGTGAGCGTGGAACGGTGCGGTGAACAGTTCTTTGGTCCAGCCGCCAGCGCCTTTTGCCTTGATCGAGAAGCCGATGATGCACAACAGGACGCCGATCGACATGCCGAAGGTGTGGTTCACGTCGGCGGTAGGCACGACGCGCAGCTTGTGCACGCCGAACCAGCTCAGCACTTTAGGCAGCAGGTCGACAGGCAGGAAGTCCATGGCGTTCATCAGCCAGACCCATACGAAGATGGTGATGGCCAGTGGAGCGATAACTTTGGATTTGGCGTGGAATGCGGAGTTGACGGTCTCGTTGACCATCTCCATGACCCACTCAACGAAGTTCTGCAGCTTGCCTGGCACGCCAGCGGTGGCGCGGCGGGAGGCCATGTAGAACATGCCCAGGAACACGAAGCCCAGGATCAGGGAGATCCAGAAGGTGTCCAGGTTGATGGAGTTAGGGGAGACAACATCACCAGCGGAATTCAGGTGCGAAAGGTGGTGCTGGATGTACTCGGTGGCGTTAGCCGGGCCGGCGTGACCGCCCGTAGCGTGTTCAGTAGTCATAGGTCCGAATTTTTAATGATTAAATCTTGAGCAGCGACAGCCAGTAAGCCAGGGTTGCCACTACGAATCCCAGGATCAGCCATAACCAGGCGGCTGACTTAAACAGCACCAGTGCGCAAATAAACAGCACTGCCGTTACAAATACCTTCAGCATCTCGGCGCGGAAGTGCGTCCGAAATGCTTTCTTTGCATCATCGGTGCCGCGCGCTACCATCAGCGCGTAAATCAGGCTCCCGATCACTGCCATACCGCCGCCCACGGCTGCGGACCAGCCTTTTTCCACCCCGGCGAAAAGCGCCACGGTAGCGGAAAAGAGGACGGCGATTGTGAACTGCAGGGCAACTACTCGGAAAACTGGCCAGGCGATACTTCTTGAAGAATCACTCACTTGCCACCATTCCTTTAGACCCAAAGACACGGGATTATAGTTTGTTTACGTTGCCAAGGTCAAACGTGGTGCATCGCAAAAAGGCACTCAAACAACAAGAATTTTTGCTCAAAAAGCGTGCAAATGTCGATTACTCGCCAGGTAAAGACGCGCCAATATAGCGCACCAGGCTGACGTCAAACTGTCAGCCTTGGTGCATGCTTAACCGCGCAGGCGGGCGATGACGCCGTCGAGAATGTCGAGGTCGGCGAAGTCGATGATCATCTGGCCGCGGCCTTTAGCGCCCATCTTGAAGACGACCGAGGTGGCCAGGGTGTCGGACAACTCTTCTTCCAGCCGCTTGATGTCGCCCGACTTTTCTTTGGCACGCGGCGCCGGTTTGGACTTGGCTTCTTCCATGTGGTTGTGGACAAGTTTCTCAGTCTCACGCACCGACAGTCGTTTCGCTACAACAACATTCGCAAGGGCAATTTGTGATGCCGCATCGACAGCCAGCAAGGCACGGGCGTGGCCCATATCGATGTCACCGGCCATCAACATGGTCTGCACCGGCTCCGCCAGGTTCAGCAGTCGCAGCAAGTTCGACACCGCAGAACGCGAGCGGCCGACTGCCTGGGCCGCCTGTTCATGGGTGAAACTGAAATCGGTGATCAGGCGATGGATGCCCTGCGCCTCTTCGAGCGGGTTCAGGTCTTCGCGCTGGATGTTCTCGATCAGGGCCATCGCGGCCGCGGTCGTATCATCCACATCCTTCACCAGGACCGGCACAGTTTCCAGACCAGCTAATTGTGCCGCACGGAAACGACGCTCGCCCGCGATGATTTCATATTTGACATGGCCAGTCCCCTTGTCGATACCGACCGGGCGAACCAGCAGCGGCTGGATGATGCCCTGGGTCTTGATCGACGACGCCAGTTCCGCCAGGCCGCCCTCGTCCATCTGGGTACGCGGCTGGTATTTACCGGCCTGCAGGAATTGCACCGCCATTTCCGACGGAGTCGGATGGGACGTTGGATTGGACGGATCTTCGTCGCCACCGAGCAGCGCGTCGAGGCCGCGGCCGAGGCCCTTCATTTTTTTAGTTGCCATCGTTGATTACATTTTCTTGATACGTTTAACCATCTCTGCGCCAAAGGCGATGTAAGCCTGCGCACCTTTCGACGTCGGGTCGAAGGTCACGCCCGGCATGCCGTAAGACGGCGCCTCGGCCAATCGCACATTGCGTGGAATGATGGTCTTGAATACTTTGTCGCCGAAGTGCTGCTCGAGCTGGGCCGACACTTGCTGCGACAGTGTCATGCGCGGATCGAACATCACGCGCAGCAGGCCGATGATCTTCAGGTCCGGATTCAGGTTGGCGTGCACCTTCTTGATGGTGTTGACCAGGTCGGACAAACCTTCCAGCGCGTAGTACTCGCACTGCATAGGAATGATCACGCCATGCGCCGCACACAGGCCATTCAGCGTCAACATCGACAGAGCCGGTGGGCAATCGATCAGCATGAAGTCATAGTCTTTGGCTACCACGCCCAGCGCATCGCGCAGGCGGCGCTCGCGGTTCTCAAGCTGCACCATCTCGACTTCAGCACCAGCCAGTTCACGGTTGGCCGGCAGCACATCAAAGCCACCCGCTTCCGAACGCACGCGCGCAGTCGCTACATCAGCAGTGCCGAGCAAGACTTCATAAGTGGAAGCTTGAAGCGTCGCCTTGTTGATCCCCGCACCCATTGTCGCGTTACCCTGAGGGTCGAGGTCAACAAGCAACACTCGTTGATTTAGTTTGGCCAGGCCGGCGGCCAGGTTCACAGTCGTGGTAGTCTTACCTACGCCGCCCTTTTGATTTGCTACACAGAAAATTTTGGCCATCGAGTTTTCTTATATGGTCTAAATCGTTTATTCGGTATAAACCGTTTATACTATTTACTTCGTATAAACGATTAAAATTATTTATACTGTTTAGCCAGTTACGCCCTGCCGATGAAAACCAGATGACGCTGTGCGTCCAGTCCTGGTACTTGCAAAGGCTGTAGCTCGTTCACTTTCCATGGGTCTGGCAGTCGCTCGCGCTCCTCTGCCGGCGCCGTGCCTTTCAGGGCTATGAATCGCCCGCCCTCTGCCAGCAGGTGCCCGGACCAGTTCACAAAATCGCTCAGGTCCGCAAAGGCACGCGAGGTGATGACGTCGTAAGGCGTCTTGACCTGCAGTTCCTGCACCTTCTTCGTGTACACCGTGACGTTGCCCAGCTCCAGCTCTGCTTTCACCTGGTTCAGGAAGGCCGTCTTCTTGTGCACGATGTCGATCATCGACACTTTCATGTCCGGCCGCGCGATGGCCAGGACCACGCCCGGCAATCCGCCCCCTGCCCCAACGTCCAGCACGTTCTGCGCATCCTTGAAGGCAGGTACTGCTGCCAGCGAATCCAGGACGTGCAGGGTCATCATTTCCATCGGGTCGCGTACGGCCGTCAGGTTGTACACCTTGTTCCACTTGTTCAGCAGGGCCAGGTAGTCCAGCAGTTTTTCCTGCTGTGCTTCGCCCAAGCCCAGGTCCAGCTGTTCGACACCATTCTTCAGTACGTGCGCCAGTGCGGCGCGATCAAACACCGCCATCAAGCCGCCTCGTCTTTCAGCGTGACGAAACCGCCGTAGCCGGCTTTCTTCAGGTGTACCAGCAGCAGCGAAATCGCGGCTGGGGTCACGCCCGAAATACGCGAAGCCTGGCCCAGGGTCTCGGGACGATGCTTCTGCAGTTTCTGGCGCACTTCCATGGATAGCGCCGTGATCTCTGCATAGTTGAAGCCTTCGGGCAGCTTCAGGTTTTCGTAGTGCTCATGACGCTCGACTTCGCGCAGCTGGCGATCGATATAGCCCGAATACTTCAGGGTGATTTCGATCTGCTCCATTACTGCCTCGTCGGTGACCCCAGGACCTGCCAAAGCTTGGCCTTCATTACCGGTCATGGTCATCAGCTTTTCGTAGCCGACGCCCGGACGACGCAGCAGGTCTGCCAGCGAATATTCGCGCTCGATGGCCTGGCCGATTACACGCTCGGACTCGGCTGCCGCCAGGATGCGCGGGTTGACCCAGGTCGATTTCAGGCGCTCCAGTTCCTGAGCAACGGCCTCGCGTTTGCGATCGAAAGCTTCCCACTGCGCATCACCGACGACACCCAGCTTACGCCCGATTTCTGTCAGGCGCATGTCAGCGTTGTCTTCACGCAGGCTCAGGCGGTATTCCGCGCGGCTGGTGAACATGCGATACGGCTCTTGAACGCCCTGGGTCACCAGATCGTCGACCAGCACGCCGAGGTAGGCTTCTGAACGAGCTGGAGTCCAGGATTCTTCGCCCTTGGTTTGCAGTGCCGCGTTAATACCGGCCAGCATGCCCTGCGCCGCAGCTTCTTCGTAACCGGTGGTACCGTTGATCTGACCGGCGAAGAACAGGCCGTTGATCGCCTTGGTTTCCAGCGAAGCTTTCAGGCCGCGCGGGTCGAAATAGTCATACTCGATGGCATAGCCAGGACGCAGGATATGCGCGTTCTCCAGACCCTTCATCGAACGCACCAGCTCGATCTGCACATCGAATGGCAGGCTGGTCGAGATACCGTTCGGGTAGAACTCATGGGTCGTCAAGCCTTCCGGTTCCAGGAAAATCTGGTGCGATTCCTTGGCCGAAAAGCGGTGGATCTTGTCTTCAATCGACGGGCAATAGCGCGGGCCAACGCCCTCGATCACGCCGGTGTACATTGGGCTGCGGTCCAGGCCGCCACGAATAATGTCGTGGGTTTTCTGGTTGGTATGGGTAACCCAGCACGGCAACTGTTGCGGGTGCATGGAGGCATTGCCCATCACCGAGAACACTGGCACAGGATCCAGGTCGCCCGGCTGCTCGGTCATTTGCGAGAAGTCGATGCTCCGGCCATCAATGCGTGGCGGCGTGCCGGTCTTCAGGCGACCCTGCGGCAGTTTCAATTCTTTCAGGCGCGCCGACAGCGAAATCGCTGGCGGATCGCCGGCACGGCCAGCCGAGAAATTCTGCAGGCCGACGTGGATCTTACCGTCCAGGAAGGTACCGGCGGTCAGCACGACAGCACGGCCCAGGAACTTCAAGCCAATCTGGGTGACGGCGCCAACGACGCGGTCGCCCTCCACCATCAGGTCGTCCACCGCCTGCTGGAACAACCACAGGTTCGGCTGGTTTTCCAAGCGATGACGGATGGCGGCCTTGTACAGGATACGGTCAGCCTGGGCGCGAGTCGCGCGCACGGCAGGGCCTTTGGACGAATTCAGGATGCGAAACTGGATGCCCGACTCATCAGTAGCGATGGCCATGGCACCACCCATTGCGTCGACCTCTTTGACGAGGTGGCCCTTGCCAATGCCGCCGATGGATGGGTTGCACGACATCTGGCCCAGCGTCTCAATGTTGTGAGTCAACAGGAGAGTCTTCTGGCCCATGCGGGCGGAAGCGAGGGCCGCTTCGGTACCGGCGTGACCACCGCCGACAACGATAACGTCGAATTCAGTAGGAAATAACATGGTAAAAATGGGGAAAAGCTGGGGATCGAACTGAATTATAAAGTTTTTTCGCCCGTGCGAATTTTTTGGGCAGGATTTTTTTGCTCGCAATGTTTCACGTGAAACAAAAAAGGGCGCCGATTGGCGCCCTCTTCAACATTGTTTCACGTGAAACACTATCACTTCAACCATGCGTCATAGCCCGTTTTGATAATCAATAGCACCACCACGACCAGGAACAGACGACGCACAAACTCGCTGCCATGCTTCAATGCCAGCTTGGTACCCAGCACCGATCCCACCACCTGGCACACAGCCATCATCAAGCCGAGCTGCCAAATGATGTGACCTGTGAAGCCAAACAGCAGGATCGCCGCCACATTACACGCCACATTCACCACCTTGGCCGCCGCCGAGGCACCGAGGAAATCGAATCCAAAACTGCGCACGAACAGGAAGACCAGGAAACTACCGGTGCCTGGGCCAAAGAAGCCATCATAGAAGCCGATCCCCGCTCCGACCAGCACCGCTAACACCTTCTCCTTGGTGCCGGTGTGAAGAGGAGCATGAACGCTACCGAGGTCTTTGCGATAGAAGGTATAGACGGCAACCGCCAGCAGCACGAATGGAAGCAGGCCGCGCAGGAAGTCAGGTGGAATCTCGGTGACGGTATAGGCGCCCAGGAAGGCGAACAAGAAAGCAGCTATTGCAGCCGGAGCAACTGTAGTCCAAGCGATCTGGGTGCGGCGAGCATAGTTCACTGCCGCGGCGCTGGTCCCGAACACACTCGCCACCTTATTCGTTCCCAACAGAGTTGCCGGTGGCGTACCGCCCATTGCTGAGAAAAGAGCTGGAATCTGAATCAGACCACCGCCGCCAACCACTGCATCCACAAAACCCGCCGCGAACGCAGCCCCCGCCAGCAATCCATACTCGACCATCACCCCGCCCCAACTAATTCGGAAACATAATATTGTAAGTCGGAACCGCGCATGACGCTGGACCCTGGTGTAAGCTTTCCCGATGGACCTGATGACCTCTTTCAGCTTTTCGACCGTTCCGACCATCCTCTCCGCCCCTGGGGCGACCAGGGAACTCGGACAGGAATTGCGTCTTCGGTATCCCAACATTCGCCGGGTCCTGTTGGTAACGGACCAAGGCTTTCTGAGAACCCGGCTGGCAGAAGCACCCCTGGAAAGTCTGAAGGCGGCAATGTTTCACGTGAAACAATTTGCCGACGTGCTAGCTGATCCTCCCGAACACATCATCCAGGAGGCCCTTGCCGCAGCCCACGAACATCAGACTGAACTTGTCATCGGTCTCGGCGGAGGGAGCTCGATGGACGTGGCCAAGCTTGTTGCCGTACTCACCGCCAGCTCGCAATCGCTCGCCGAAATCTACGGTATCGGCAATGTGCACGGCACCCGACTGCCACTGATCCAGATCCCGACCACCGCCGGCACCGGATCGGAAGTAACCAACATCTCCATCGTCACGACCGGTGCCACCAGCAAGATGGGCATAGTCGCGCCCCAGCTTTACGCCGACATGGCGATCCTGGACGCCGAGCTCACAATCGGCCTGCCGCCCGCCGTGACCGCCGCAACCGGAATCGACGCCATGGTCCACGCGATCGAGGCGTACACCAGCAAACACAAAAAGAATCCGCTGTCGGACGGCCTGGCACGTCAGGCCCTGAGCCTGCTATCCCGCCACCTGATCCGCGCCTGCGAAAACGGTCACGACCTCGCAGCCCGCCAAGCCATGCTGCTCGGCGCCATGCTGGCGGGCCAAGCCTTCGCCAATGCACCGGTTGCCGCAGTGCACGCGCTGGCATATCCAATCGGGGGAATTTTCCACGTCCCACATGGGCTGTCGAACTCACTCGTGCTGCCCCACGTGCTGCGCTTCAACGCAGAAGCATGCGCAGAGGAATATGCCGAACTCGCCACAATCGTCGTGCCCCACGCCGAAGGCAGCGCGGAAGCCCGAGCCGAAGCCCTGGCTGTTGCAATGCAACAATTCGCCACGATCACAGGCCTGCCACGAACCCTACGCCAAGTAGGAATTGCCGAGACAGACCTCAATTTGTTGGCCGACGACGCCATGAAGCAGACCCGCCTACTCGGCAACAACCCGCGCCCGGTAACCCGCGAAGACGCCTACGCACTGTACAAACTGGCGCTATAGCCCAGCCCGTGTCAACCTTGGGGTCAGGCTCTTTGGTTGACACGACCTGAACCAATTCCATGCGCCTAATCAAAATGGCATCGGTCGCTACAGCTAAGCTTGGGACATGAGCCGCCCTCCAAGAATCGAGTTTCCAGGTGCCCTGTATCACGTAACGTCGCGTGGAAATCGGCGCGCCAACATCTTCCTGGACCAACGCGATTTTCATATTTGGATCGACATACTCGCTGAAACAGTTGAGAAGCACTCCATCAAGGTGTATGGATACTGTCTAATGCCCAACCACTATCACCTGCTCATAGAGACCCCAAACGCCAATCTCTCAGCTGCCTTGCATAGCCTGAATGCGAGGTATTGCCAACACTTCAATAAACGCCATGGCACTTCTGGTCATGTAATCCAAGGACGATTTCACGCTGTACTCATAAAGTTTGATCAGCAACTCCTCGCCGTTTCTCGATATATCAGCCTCAATCCTGTGCGTGCAAAACTCACTTCAAATCCCGCAGACTGGCCATGGAGTAACCATCGCTACATGCTTGCACCGGAGACAGCACCAAGCTGGCTCGATACCAAATGGATCCTGGCACAGTTTGGAAGTACCTCCGCAAAGGAACAAATAGCACGATACCAAGCCTTTGTGATGGCAGGCATAGGTATGCCGAACCCTCTGCAATTTCATGGACAGACACCAAACCCGAAAAAAGAGGGCGCCCTATCACTGCAAGAATATGCCGACAAATACCCAAATCGGACTGAGGCTATTGCTCGTGCATTTCAATCGACCGCATATACCCGTCAACAGATAGGAGAATTCTTTGAGGTATGTCCTCGGACAATCAGCCGCGCGATCATCACATTCCCAGAGATCGAAGGCTCAGTTCGTGTCAACCAAAGAGCCTGACCCCAAGGTTGACACGGGCTCGGCCCTTAGGTGCGGCGGGTTTGCCGGGCGATGATTTCGCCGACAATTCCTTTGCGGAACAGCAGTACGCAGGCGACGAAGATGAAGCCGATTACCAGGCTGACTGCTTCGCCGAGTGTGGAGAACCATTCGATGCCTGTGGCGCCGGCCATCATGGTGCCGAAGTCGCCAAGCTTGTTTTCCAGCGCGATGATCAGGATCGCGCCGATGATCGGGCCGACCAGCGTCCCCATGCCGCCCACCAGCGTCATCAGGATCACGAGGCCTGACATCGCCCAGTGCACGTCAGTCAGCGTTTCAAAGCCAAGCACGATCGATTTGGTCGCACCAGCCAATGCAGCCAGCGAACCGGAAAGCACGAACGCCGCGAGCTTGTACTTGTCCACGTCATAGCCAAGCGAGATTGCTCGCGGTTCGTTTTCCTTGATCGCTTTCAGGACCTGGCCAAACGGCGAATGCACCGTCCGCATGATCAGCGCGAAACCGCCGATGAAAATCCCCAGCACCACGTAGTACATCGTGAGGTCGTTGCCCAAGTCCAGCAAACCAAGCAGCTTACCGCGCGGGATGCCCTGCAAGCCATCCTCGCCTCCGGTGAAATCAGTAAAGCGCAGCGCCGCGAAATACACCATCTGCGCCAGCGCCAGCGTAATCATCGAGAAGTAAATCCCTTGGCGACGAATCGCCAAGCCGCCCATCACCAATCCAATCAGCGCGCCCGATAACACGCCAACCAGCAAGCTCAGTTCAAACGGCAGCCCCCAGTTCTTCAAGGCGTTGCCGGCGAAGTAGCCCGCCGCGCCAAAGAACGCTGCGTGGCCAAACGAGAGCAAACCGGTAAATCCAATCAGCAGGTTGAACGCGCAGGCAAACAGTGCGAAGCACAAGAGCTTCATCAGCAGCACGGGATAACCGACAAACGGCGCGCCCAGCGCCAGCACGAATGCGATGGAGTAGCCCAGCTTCTTGTTCATTTATCGTTCCTTGCCAAACAGGCCGGCGGGGCGCAGCAATAGGATGATGACCATCACCAAAAATACGACGGTGTTGGCAAATTCGGGGTAGAACACTTTCGTCAGTCCTTCGATCACGCCGAGCCCAAGGCCGGTCACAATGGAGCCAAGAATCGAGCCCATGCCCCCGATCACTACAACGGCGAATACGACGATTATCAGGTTCGACCCCATCAAGGGTGTCACTTGTTGGATTGGAGCCGCCAGAACGCCTGCAAAGCCCGCCAAAGCGACGCCAAAGCCGTAGGTCAGGGTCACCATCAGCGGGACGTTGATCCCGAACGCTTCCACCAGCTTCGGATTCTCGGTGCCGGCACGCAGGTAGGCACCCAGTTTGGTCTTTTCGATCACGAACCACGTGGCCAGGCAAACCACCAACGATGCCAGCACTACCCATGCGCGGTAATTCGGCATCACCATGAAGCCGAGGTCCGTTGCCCCTTGCAGGGCCTCGGGAGTTTCGAACGGCTGCCCGGAGACCCCGTAGAACGAGCGGAAACCGCCTTCGATCAGCAGGGTGAGGCCAAACGTCAGCAGCAGTCCATAAAGGTGATCAAGCTTGTACAGTCGGCGCAGCATGGTCCTTTCGATCACCACGCCCAACACGCCCACAATCAACGGCGCCAGCACCAGCACGCTCCAATAGCTCATGCCAAAGTAGGTCATGCCTATCCACGCGAGGAAGGCGCCCATCATGTACATGGCGCCGTGCGCAAAATTGATCACATTCAGCAGCCCGAAAATCACGGCAAGGCCGAGGGACAGCATGGCGTAAAAAGAGCCGTTGACGAGCCCCAGCAACAGCTGGGACATCATCATCGGTAGCGGGCGGCCGAAGATCTCCATCTAGCTTACTTCCACAGGCTGCACTTGGATTCGGCCTTGGACATGTAGGCCTGGTCGCCCGGAATCGTGGCCACGACCTTGTAGTAATCCCACGGATACTTGGACTCCGATTGCTTTTTCACTTCCATCAGGTACATGTCGTGCACCATGCGGCCGTCGGGGCGGATCACACCGTTGCTGGTGAAGACATCCTTGATCGTGGTGGATTTCAGCTTCGCCATCACTTTGTCGGCATCGTCAGTGCCAACGGCCTTCACTGCAGCCAAGTATTGCGACGCGGCGGAATAGTCGCCGGCCTGCAGCATCGACGGCTCTTTCTTCATCTTCGCGAAGTAGCGCTTGGACCACGCGCGCGTGGCGTCGTTCATGTCCCAGTACCAGCCGTCGGTCAGGTACATGCCTGCAGTGGCGTTCAGGCCAAGCGAATGGATGTCGTTGATGAACACCAGCAGGCCGGCCATCTTCATCTTTTTCGACACGCCGAATTCGTTGGACGCTTTCACCGAATTGATAAAGTCGCCGCCGGCGTTCGCCAGGCCAAGCACCTGCGCGCCGGACGACGAAGCCTGCATCAGGAAGGACGAAAAATCGGTGCCAGGGAAGGGGTGGCGCACATTGCCAATCACTTTGCCGCCGGACTTGTTGACCACCTCGGTCGTGTCCTTTTCCAGCGAATGGCCGAAGGCGTAGTCGGCGGTCAGGAAGTACCAGTTCTTGCCGCCCTGCTTGACCATGGTGCTGCCGGTACCGCGCGCCAGCGCTACCGTGTCGTAGGCGTAGTGCACGGTGTAGGGCGTGCACTCTTCATTGGTCAGGCGCGACGAGCCGGCCCCAATCACCATGAAGACCTTCTTCTTGTCTGCGGCGACTTTGGCCATCGCCAGGTTGGCGCCGGAATTGGTGCCGCCAACCAGCATGTCCACGCCCTGCTGGTCGAACCATTCACGCGCTTTCGACGCAGCGATATCCGCCTTGTTCTGGTGATCTGCAAAAACGAACTCGATCTTCTTGCCGTTGATCGCGCCGCCCGCATCGGCAATCGCCATCTTGATCGCTTCGGCGCCGCCCTGCCCGTCGATGTCTGAATAGACGCCCGACATATCGGTGATGAAGCCGATCTTGATCGTATCGCCGGAAATCTGGGCGTGCGCGGTACCGAAGGCGCAAAGAGCTGCTGCAAAGGCAATGGCGTTGCGTTTCATAGTGTCTCCGTTTTTTCAGTTTTGATATTCAAACGCCCAGCAGCTCGGTCAATACCGGCATGCGGGCATCCAATTCCGATGACGCAAAACTCTCAACAATCCGACCGTGTTCCATGACGTAAAACCGATCCGCCAGCGGCGCCGCGAACCGGAAATTCTGTTCGACCATCACAATCGTGTATCCCTTGGCTTTCAACGTGCGGATCATCCGCGCCAGCCCTTGTACAATCACGGGCGCCAGCCCTTCGGAGATTTCATCCAGCAGCAGCAGGCGCGCGCCGGTGCGCAGGATGCGCGCCACCGCCAGCATCTGCTGTTCGCCGCCGGACAGGCGCGTGCCCTGGCTGGTGCGGCGCTCCTTCAGGTTAGGGAACATTTCGTAGATCTCTTCGACCGCCATGCCCTGCCCGGTTTTCAACGCCGGCGGCAGCA
>CAMLSG010000054.1 GCA_946482635.1 uncultured Duganella sp.
CGCCCGGAGCAGATGTATTTCAGCCAGTTCCTGCTGGCCTTCAGCGGTACCTTTTTCCTCGGGCCGATCTTTGTGTCGGGTTTTGGCGCGGTGATTGCGCAGCCGTGCAACCTGATCAGCTTCTCGCTGATGTTTTCGATGACGCAGAACCTGGGCAGCCTGCTTGGTTCGGCGCTGGTCGGGACGTTCCAGGTGGTGCGCGAAAAATTCCATTCGAGCCAGCTGGTCGAACACCTGACGCTGCAGGACCCGCTGGTGGCAGCGCGCGTGCAGGCCGCCGGCCTGCCGTCGCTGAGCGGAGCCGCAACGCGCGAGGCCAATGTCCTCGCCTATAACGATGTCTTCCTGATGATCTTTTTTGTTGCCTGCGGCACGCTGGCGTGGATGGCGCTGCATTACGCATGGCAGGTGTGCACCGCCACCCGTCCGGCGGCGCCTGCACAGAATGCGCAGACCGGCATGGCGCAGGTATCACTTTCCAACTCGGGGGCCCAATGAGCACACCAACACCAGCAAGCGAGACTCCCGCACCGGCAGCGCCGGTGGCAGCCCCGCCAACGGCGCCGCCCCCGGCGCCCGACCGGCGTGCGCAGTGGCTGTCGGGGATCGGCTTCGCCCTGATCGCGCTGATTGGCGTGCTGATCGTGCTGTATGCGTGGCGCCTGCCGCCCTTTACCAGCCCGATCGTGTCGACGGAGAACGCCACGGTACGCGGCCAGGTAACGGTAATAGGCTCGCAATTGCCGGCTTATGTGGCGGACGTGAAAGTGCAGGATTTCCAGTTCGTGCGCAAAGGCGACTTGCTGGTCGAACTGGATTCGCGCATTTACCGCCAGCGCTTTGAACAGGCGCAGGCGCAGTTGGCGGCGCAGAAAGCGGCGCTGGCAAACTGGGAGCAGTCGCGCGCCAGCGCCAGGGCGGGCATTGCCCTGCAGGAGGCGGTATTGTCGAATGCGCAGGCGCAGGCAGCACGCGCTTCGGCTGACTACGGGCGCGCGGAACAGCTGGTCGGCGACGGCTCGCTGTCGGTGCGCGAGCAGGATGCACAGCGTGCGGCGCGCGCGCAGGCAATGGCAGCCGTAGCACAAGCCCGCGCGAACGTGGATATCGCCCGGCAGCAGGCGCAATCGGTCACCGTGAACCGCGACGCACTTGAGGCGGCGGTGGCGAATGCGGAAGCCGCGCTAAAGGCCGCCAGCGTCGACCTGGAGAACACGCACATCGTAGCGCCAGCCGATGGACAACTGGGGCAGGTCAATGTACGGCGCGGCGCCTATGTGGCGTCCGGCGCGCAGCTCATGGGACTGGTGCCGCGCGATATGTGGGTCATCGCCAACCTCAAAGAGACGCAGATGAACGGAGTGCAGGTGGGGCAGGGCGCAACCTTCAAGGTCGATGCGCTGGATGGCGCCACGCTGACCGGCCAGGTGGAACGCATTTCCCCGGCCACCGGCTCCGAATTCGCGGTGCTCCCTGCGGACAACGCGACCGGCAATTTCGTCAAGATCTCGCAGCGGATTCCGGTACGGATCAAGATCGATGCAGGCCAGAAGCTGGCGCAGCGCCTGCGGCCAGGGATGTCGGTGATCGTCAGCATCGACACCTCCGCCGTCCTGAATGAGAAAGCATCCGGAGTTCGGCCATGAAGTGCATGGCTGCCGCCCTGGCTGTCGCCGTGCTGGCTGGTTGCGCAGCACGCATCCCGGCCCCAATCGAATCGCAGCTGTCGATTCCTGAAAGCTGGCGCGGCCAGCCGCCCGACAAGGCAGAGCCCGTGTCCCACCATGGGGTCAGGCCCCATGGTGGGACACAGGCTCTGCCGGAGAAGGAGTGGTGGAAGGCTTATGGTGATCCGGCGCTGTCCGAACTGGTCGCGCGGGTGCTGGCGCACAATACGGACGTGCGGCTGGCACAGTTGCGGGTGGCGGAATTCCGGGCGCGACTGGCCGCGGCGGATGCGAACCGGGCGCCAACACTGGGTGCGACGCTGACGCCGGTGCGCACGCGCACCCTGGCCTACAACGGCGTTCCGTACACTACCAACCTGTTTGCAGGCGAATTCCAGGCGGCGTATGAAGTCGACCTGTGGGGTCGCCTGGCCCATGCCAGCGAGGCTGCGGCGCAATCGCTGGCCGCAGAGCAGGCCAACGCAGGCGCTGCGCAGCTGTCGGTTGCAGCGCTGGCAGCGAACGGCTACCTGCAGCTGCGCGGGCTGGATGCGCAGCTTGAATTGGCGCGCGCCACGCTGGACTTGCGCGAGCAATCGCGCCGGCTGGCGCAGCGGCAGTTCGAAACCGGCTATACCTCGCGCCTGGAATGGCTGCAGGCCCAGGCCGAGTACGAAGCGGCGGCCGAACAGATCCCGCAGTTGCAGCGCCAGATCAGCGACCAGGAAAACGCGCTGTCGCTGCTGGCCGGCAGCACCCCCGGCCCGATCACGCGCGGCAAAACGCTGGATGAACTGTCTCCGCCGGCGGTGCCGGTCGGCCTGCCGTCAACCTTGTTGCAGCGACGGCCGGACATCGCCCGTGCCGCGCACAACGTGGCAGCGGCCAAGGCCAGTGTGCAGGCCACCAGCGAGCAGCTGCTGCCCACCTTCCGCCTGACCGGCACCGGCGGCGTGCAATCGACGGACTTCAGCAAGTTCCTGCACGATCCAACCTACCTGTGGCGCGTAGGCGTCGGAATGGCCGCGCCGATCTGGGATGGCGGCCGGGTGCAGGCCCAGACTGACGCCGCTGCAGCCCAGCGCGACCAGACGCTGGTGGCTTATGAACAGACCGTACGCGTCGCGCTGGTGGAGGTGGAAAATGGCCTGACTGCATTGCAGCGCTTGCAGGAGCAATCGGTGCAGAACGATGCGCGCCGCGCCACCGCAGCTGAAACCCTGCGCATTGCACGTAACCGCTATCGCAATGGCTATGCTTCCTACCTTGAAGAACTGGATGCCCAGCGCACGCTGTTCAACGCCGACGTAACGCGATTGCAGTTGCGCAGCCGCCTGCTGGGCGCCAGCGTGGACCTGTACCGTGCACTGGGCGGTGGCTGGACCGCCGACTAAGGCGCATTCCCGCCAGCATTCTTCGCAACGGTGATGGCCCACCACGGACCTTTTGTCTGCCCCAGTTGCGCCGCCCAATACCAGGCCGAGACATCGCTCCATTGCCCGCCGTCGCCATCGGCAATGCGTTCGCGTACTTCGAGCTGTTGCGATCCACGCGAGGCGATGAATCCCGACCATCGCTCATTGCCAACGATTTTGATGGGCTGCACGGTGAGTTCGTAGCCGTTCGCTTTGAAGCAGTCGCTGCTCGCATGCAGCTTGCGCGTGCCCTGGCCTACCCAGCGGATAACGATTTCGCGTTCGCCATCGCTGAAGCGGCCCACGCGCCCAGGGAAGTTCTGCTGGAAACGTTCTTCGATCGGCGTGAGGGGAAGCGGTGTAATCGGCTTGCCGTCAAAGGTGGCGGGCCACCCCGGAAAGCCGGCTATGGCGCGAGTGTTTTCTCCGCTTTCGACAAGTGCCGGTGCGAGCGCGCCCAATGCGCATAGTGCGGCGAAGGCCATGGTGGCGAAAGATTTCATGGTGCGCATTTCCCCATGCGGTGGATCATGAACAGGATTGCCGCACCAGCGGCAGAAAAGGTGACAATGCCGATGCCTCCATGTGCAGCGGTAGGCAGGTGCACAATGCCGGTCTCCACATAGAACAGCGCCGAGGCGCGGAGCGCGTTAGCCGCTACGACCGCTAAAACAGCCAGCACCAGCGCGGCTGCCGTGCGAAGTGACGAAAGCCGGATAGCACCAGCCATGGCGCTCGCCAGCAGCAGGCCAGTCCACAGCATTTTCACTCCGCTGCATGGTGCGTCGATGGACACCAGTTGCCCATGCCATGCCAGCATGGCGCCCTCACGCGCCACGGGTACGCCGTTCATGCGCAGCAGGAAAACCGACAGGTCGCCGGCGACGACCCGCAGCGGATATCCTAGATAGAACTGCAAGGTTGCGGCGAACGGCAGCGCCAGGATGCAGAGCGCGAACAGGGCCACGTCAAAACGCTTGCCCAGTCTGAAACTGCTGGCCAGCGCGGTGATTGCCATTACAAGGATCAGTGAACGCGCCGGAACGGGTACCCTGCACATTGTGGCGGCGAGATATATTGCCAGGCATGCGCATGGCAGCAATAGCGGCCGTGACACGGCTTGCCGCGCCGGCGAAAAGGCAAGGACGGCTGCAGCGGCGGCGGCGGCCAGCAAGCCTGCACTGTCGTTCGATCCGTCCAGCGTGCCCATGGCGAACCAGAGCAGGACCGGCCAGCACGCCAGGCACAAGGCAGCCAGCAGCAGGGAGAATGGCGGCGACTTCATTGGGATCGGAAGCGGAGGCGCCACGCCAGCATCAGGGTCGCCACCAGGATCATCGCCCAGGTCTCCGGCTCTGGAATGGTTGGCACGCTGCCTGGCGGCACGGGCTCCAGGCCAGCATCCTTGTACTGTTCGCGCGTTTCCAGCACGACGGCGCCGGAAACTGGAGTAACCAGCTGGTAGCGCACGGCCAGGTTGACGGCATCTGCTTTCCGGGACGGGCTCGCGCTCATTCTGGCAATTTCGTTTGCAGCCCACAGCCGCACCAGGTGCTGGGACGTGCGGCCGGATTGCGGCATGTCCCCTGCGCTGCGTCGCTCGCGTAACAGGACGGTGCGGCTGGCTCCTGGCGCCCATTGCGAAAACAGCTTGCCGAGATCTTCGTTCAGCTTGCCGAAGCCTGGAACCGTGCTGACGCCCTCGAGCTGCCGCGCTATCACGTTTGGCCCCCGTTCCACTGCCAGGTCATATAAGGCGACCTGGCTGGCCCGACGCTCAAGCCGCTGCTGCAAGACGCCGGTTGACTGGGAAGCCAGGGGCTGGGGGCCATGAATCCATACAACCGCCCCGCGCGACGACATGGAGGCCCAGTCCCATGCTTTACCCAGCGCGTCGCTGTTATCGCGCCCACCGGCGAAGTCCTGCTTCCCGATGTACTGGTGCGTGAGGAGCGAATTGGCGCTGTTATGGAGGAACAGCGACGGCGTCTCGTCCCCGGCAAACACCACGGCCATCTCCATGTTTTGAGGGAAGAATGCCAGCGCCTCCTGTAATTGGCGCTTCCGTTGCTGCATTGACGCCGAGCCGTCGATGACGACGGCCACCCGCTGCGGCGGGATAGCGGCGGCTTCGCTGATTTCCTGGACGACGATCTTGCCGTCGCCGCCTTTCTCGTCGGTACTCCAGGCCAGCGGCGCAGGCCGGGCGCCGGGCACCCAGACTGTATGCAGTGGCTGCGCTGGCGACGGCTCGGCCAGTTCGCCGCGGACAGCATGGATGCCGCGCGGACCCGCCTGCGCGTTGAGCCCGGGGCTGCCTTTCAAAGGAGCCGCCGATTCAAACCACACTGCGTGGCGCAAGTCCGGCGCGAGGTCGAAGTTGCGTTCGCTGAAGGCAGGCAACTGGATGTGCATTGCTTCCTTGCCGGGAGGCGCCATCGGGAGCGTAATGCCGAGGCGGATTTTCATGTTGCCGGATGGGGGAATGGGAAACAGTTGGACCTGAATCCGGTCATTACCCGCCGTGGTGACAAGCAGTGGGTCGCGATTCCTGCTGACCACTTTTGCGTAGGCTTCGCGTACTTGCGCGCGGCCCCCGAAGGCAGCTTCGCGCTCCTCGCCGTCGATCCACAGCGTTGCGCGCGAAACCACGCCTCCCGGCGGCATGACAATTTCGGCCCTGCCTTCCTGCTGGCTTGGGGAGTCGTTGTGGAAGTCCATGGTCCATTCCATGTAGCCCAGGGCGGCATTGGCGTCGATCGATCCATCCATGCGCGAGGCCACGAGAACGACGTCGTTGACGCGCTGGCCTACATTGGCACCTCCCTGGTCATCGTCGAAAATGCGCTCCCACTCGCGCATCGAGCGGTGAGCCGGGGCAGGACGGGAGTTGAAGACGGTTCCCGTCACCTGGTAGAAGATGGTCCGCGCCCGCTCCGGGGTGCTTTCGGCCTGGCTTGTAAACAGGGTGCCGAGCAAGTCCGTCGCCTGGCCGCCCTGGCGGTAGCAAAGGCGCAGCATCAAATCTTCATCGCCCACTTTGCGCAGGAGCTGGATACCGCGCAAGCGCGTTTCGGCGGAATCCGACACGGCCATCTGCATGCCGATCCTTGTCATGGTGGACGGGGCATCAATCGCCAGGAGCGCCAGGAATGCGAGCGCGATGCCTCGCCACAGCTTGCCTGGCGCTTGCCCGCTTCCGGTCCTCAATGCCTTCCTGGAGAATACGGCGCATGCCACGGCAAACATGGGCGAGAGGCCAAGCAGGCCGATGCCGAATGCGATTACCGCGAATGCTGCAATGGGGGATATCGGCAGGAACACCAGGCTGTAAAACACGGCGACGCCGGTGGAGAATGCATGCAAAAGAGTCCAGCGGGACGGCATTGCTTCGCCGCGCCGCAATGCGAGCAGCAGCCGCGCGTTTGCCAGCGGGATGGTGGCGTACAAGGCGAAGTGAAACGGCGTGGGCAGGGGATCGAAAAAAATCTGGCGGCACATGCCGGTGATCGTTTCAAACAGCAGCGCTGCGATGGGCAGGGCGACCCCGAACATTGCGACAAACGCGATAGTCCCGTAGGGCGGCCGGTCTTCTGCGGCGGAATTTGTTGGCATTGCGCTTCCATGGAGGATGGTGGAAGCGCAATTGTGAATGCCGATTATGCGTTGATTATGTGTTTCCTGTGAAGCTGCGCAATAGCTACTGAGCGTCCTTCCGTTCGCGCAGCAGGTGGCCGTGAACTTCTGCTGTCAGCTTGTCGATGCGTTCGACCAGTTCCTTGGTGGTTTGGGTCAGCTCGGTATTCTGGCGCAATAGTTCCATCATCTGCGCCGTATGGCGCGCTGCCTGCTGCGCAAGCGCCTCGCGGTGGCGCGCGTCGGCATCGTTGTGGGCCTTGTCCCGTTCGGCCTGGCGTGTCTGCGCGAGAAGGATCAACGGCGCAGCGTAAGCCGCCTGCAGGCTGAACGCAAGGTTCAGCAAAATGAAGGGGTAGCGGTCGAAATGCGTAAATCCCCAAACATTGGCCCCGATCCATACCGCGACGATGACAGTCTGGGCGCCCAGGAACAGCGGCGTGCCGAAGAAGCGGGCGAATGCTTCCGCCTTCAGCCCGAAAGTGTCCGCACCAAAGGTTTTGCTCAGGTGTTCATGTTCGCGGTGAAAGCGCAGGTGGTCGCTGTCGTGGCCTGGCTGGCTGCTCATGATCAGTCGATCGGGATGAAAAGCTCGCAGGCGAATTCGCCCGTTTGCGGGTCCGTGCGGAAGTCTGCGGCATAGCGTTCGAAGCAGGGGCCGGGGCGCTCTTTCAGGCCCGCATCCGGCAGCCCCTGCGAATAGAATGCATGCCATACTTCGCCGATGCCTTCGGCCGGTCCGTAGTAATCCGCCACCGCATAACGCCCGCCGGGGATGGTGGCCAGTGCCGCTGGCGGCGGCGCCGGGTCATCGTGGCCGATTTCGACACAGGCGTCGTAGCGGCACTTCTCAGGCGGCGTGTTGCCAGGATCATCCATCGCCACGCCATAGGTGACGCGCCCCACCAGGCCATTGGCCTCCATCCACGGAGCAACGACGTCGCGCCAGAATTCCCCCAGTGCCGGGCCAAAGGGCCCGGTGTGGCGCAGGAAGGCGACCCGGGCGGGACCGATTTCAATGGCGCGGACTTTCATGGCAGGCTCCTTATTCGGCAACGGGTGCCGGTGCATGTTTGTGCGGTTTGCGGACCTTATGCACGATACGCTTGATCAGGTGTTCGGCATCGTCCACATAGGTGAACACGGCCGGCACCACCAGCAGCGACAGCAGAGTCGAAGTAATCAGCCCGCCAATCACGGCAATCGCCATCGGCGAGCGGAAGCTCGGGTCCGCGCCCCAGCCCATGGCCAGCGGCATCATGCCGGCGCCCATGGCGATGGTGGTCATCAGGATCGGGCGGCTTCGCTTGTGGCAGGCATCGACCAGCGCATCAAAGCGGCTCATGCCTTCTGCGCGCGCCAGGATCGCATAATCGACCAGCAGGATCGAGTTCTTGGTCACGATCCCCATCAGCATGATCAGGCCGATCATGGACGGCATCGACAGTGCTTTCTGGGTCACCAGCAGGGCAACGAAGGCGCCGCCGATCGACAGCGGCAGCGCGGCCAGGATGGTCAGCGGCTGCAGGAAGTCGTGGAACAGCAGCACCAGCACGCCGTAGATGCACAGCACGCCGATCAGCATGGCGATGCCGAAACTGGCGAACAGGTTCTGCATTTCCTGCGTATCGCCGAGTTCGGCGCGGGTCACCGTTGGCGGCAGGTTCTTCATCGACGGCAGCTGGCGCGCCTCCTCATCCAGTTCGCCCAGCGAACGGCTGCCCAGCTCAACGTCCAGCGTCACGTTGCGGCTGCGGTTCAGGCGGTCGATCTGGGCCGGTCCGGATTCCATCGTGATGGTGGCGACATTGGCCAGCATCACCGGGCCATTGCGGCCGGGGACGGTCAGGCGGCCGATGGCATCCAGGTCGGCGCGCACGCTGTCGGGCAGCTTGACGCGGATCGGCACCTGGCGTTCGGCCAGGTTCATCTTGGTCAGCTCGAAGTCGTAATCGCCTGCGGTGGCCACGCGCACCGTCTCGCCGATGGAGTTGGCCGTCACGCCCAGGTCGGCCGCTCTGGCGAAGTCGGGGCGCACGATGATTTCAGGACGCACCAGCGATGCGCTCGAGGTGACGTTGCCGATGCCGTGCAGCGTGCGCAGGTCGCGCTCCACCTTGCGGGCCGACTCGATCAGCGCCACAGGATCTTCCGAACGCAGCACGAGCTGCATCTTGACGCCGGTATCAGGCGGGCCGACGGTGAAGCGCGCGCCGGGCAGGGTGGACAGCTTTTCGCGGATCATGTCGTCGATCTGGGGCATCGACTCCTTGCGGTCGTTGCGGTGCTTGGTGGTGATGGTCAGCACTGCACGGCGCGCTTCGGCCGCGGCGCCGGGTGCGAAGGCATCGCCTGAAGAACCGCCGCCGATGGAACTGAACACATTGGTCACCGGCTTGACTTCCATGATTGCCAGGCGGGCGCGCTCGGCGATAGCGCGCGTCTCGGCCAGGGTGGAGCCGGGCGGCAGTTCCAGGTTGACCATGGTCTGGCCTCGGTCGGCCGGCGGCACGAAGCCGGTTGGCAGCAGGCCGACCAGCATGATCGAGCCGACAAAGAAGGCGCCTGCCGCCAGCGCGGTCTTGCCGCGATTCTGCAGGCACCAGCGCATGGTCTTCATATAGCGCTGCATGATCCAGCCGTCTTCCTGTTGCGGCTTGCTGGTCGCTTTCAGCAGGTGCGCCGCCATCATCGGCGTCAGCAAACGCGCTACGACCAGCGAAGCCAGCACCGCCAGCACTGCGGCCCAGCCGAACTGCTTGAAGAACTTGCCGGGAATGCCGCCCATGAAGGCGGTCGGCAGGAACACGGCCACCAGGGCAAAGGTGGTGGCAATCACTGCCATGCCGATTTCGTCGGCCGCTTCGAGCGCGGCCTGCATTGGCGTTTTGCCCATGTGCAGGTGGCGTTCGATGTTTTCGATTTCCACGATGGCGTCGTCCACCAGCACGCCGACCACCAGGGCCAGCGATAGCAGGGTCACGGTGTTCAGCGTGAAGCCCATCCAGTACATGCCGAGGAAGGCCGGCAGTACCGACAGCGGCAGCGCCGAAGCAGCCACCAGCGTGGCGCGCCAGTCGCGCAGGAACCACCACACCACCAGCACGGCCAGGATGGCGCCTTCATACAGCAGCTCCATCGAGCCGGCGAAGTTCTCGTCCACCGGTTCGGCGTTGTCGATCGATTGCGTGATCTCGATGGTCGGATGCGCCTTGCGCAGTTGTTCTATTGCGGCGCGCGCATCGGCGGCTACCTGGGTTTCGCTGGCGCCCTTGGTGCGGAAAATTTCGAAGGCGACGACCTTCTTGCCATTCTGCGTCGCTTCGGAGCGCGGTTCGGCAATGGTGTCGGTCACGTCGGCCACCTGCTCGAGGCGGATATGGCGGCCATCGCCCAGCGGGATATCCATCTGGGAGAGTTCCTGTGCGCTCTTCACCGTGGCGATGGTGCGCACCGATTGTTCGGCGCCGCTCACGTCGCCACGTCCGCCCGGCGCTTCCTTCTGTACCTGGCGCAGCATGCGCGACACGTCCAGCGCGGAGACGCGCAGGGCCGCCATGCGTTCGTCATCGAGCTCGACGCGGATTTCGCGGCTGACGCCCCCGACGCGCTTCACGGCACCCACACCCGGTACCGACAGCAGCTTCTTGGAGACGGTATTGTCCACATACCAGCTCAGGTCCGCATCGTCGATCTTTGTCCCTTGCTTCGGGGCGACGGTGAAGGCCAGGATCACGCGGCCGGCGGTGGAAACCTTGCTCACCACGGGATCTCGCATCTCCCCGGGCATGTCGGCGCGTACCTGTGTCACTGCGTCGCGTACTTCGTTGACGGCGTCGGACAGGTTCTTCTCAAGGATGAATTCGACGGTGATGGTGGCCGTGCCGTCCAGCACCTTGGCGTAGATGTTCTTCACGCCTTGCAGCGTGGCGACCGAATCTTCGATCTTGCGCGCCACCTCGGTTTCCAGCTGGGCCGGTGCAGCGCCGGGCAGGGAGGCCGAAACGGTGACGATTGGCAGTTCGATGTCGGGGAAGTCCTGCACCGGGTTGGCGCGGTAGGCCATCCAGCCTGCCAGCGACAGCAGGATGAACAGCATGATCGCCGGAACCGGGTGCTTGATTGAGAGGGCTGAAAAGTTCACGGCGCCTCCTTAGCGTGCCGGCTTGACCGCGGTCGCGGCTTGCGCCGGCGCCCCGGTATTGCGTACCAGGTCGCCGTCGTTCAGGAAACCTGCGCCGGCAGCCACGATCTGCGCATCGGGCGCCAGTCCGGACAGCACCTCGATGCGGTCGCCGATGCGGCGGCCCGGCTGCACCTTGACCTGGCTCACGCGCTGGTCCTGGTTCAGGCGGAACACGTAGCTGAAGCCATCACGCACGGTAATCGACTGCTGCGGCACGGTCAGCGCATCGGATGCGCCGAGCTCGAATTGGCCGGTGGCGAACATGCCTGCCTTGAACGGCGCCTGCTTGCCGTTATTCGGCGGCAGGTCCACGTAGACCAGGGCGGAGCGGGTCTGCGGGTCGATGGTCGGCGCCACCATGCGCACCTTGCCGGTCAGTTCGCTGCCGTTGGCGGCCTTGACGACGGCATTGCCGCCGATCTTTACGTTGCGCAGGTCGGCGGCCGTGACTTCGGCGCGCCATTCCAGGCGGCCCTGGCGGATCATGCGGAACAACTCGGTGCCGGGGCCGGCGACGGCGCCGACGGTGGCGCTGCGGGCCGAGATCACGCCCGCGTCGGGCGCGACAACCCTGGTATAGCGCAGGCGCAGTTCGGCCGAGGCCAGCATGGCTTTGGCGGAAGCGGCGCGCGCCTGGGCCGTGGCTTCGGCGGTAGTGTACTGGCTGATCTGCTGGGCGCTCAGGGCGCCGGTATCCTGGATCGAGCGTGCGCGCTCGGCATTGGCCTTCGCTTCCGCAGCGGCAGCCTCGGCTTCCATCAGCGCGGCCTTGGCTTGCGCCACTTCGGCTTGCGGGGTTTCCGGCGCAAACACGGCCAGTACTTCGCCCTTGGTGACCACGTCGCCCACGTTGACTTTGACGTCGGACAGGCGCAGGCCGTTCGATTCGCTGCTGATGATTGCTTCCTGCCAGGCGGCGACGTTGCCGTTGGCGGTCAGGCGGATCGGCAGGCTGGTTTTCTGCGGACGGACGGTCGTGACGGTCAGCGATGGCTTGGCGGCGGCAGGCTTCTTGTCGTCGGCCATGGCGCAGGGCGCCTGGGCCAGGGCGGCAAGGGCAGTAGCAACTGCCAGGGCGGCGACAGCGGAGGGAGTGCGGTGCAGTGGTTTCATAGTTTGTCCAATCTTATTGCGCGGCAGGCGCGGTCCAGCCGCCGCCTGCTGCACGGTACAGGGCGATCCAGGCGGCGCTGCGTTCGCGCTGCAGGTTCACTACTGTGTTTTCTGCGGCCAGCCGCGTGCGGCGGGCGTCTTCCAGTTCGAGCAGGCTGGCCAGCCCATTCTTGTAGCGTTCTTCGGTCGCGGTGAAGAAGGTGCGATAGCCGTCGAGCGCAGTCTGCGCATCCTCGGCCCGCTCCTGGGTGCTTTGCAGCGCCACCAGCGCCTGTTCGACTTCCGACACGGCCTGGCGCACGCTGGCCTTGTAGCTCGACACGGCAGCGTCGTAACGGGCGCGCGAAGCATCCACATTGGCGCGGCGCACGCCCCAATCGATGATCGGCAAGGTCATTTGCAGCGGGCCGATGGTCCACACATTGGCGGTGATGTCCTGGCCCTCGGCATGCAGGCGGCCGCGCCCGATAGAGCCGGAAAGGCCCAAGCGCGGCAGGCGCTCGGCGCGCGCGCTGGCGACGTCGTAGCTGGCAGCGGCGACTTCGCGCTCTGCGTTGAAGACGTCGGGACGCTGGGCCAGCACCTGGGCCGGCACCGAATCGATGGCGACGCCGGCTTCCGGCGACAGCACGGCATTCGCCGCGCTGTCGGCCAGCCGTGCCCGCAGTTCCGGTTCCGGGATGGCGGTCAGCGCCACCAGAACTTTCAATTCGCTGTCGCAGGCAGCACGCTGGGCTACCGCGCGGTTATTGCCGTCGGCGGCGCTGGCCCGGGCCAGGGCATTGGCGGACGGCGACTGGAAGCCGGCCCTGGTGGTGATGTCGGTCAGGCGCGCGGTATGGGCGCGCGAAGCGGCATCCATGCGGGCGACGTTCAGCAGCTTTTCGCAGGCCCGCAGGCTGTAATACTGGTTGGCTGTTTCGGCCGCCACGCTGACGCGGGCTTCATGCCAGCCCGCCTGTGCGCCTTCGTGGCGCGCGATGGCAGCGTTGCGGCGCGCGCGGCCGCCGCCGAACAGGTCGATTTCCCACTGGGCCTGGGCCAGCAGCTGGGTGGTGGTATTCGTCGGAGCACTGGCGGACTGCTGGCTCATGCGGGTGGATGTCAGCACACCGGTCAGCGATGGGGCGAGGGCAGCGCCGGCGGCGGTGCGCTCGGCGCTGGCGGCTGCAAAGCGCGCCTGGGCGCCTGCAATGGTGGGACTGGCCGCCTGTGCGGCCTCGATCAATTGCACCAGCAGCGGATCGGACTGGCGCTGCCACCAGTTGGCCAGTTCACCGGTGCTGCCGTTATGCGGCAGGGGAGCCTGCCATTGTTGCGGCGCATCCGCCGCGACCTTGTTCGCCGGTCCGGTGATGCCGCAGGCGCTGAGCGCCAGCATGGCCACCACAGATAGCGGGACCTGATATCTCTTCATGCCGTCCTTTCATTTTGCGCAACGTGAATTAGAGCATATAAATCAAACAATTAACATCCTGATACAAAGGAGTCTTTGCCCTTAATTCGGCGGCTAGCGTATAAAGAAAGTCCTGCGAATCATTGTATTGGGACGACATCATGCGAAGCTGGATACTCGGCGCGGTACTTGCCGCACTACCCCAGGCGGCCCTGTGGGCGGCGCCCCTGGCGGGCGAGCAGGCTGCCATCCATGTGCTGAACCGGCTGGCCTACGGGCCGCGCCCTGGCGATATCGAGCGGGTGCGCCAGTCCGGGATACAGGCTTATATTGATGAGCAACTCAACCCGCCGGCCTTGCCGGTGGCGTTAGCCCAGCGGCTGGACAAGCTGGAAACGCTGAAGATGAGCGCCGGCGATGCGCTGGAACGATTCCAGGAAGCACGCAGTGGCGAGCAGGGCGAGCGCCGGGAAGTGGTGCAGCAGATGGCCTCCGAAGCGGCCGAAGCCCGCCTGCTGCGCGCCATCGAAAGCCCGCGCCAGCTGGAAGAAGTGATGGTTGACTTCTGGTATAACCACTTCAATGTATTTTCGGGTAAAGGGCAGGACCGTGCCCTGGTCACAAGCTATGAGCGCGATGCGATCCGTCCCTACGTGTTTGGCTCGTTCCGCCAGATGCTGGGCGCCACGGCCCATCATCCGGCCATGTTGTTCTACCTCGATAACTGGGTCTCGAAGGCTGGCGGCCTGAATGAGAATTACGCCCGCGAGCTGATGGAGCTGCATACCCTGGGCGTCGACGGCGGCTATACCCAGAAAGACGTGACCGAGCTGGCGCGCATGCTGACCGGCTGGACCTATCGACCGAAGCGCGATGCCCAGTTCGCGTTCGATCCGCGCCGCCACGATAACGGCGCCAAGACCTGGCTGGGCAAGCCGGTGACAGCGCGTGGCGAGGCGGAAGGGGAGTATGCGCTGGACGTGCTGGCGGTGCATCCCGCGACTGCGCGCCATATCAGCAGCAAGCTGGCGCAGTACTTCGTGGCCGACCAGCCGCCGCCCGCGCTGGTGGAGCGCATGGCGCAAAGCTGGATCGCCAGCAAGGGCGATATCCGCACCGTGCTGCGTACCCTGTTCTCCAGCCCGGAATTCATGGACCAGCAATACGCCGGCGCCAAGTTCAAGACGCCGTACCAGTACGTGGTATCTGCATCGCGCGCGTCCGCCATGCCGATGCCTGAAGTGAAGCCGCTGGTGGGCATCCTGAACCGTCTCGGGATGCCGCTGTACGGCTGCCAGACGCCGGACGGCTACAAGAACACGGAAGGCGCCTGGCTGAACCCGGATGGCCTGAGCCGCCGCATCAGCTACGCGCTGGCACTTTCCAACGGTGCCGATGCCGACAAGGTGCAGGAGGCTTTAGGCACCTCAGTCTCGAAACAGACTGCCGCCATCGTCGCCGACAGCAATGAACGCCTGCGCGCTGCCATGCTGCTCGGCAGTCCCGACTTCATGCAACGCTAACGGAGCGCGCCATGCAACGACGCCAATTCCTGAATGCCTTCGCCGCCAGCGCCGGCCTGATGCTGCCGCTCGGCCCCCATGCCTGGGCGGCGACCATGGCCCCCGGCAGCAGCTCGCCGACCGCGAAAAAACTAATCGTCGTCATGCTGCGTGGCGCGGTGGACGGCCTGAACGTGGTGGCGCCGGTGGCCGACCCCGAATACGCCCGCCTGCGCCCGAATATCGCGCTGGCCAGGCCGGGCACAGAAGACGGCGCGCTGAACCTGGACGGCTACTTTGGCCTGCATCCGGCGCTGGCGCCTTTGATGCCGCTGTGGGAGCAGAAAAAGCTGGCCTTCGTGCACGCCAGCGGGTCGCCGGATGCCAGCCGTTCCCACTTCGATGCGCAAGACTATATGGAGTCCGCCACGCCGGGCGTGAAGAGCACGCAGGATGGCTGGATGAACCGCCTGCTTGGCAGCCTGCCGGGCGAGACCACGCCGACGCGGGCGCTCAGCATCGGCCCGGTGATGCCGCGCGTGCTGTCCGGCGCTCAGCCGGCCACCAACCTCGCCAACGGCGCAGCCGGCACGCGCTCCACGCCGCTCGACCGGCCGCAGATCGCGAAAGCCTTCGACGCGCTGTACGCCGGCAATGAACGCTACGGCAAGGTGTACCAGGCCGGGCGCAAGGCCCATGAGGAAGTCATGGCTGCCGCCAATGGCGGGATGATGTCGGAGATGCAGGCGGCCGATAACGGCGCCCCGCTGCCGAATGGCTTCCCCGACGATGCCGGCCGCCTTGCAACACTGATGCGCAACAACCCCAACATCCAGCTCGCCTTCGTTGCGCTGGGCGGCTGGGACACCCATGCCAACCAGGGCGCCGGCACCGGCCAACTGGCCAACCGCCTGCAGCCGCTGGGGCAGGGGCTGGCGACGCTGGCGCAGCGCCTGGGTCCATTGTTTGACGATACGGTGATCGTGGTCATGTCGGAATTCGGCCGTACCGCGCGCGAGAACGGCAACCGGGGCACCGACCATGGCCACGGCAACGCCATGTGGCTGCTGGGCGGAAAGCTCCAGGGCGGCAAGGTGGCGGGCGAATGGAAAGGACTGGCCGACGCCCAGTTGAACGAAGGACGCGATTTGCCGGTCACCACCGACTTCCGCCATGTGCTGGCGCATGTGGCCGAGCGCCACCTGCGCCTGCCTGATACGGCGCTGGCACGCACCTTCCCCGGCTTGCCCTCCGGTGCACGCCTGCAGCTGATTGCCTAGTCTCCAATCACGCCAAGCTGGCGCAGGAAGGCGAGGTTGTCCTCGATGTGCCAGTTGTCGGTGATTTGGCCCTCAGCGATGCGATAGATGTCGGTGGCGATGAAGTCGATCGCCTGTCCCTTGCCCTGCACGCCTTTGAAACTGCCGGTGAAATGACCCCGGAAGCGCAGGTGCACGATGGCACGGTCGCCGCTGACGATCAACTGCTCGATGTCGGCGCGCATATCGGGAACCGCCGCACGCACGAAGGTAGATGCCGCCAGCGGACCTGGCAGGCCCTGGGCGCGGCCGGGCGGCAGGGTGCGGTCTGTGAACCCTGGCGCCAATGCGGCGCGAGCCAGCGTTTCGTCGCCGTTGTTCCAGAACGATGCGTAGTGGCGGGCAGCCAGCACGCTGGCTTCTGCCTGTGCCGCCGGCAGCGAAGGATCGACGAATTGCTGGCGCGGACGGATGAGTTCCGGGGCCGGCGCCGCATGGGCGGCAGCCCAGGGCAGGGCGGCGAGCAGCAGGGTGGTAAGGTGTTTCATCATATCTCCTTTGGAAATAATTGCATGATATTCACCTTTGAGTGGCTAAAATAGTCGTCCATGACGAATACATATTTTCCAATTCAGGGAGAATTAGCCCATGCTTGATGATTTGCCGGCTTTGCGGGCGTTTGCGCACATCGTGGCGGCAGGCAGCATGTCGGCCGCCGCGCGTGAACTCGAGCTGCCGCTATCGGTGGTGAGCAAACGCCTGGCGCAGCTGGAGAAGAGCATTGGCCTGCGGCTGTTGCAGCGGACCACGCGGCGCCAGGCGCTGACGGCGGACGGCGCGTTGTTCCATGCCCGCGTCTTGCGCATCCTGGAGGAGGTTGGCCAGGCCGAGTCCCTGCTCGCGCACAGCCGGCACGAAGTGGACGGCCTGCTGCGCCTGAGCGCCCCCGCCGAACTTGGGCGCCAGCATATCGTGCCCATCGTCGCCGACTTCCAGCGCCAGCATCCCGGCCTGCAGGTGCAGCTTGAACTGACCGATACCGTCGTGAACGTGCTGGAAACCGGGCTGGACATGGCGGTCCGTTTCGGCAGCGTGGAAGATCCCAGCCTGGTGGTGCGCCGGCTTGCTCCCAACTACCGCGTGCTGTGCGCCGCGCCATCCTACCTGGAGCAGCATGGCATCCCGGCCAGTCCTGCCGAGCTAACCGGGCATCGCTGCATCGTGATCGGCGACGCCCGGCGCGTCGACTGGCGCTTCGACGGCGAGCAAACAGAGAGCGTGCGCGTGGCCGCAACTTTCCTCACCAATGACGGCCAGGCCGCACACGCGCTGGCGCTGCAAGGTAGCGGCTTGGTAGTAAAATCGATCTGGGATGTGGGCGATGACCTGCTGGCAGGGCGCCTGCAACGTTTGTTGCCACGCTACAGCATGCCGGCTGCGCCGCTGCAGGCGATCCTGCCGCACGGCCGCAACTTGCCGCTCCGGGTTCGCCTCTTCCTCGATTACCTGCAGGTACGCCTGACGGCCGCATGGCGTTGGGACGCGGTTGGGGACAAGAAAAATGCTGAAGTTTCTGTGGAAGTTGACCAGCCCCGATGAACGGTCGGAAAACACCCTGGGCATGATTGCCGCGGTGTTCAGCCTGATCGCACTGGGCTGGCTGATGCTGGCCTAAAGAGCAGGCTGGCCCAGCAGGCCGTCGATTGCCGCCACCAGCTGTTGCGGGTCGATCGGATGGGACAGCACGCTGCGGCGGCGTCCCGCGCCCAATGCACCCAGGTCGTCTTCATCGTCGGGGCGGATCACCAGCACCGGCAGCCCGGGCGCCATCTCCAGCGCGTCGGCCAGGAAAGACAGGCGGCCCGCTTCCAGCAAGCCCAGCTCGCACAACACCACGTCGTAAACATGGCCGTCCATCAGCGCGCCGGCATCCATCGGGTTGGATGCGCTGCGGACGCTGTAGCCGCTGTGCGCCAGGATCGCAGCCACCAGGCCGGCGTTTTCCGGCGCCGCGTCAAGCAGCAGCACGCGGGCGCGTCCGGTGTTGACCGTGCCGGCAGGGGCCGTGGCGGGAGTCGGCGCGGCGGCAGACGGCGCAGGCATAGCGGGCGTGCCGCCAGCGCGCAGGTGGGCAGGCAGGAAGGATTCCAGTGCCGGGATCAGCACGTCAGGCTCCAGCGACTTGGGCAGGCAGCCGGAAAAGCCGGCGCGGCGCAGCGCTGCACAGCCATCGGTGACGGGGAGGGCGCTGGCGGCAAGGATCGGGATCGACTGGGTGGCCGGATCGGCGCGCAAGCGCGCTACCACGCCCAGCCCGTCCAGCTTTGGCAAGTGCAGGTCGCTCAGGATCAGGTCCGGCTTCTCGCTGATGGCCATCGCCACGCCCATTTCGCCATCGGTGGCGCACAGGGGCCGATGGCCGAAGGCCTGCAGCAAGTACGTCATCAGGTCCATATTGGCCTGGTTGTCTTCGATGATCAGGATGCGTGCCGACATTTGAGTGCGAGCGTGAAGGTGCTGCCTTTGCCGAAGTCGCTGCTGAAGAACAGCGAACCGCCGAGGAGATTGGCCAGGTTCTGGCTCAGGTAAAGGCCCAGGCCCGCGCCTTCCACATGCCGGGTCGAGCTGTTATCGAGTTGCGAAAAAGCCTGGAACAGCTTGGCCTGGTCTTCTTCCTTGATGCCGCTGCCGCTGTCGGTCACGCTGAATTCCGTGATCAGCGCCTGCTCTTCGTCGGTGCGCTGCTTCAGCGCCAGCTTGATCATGCCTTTCTCGGTGAACTTGATGGCGTTGTTGGCCAGGTTGATCATGATTTGCGCCAGCGCGCGGCGGTCGGTCTGCAGCACGATCGGTTGCTCCGGCATGTCGACCAGGACTTCCAGCCCTTTCTGCGCAGCCAGCGGGCGCAGGGTGTCCGCCACTTCGCCCATCAGTTGCTGGCATTGCACGGACTCCACGGTCAGGGTGACCTTACCCGCTTCGATCTTGGCGACGTCGAGGATGTCGTTGATCAGCGATAGCAGGTGGCGCGCGCTGTTGCGGATGGTGTTGAGCTGGCGGTCCTGTTCATCGGTCAGCGGGCCGGGAAGCTTCATCAGCAGGGCGCCGGTAAAGCCGATGATGGCATTCAGCGGCGTGCGCAGCTCGTGCGACATATTGGCGATGAAGGCCGACTTCATGCGGCTGGCTTCGGCCAGTTCCAGGTTCTTCAGCGCGATCTCGCGGTTGATGGTTTCCAGCTCGCCGGCATGGTGGGCCAGGCGCATGTTCAGTTCGATTACCTGACGCTCGCGCGCCTGCAGCTCGCTGTTGACCTGCACCGCCTGCTCGTAGGTCGAGATCAGCAGGTCGAGGATCTGCTGGCGTTCTGCATTGATGAAGTGTTTCTGGTCGCCCAGGTAGAGGGCGATGCCGACCTCCATGCTGGAATTCTTGCGCAGCTTCTGGTTGACCAGCATCTGGCCGATGCGGTTGAGCAGGTAGTCTTCGGCGTAGGGCTTGCGGATGAAGTTGTCGGCGCCGCATTCGATGCCGCGGATGATGTCTTTGGGGTCGGTCAGCGAGGTGACCAGGATGACCGGGATATCGCGCAGCGCGGGATCGGCCTTGATGGCGCGGCACAGTTCATAGCCGTTCATCTCGGGCATGACGATGTCCGACAGGACCAGGTGCGGCTTGTGCTCGCGGATATCGGCCAGTGCCAGCTTGCCGTTGGCCGCCACCCTGGCGTGATAGCCCGAGGACCGGATCAGCCGCCGCAGGCGCTCAGCCTGGGTCGGGCTGTCTTCCACGATGAGTATTTCCAGCTCATCGGGCGCGATATCGTAGCTGGAGTCCAAGTCACCTCCGAAATGGTTGGGTGATCAGACTATACCGTTTTTTCACCCGCCTTGGAAACCGCCGTCACGGTAGGTGATGACCAGCGTGTCGCGGTGGCCATGCTCGGCCAGCGGCTGGATCGGGGTCGATTCATGGATGACAGCCGCGTCGTCCAGCAGCAGCATGGTCCACGGTTCGGTCATGGTAAAGCGCTTGCCGTTCGGTCCGTCGGCCTCGAAGACACGGGTTTCGCCGCCCTTGATGCCGTGGCGGCCGACCAGCAGCACGGCCACGAAATCGACGCCGTCGCGGTGGGCGCCTTCCGGGGTGGGGCGGCCGATGCCGTCGGTGGTGTCGATGCGGAACTGGTGGGCTTCCACATACCAGGGATGCTGGCCGCGTACCTGGGCGCAGGCCTGGCCGACGGCGGCCAGCAGCCTGGTCCAGGCCGGGTTGGCCACCGTTTGCGGGGCGACCGGCTCGAACAGGCGGCGCATGCCGCCGTGCAGGGCGTTGTATTCGACCGGCTGCCAGTGGGCGCGGTGGGCGGTCTGCTCGAGGGCCAGGCCGTCCTGCACGAAGCAGGAGTGGCGCCGGCGGCGATAGCGGCCGCCGTCTTTCAGGTAGTTGTCCGGGGCCAGGTCGTCCCAGCTCGGGACCAGGGAATTCAGTTCATCCAGGGTGCAGCCGGCCAGGCTGGCCACATCGGCCGGCTTGAGCAGGGCGTAGCCGGCGCTGCGCAGGGTGTGGATCAATTGGGGCAAGGGCGTCATCATGCCCCTTATTGTACTTAGAACGCGTGCGTTACGCTGAAGCGGAAGGACCTTGCCTCGATCGGGTGGAAATGGATGCCGGCCATGGCCTCGGCCTCGCCCTGCAGGCGCGACTCGTAGAAATAGTCGATGGCCGATACCTGGCGGTTGGCGAGGTTGAAGCCTTCCAGCTCCAGGGTGGTGCGGGCTGCCAGCTTGTAGGCCAGGCGGCCGTTGAGGGTGGCGCTGGCTTTCGAGCGCACGGAGTTGTCTTCTACCAGTGGGCGCGGGCCGAACCAGCGCAGGCGCAGGGCGCCGGACCAGGGGCCGGCCGGGGTGACGGTGGCGGCCAGTTGGGCCACGCCTTCGACCGCACCGGGGATGCGGTCGCCTTCCGGCGCGGAAGGACGGAAGCGGCCGCGCGCGAAGGCGAGGTCGGCGTCCAGCGACAGCCATTTGAACGGTTTGTAGTAGTTGGAGAACTCGATGCCGTGGCGGCGGCTCGGGCGGCCCGCTTCGGTGCTGCCGGCGTCGCCCAGGTAGACCAGTTCCGAGTCGAAGTCCAGGCGATACACGGCCAGCACGGTCTGCAGGCCTGTGACGGCTTCACTGCGCAGGCCGAACTCCAGGCCGCGCGAGCGGGCCAGCGGTGTCGCCGGGTCCTGCGCCTGGGTCACGCCCCGCGCGTCGTTGCTGTGGAAGCCACGGCCGGCGTTCAGGTAGATCTCGGTGCGCGACCAGGGGCCGAACGCCAGGCTGATGCTCGGGCTGGCCAGTGTTTCATCGGCGCGGGCATCGCCGACGGCGAAGCGGTAGCGGTCCAGCCGCAAGCCGGCTTCGCCGCGCAGCCATGGCGTGACGCGCAGGCGTTGCTGCAGGTACAGCGCGGCGCTGGTTTCGACGATATGGTCGGCGCGCACGGTGGCCAGCACCTGGCGCGCTTGCGTATGCTGCAGGGCGTTGAAGATATTGTCGTTCTGCGCCTGCACGCCGAGCGTGGTGCTCCACGCCATGTCGTCCATATGGTCATGCCAGCTACGGCTTACATCGAAACCGCTGGTGACGCGGCGGTCGGGCTGGGCGAACTGGTCGCCATGCACCGGGTCGTCCAGGAAGTAGGTGAAGTTGGAGAACAGTTCGAGACGGTTGTTGATGACGTAGGCGGTGGCGTGCGTGGTCTGTTTTTCGTCGCTACGTGCCCAGGCGGCGGACAGGCTGAAACGGCGCGCCTGCCCGCCATCGGTCAGGTCGATGCCGTCAAAGCGGCCCAGCGAGCCATTGTCCACGGCGCGCTGCGGTATCTGGTCGGTGGCGCTCCAGGCGCCGCGGTAGGCCATGGCAGTAACGGTGTAGCCGTTGTTGGCGAAGCCTTCGCTGAAGCGCAGCACCGCGTTCAGTTTGCGGTAGTTGTCGCCGCGTGTCCAAGGGCCATCGTTGTGCACCGCCTCCAGCGCGTACAGCCAGGAGCCGCTGTCGCCGGATTCGCGCGATCCTGCAACCAGGGCGCGGCCGTAGCCATTCTGGCCTGCCGTGGCGCTGGCCTGGTCCTGCGGCAGTCGGCTGGAGTAATTGATTGCCGTGGCGCCGGCGGAGGAAAAGTCGCCGGTGCTCGCGTTATACGGCCCCTTGCTGTAATCGAGCCGCGCCACCAGTTCTGGAATGATGAAATTCAGGTCGGTCCAGCCCTGGCCATGCGCGTGGCTGCGCTGGTTGACCGGCATGCCGTCCACCGTGGTGCGCAGGTCGGTGCCGTGATCGAGGTTGAAGCCGCGCAGGTAGAACTGGTTGGCCTTGCCCTCGCCGCTATGCTGGCTGGCTACCAGCCCCGGCGTCGCTTCCAGCAGTTCGCCTGGGCGGTAAATGGTGCGTGCTTCGAGCTGGCGCTGCGAGACGCTGCCCATGCCGGCCGAATCGGCGACGCCGACCTGGCTGGCGCGTGCGCCCTCGACCAGCACGCGCTGCATGAAGGGATCGTCGGCATACGCGGCTGCCGGCGCAAGCAGGCAAACGATTGCGAGCCTACGGGAGCGGCTGTTCACGGCGATCGCGATTGAAAACGATGGAGGCTGCCGGGCGGCCCGGGGCGCTGACGTTGACATTATTGACTTGCTGCGGCAGGAAGTCCGTCAGCACACCGTCCAGCAGGACGGCGCCCGGCGGCAGTTCGGTCTTTTCGATTTCCTGGAACACGACGATGTTGTCGACGTTGGCTTGCAAGCCGACCCATTGCAGCGGCAATGGCTTGCCGTTGACGGTGATGCGGAACTGCTTTTCGAGGTAGCGACGGAACACGGCCTGGTCCTCCTCCAACCCAAGGTCAAAGTGGCGCTGGTACAGGTTCATCAACAGCGCTTCCACATCATGCGCCGTGTAAGTATGAACCACTTCCGTGCTGCCCGTGCGTGGGTTGAAGCTGATTTCGGTCAAGCCCACGTGAAAATTATGGGCTTGGGCGGCAGCGCTGCACCAGAGCAGCGCCGCCGCGAGGACGGCCTTGAAACGCATCATTCCTTCTTGGCGCCTTCCTTGGCGCTATCCGCTTCCTGCTTCTTCAGCGGAGTGTTGAAGTCCTTCATCATGTTTTCCGGCTGGCGCGACTTGAACAGTTCCAGGCGCGAAGGCGTCACCTTGCGCGGCCAGGCGTTGTTCGACTGGTCGATGTCGGCGGTTTCCCAGTACGGATCATGCACCAGGGACACCAGCGGCTCGTCGGTCACGATGATCTTGGTGACCTTCTTCGGCGAGTAGCGCCACACTTCGGCAGGCACGCGCTCGATGTACTTCTTGCCCGACTTCAGTTCGATCTGCAGGATCAGCGGGGTCACCAGGCCACCGAGGTTGGAGAAGTCCACCAGGTACAGGTGCTTGCCCTGCGCCAGCAGGTCCTTCTCCCACTGTTCCAGGTCCTTGGTCTGCTCGTCGAACTTGTTGCGGTCGGCGTTGGTGACGGTGTAGTCGTCGTGCTCGTTGTAGAAGTCCTTCAGCGCAGGCTGTTCATCCACCTTGCGTACCATGCCCTTGTTGCGCTGGTCGATGATGGAGACCGGCTCCGCGTCGTGCTGCGCCTTCTTCCAGGCCTTTTCGGTTTCCGGATTCTTGGTGCTCACGCCGTACTCGCTGATGCCATCGATCGATACGTCGACTGCATCCGTGGTGTAGAACCAGCCGCGCCAGAACCAGTCAAGGTCGGTGCCGGACGCGTCTTCCATGGTGCGGAAGAAGTCGGCCGGGGTAGGGCGCTTGAACTTCCAGCGGCGCGCATATTCACGGAAAGCATAATCGAACAGTTCGCGGCCCAGCACCGTTTCGCGCAGGATGTTCAGCGCGGCGGCTGGCTTGGCGTAGGCGTTGTTGCCGAACTGGAGCAGCGACTCCGAGTTGGTCATGATCGGCACCTGGTTCTTCGAACGCATGTAGTCGACGATGAAGCGCGGATCGCCGCGGCCGGCCGGGTAATTGTCCTCCCAGGCTTCCTGCGCCAGCGATTGGACGAAGGTGTTCAGGCCCTCATCCATCCAGGTCCATTGGCGCTCGTCGCTGTTAACGATCATCGGGAAGTAGTTGTGGCCAACCTCGTGGATCACCACGCCGATCAGGCCGTACTTGGCGCGCTTGGTGTAGGTGATTTCGCCGGTCTTCTTGTCCTTCACCGGACGCGGGCCGTTGAAGGAGATCATCGGATACTCCATGCCGCCGACCGGGCCGTTGACGGAAATCGCAGTCGGGTAGGGATAGTCGAAGCTGTACTTGTTGTACTGCTCGATGGTATGGATGATGGCGGCGGTCGAATACTTCTCCCACAGCGGGTTGCCTTCCTTCGGATAGTAGGACATGGCCATCAGGTTGCTGCCGTCCTTCTTGTAGCCCTGCGCATCCCAGATGAACTTGCGGGAAGACGCCCAGGCGAAGTCGCGCACGTTCTTCGCCTTGAAATGCCAGGTCTTGGAGCCCTTGGCCTGGTTCTTTTCGGCCTGCTCGGCTTCGGCCTGGGTCACGATGACGACCGGGGTCTTGCTGGTGCGGGCCTTGGCCAGGCGGTCGCGCTGGGTAGAGGTCAGCACGTCGTTCGGGTTTTGCAGCTCGCCGGTGGACGCCACGATATGGTCGGCCGGGACTGTGATCTGCACGTCGTAGTCGCCGAATTCCAGCGTGAATTCGCCGGAACCCAGGAACTGCTTGTGCTGCCAGCCATACACGTCGTAGTAAGCCGCCATGCGCGGGAACCACTGGGCGATCTCGAACAGCGCGTTCTTGTCTTCGGCGAAGTATTCATAGCCGGAGCGGCCGCCCAGCACTTTCTGCTCATTGATCTTGTAGGTCCAGTCGATGGAGAAACTGAACTTCTCGCCCGGCTTCAGCGGCTGCTGCAGCTCGATGCGCATCATGGTGCGGTTGATGGTGGTTTTCAGTGGCGCGCCGCCGGGACCTTTGACGGAGCCGATCTTGAAGCCGCCATCGAAGTCGCGCCCGGCAAGGATGTTGCGCAAGCCTTCGTACTTCATGCCTTCTTCTTCGCCCTTGGCGCGGCCCCAGGCTTCGCGCGACGGCGCGGTCATGGTCATGCGGGCATCGGAATCCGATTTGTAGATGTTCTGGTCGAGCTGCAGCCACAGGTAATGCAGGGTATCCGGCGAGTTGTTGTGGTAGGTGACCTGGCCGCTGCCCGAAATGGCGCGGTTAGCCTCATCCAGGGTGGCACGAATGGTGTAATCGGCGCGTTGCTGCCAGTAGGCATGGCCGGGCGCGCCGGAAGCGGTGCGGTACTGGTTGGCGGAAGGCAGCAGCTCTTCGAGCTGGCGGAACTTGTCATCAAATGGCTCGGCTGCGAAAGCCGTCGCCGTCAGGCAAAGTGCGGCAAGGCCGAAATGAAGGCGTTTCATCGAATCCCCATGCTTGTTGTAATAAATGCTGGGCTATTCTAGAGAGCTTTTTCTCACGACACTTCGTTTATTTGTAAAAAACCTGAAACATCCGTTGTTGGTACGCGCCGAGACCGAAAGGGTCTCGGCGCCCCAGCTTTTATTTCAAGCGGTATTTCAGTTCCTCGCCGGCTTGGCGCATCGCGGCTTTGGTGCCCGGTACGTTGCTCAGCACGTTCAGCAGGCCGAAGTCGTGGATCATGCCGTTGTAGCGGACTGTGGCGGTTTCGACACCGGCGGCATCCAGCTTCTTGCCGTAGGCTTCGCCTTCGTCACGCAGCACGTCGAATTCGGCGGTCTGGATCAGGGTTGGCGGCAGGCCTTTCAATTGCTCGGTCGTGGCCTGCAAAGGCGAGGCGTAGATTTCCTTGCGTTTGGCCAGGTCGGTCGTGTAGTTGTCCCAGAACCATTTCATCGCGTTACGAGTCAGGAAGTGGCCATCGGCGAACTGCTGGTAGGAGGCATTGTCGAAATCGGCGTTGGTGACGGGCCACAGCAGGACCTGGGCGCGCAGCTTGGGCTGCCCCTGGTCTTTCGCCATCAGCGCCACCACCGCTGCCATATTGCCGCCGACGCTGTTGCCTGCCACGGCGAGGCGGGTGCCGTCGACATTGATTTCCTTGCCGTTTTTCGCGACCCATTTGGTGGCGCCGTAGGCTTGCTTGATTGCCACGCCATAGCCGGCTTCCGGCGAAGGAGTGTAGTCAACGAAGACTGCCGCGGCGCCGGAGTTCACCACCAGGTCGCGCACCAGGCGTTCGTGGGTAGGGAAGTCGCCCAGTACCCAGCCGCCGCCGTGGAAGAACATGAAGACCGGCAGGGTACCCTTGGCGCCGGCAGGGCGCACGATGTGCAGCTTGATCTTTTCGCCATCGACATCGATCACTTTGTCGGACACGTCGGCGGCCGGTAGCTTGGCGCCTTTCTGGGCGCCGGCCAGTACCTGGCGCGCCTCGGCAGGGCTCAGCGATTCGAGCGGCTTGCCACCTTCGAGCGCTTTCAGGAATTGCGCGGTTTGCGGTTCAACGCCCGGCAGGCTGGCGGCGACGGCGGAACCGGCGAGGAGGGCGAGGGCAGAAGCGGCGATAACGGTTTTCATGGTAAATCTCCTTTGCTTAGTTGGCTATTAAATAGTGCGCTACTTAATTGGTTTTAAAAAATGCCCACACTGGTGACACCAAGGTGGGCATCTGTCTGTTACGCGTTGTTCATCAGGCTGGTGCGCAAGACCGACAGCTCGCGTTGCAAGCGAATCACCTGATCCAGGTCGCAGCCGCTGGCGCCAAGCACGCAAGCCGGCAGCTTGGCACCCTCGTTCCGCAGTTCGCTGCCGTGCGGGGTGAGGGCAATGATCACCTGGCGCTCGTCTTGCGGGCAACGGGTGCGGGTGATCAGTTCAGCCTGCTCCATCCGCTTCAGCAGCGGCGTTAGCGTGGCCGAGTCGAGGAACAGGCGTTCGCCCAGGGCGGACACCGTTTGCTCGTCCTGTTCCCACAACACCATCATCACCAGGTATTGCGAGTAGGTCAGTCCCAGCTTGCGCAGCAGCTTGCGGTACAGCTTGTTCATCGCCAGGGAAGTCGAATACAAGGCGAAGCACAATTGCTGGTCGAGCTTGGGAACCTGTTCGAGGTCAAATGATTTCGTATCCATGGAACGCAGTATAGATAGTGCGCGATCTAATTGCAAGCAATTTTTCGGGTTGACCTTGCCTCATGGGGAATCTTTGACTATCGTTAAAGTGCCCGTAACCTGCGCTGGGCAAAGGGGATGACAATGAATCAAATGAATCACTATCATTCAAGCGCCTACCCAGTGCCCGACCAGCGAGGCCCGGAGCCGGTGCTTTTCCTGGTCGAGCTCGACCCGCAGCGCGTCGTTGATGGTGTGCGTTACGATGAAAACTACCTGGCCGACGACGTGATGGCCTGCGGCACCATGCGCGAAACATGCCCGATTTGCGAAGAGGGCCACCTGCAACTGGTGCTGCGCCAGAAGAATGTTCGGGTGGCGCACCTGTTCTGTATTGAATGCACGCGCTGTTTCGGCGCTTTCCTGCCAGACGGCACACCCGCACTCTCTGATTGAACATTCCCTGCGTGAAGTTCCCGTGCGGTATCATGCCGCAATGAAGAGCCCAAAGACCAAGCCGCTGCTGCTGATCGTTGATGGATCGGCCGACCACCTGCAACAGCTCAGCCATCTGCTGGAAGACAAGTATGCCGTGCGTGCGGTCGACGACTTCGACAGCGCGCTTGCTGCGGCACAGCGGCTTCCGCGCCCTGACCTGATCCTGGTTGATGTGGTGCGCGATGGCTTTGCGGTTTGCCAACGCCTGCGCGGCAACCCCGACACTGCCAGCATTCCCCTGATCGCCATGATCGAACGCGGCCAGCCGGACCTGGAGCAAAGCGCGCTCGCCGAAGGAGCTTCCGACGTCGTGGCGCGCCCTCTGGTGCCAGAACTGCTGCGTGCGCGCATCGGAACCCATTTGCAGTTGCGCGAGGCGCGCGCCAAGGTGCAGCGCCAGCGCACTCAGCTCAATGAACTGGGCCAGATCGCCGATGCCGCGGCGTGGGCCATCGCCAGCCTGGCCGAATGGCGCGATGAGGAAGACCCGTCGCAC
>CAMLSG010000055.1 GCA_946482635.1 uncultured Duganella sp.
AGATGCGCACCAATGTGCCGCACATCTTCGCCATCGGCGACATCGTCGGCCAGCCAATGCTCGCGCACAAAGCCGTGCACGAAGCGCACGTTGCCGCCGAAGCTGCGCACGGCGAGAAGGCTCACTTCGATGCGAAGATCATTCCATCGGTGGCCTACACCGATCCGGAAGTGGCATGGGCCGGCATCACCGAAGACGAGGCGAAAGCCAAGGGCATCAAGGTCGAGAAGGGCCACTTCCCATGGGCTGCCAGCGGCCGCGCCGTTGCCAACGGCCGTGACGAAGGCTTCACCAAGCTGCTGTTCGATGCGGAGACCCACCGCATCATCGGCGGCACCATCGTCGGCACCCACGCCGGCGACATGATCGGTGAAATCGCCCTGGCGATCGAAATGGGCGCCGACGGCATCGACATCGGCAAGACCATCCACCCGCACCCGACCCTGGGTGAATCGATCGGCATGGCAGCGGAAGCCTACGAAGGCGTCTGCACCGACCTGCCGCCGCCGCGCAAGCGCTAATCCGTTAGTGCGATGGGAGGACAGCCTGGCGCGTATCGACCGCGATCCAGTTGTCCTCCCAGGTCTTTCCATTGTCGGCGGAGTAGGCCTGCTCGAAGCGCCACTGGTCCGCGCCAAGCGGGATAATCAGGAAGCGCACCATGACCTTGCGGCCATCCAGCAGGTCCTGGCCGAAGAAAGTGCCGCGTCCCTGCTTGAAGCTGCCCTGCATTGGCTCCGTCATCGCGCCGTTGGCGAGATTCGCGAAATGCAGGCTCCATTGCCCGTTCGCTGGCTGGTACAGGCGAAGTGAAACTCCGGAAATCCTGCCTGCAGGGCCCTGCACATCAAATTCAACGATATTCGCCCGTTTGCCCATTAGCGGCGTGACGGTCGTCGTGCCGGCATATTCAAGCCATTCATGGCTGCCGGTAAGGGGCTTGCTGAGTCGCCGCAGTTTGGTTTGCCAGGTCCCCAATTCCCAATTGAAGTCCTGTTGGCCATCGCTCGCTGAAGGAGCTGCTGCGGGGGCGCCGAGCTGGGAGAAGAAGACCAGGAGCGCAATGAGAAGGGTTTTCATGGTGATGATCCGGGCGTCGAAATGTGATACACGATCTTAGTCTCGACACAGTTGCCCGGACAGGGCCATGACCCGAAGTTTTCCTGGGGCCACGGGCGCCCAGGAAATGAGGCTTTTCGAGTTATTTCTGGTTACGGTATTGCTCGAAGTGCTGGCTGTAATCTTGCCAGTTGTCGTCGAACATCTTGCTGAACTGGTCCATGAAGTAAGCCTTGGCTTCTTCTTTCTTGCCGTTGTAGGTTTCCAGGTCACCCTGGGCGCGGGCTACCAGGAAGATGTTGTAGCGGGCGGCGGCGAACAGGAGGCTGGCGCCAACCAGTTGCGGGGCGCCTTTATTGCTGTTTTCGTGGGCGTTGGCCAGTGCAATGTAGGCGTCGATGTTCTCGAAGAATTTCTGGTCGTCGTTCTGTTGCTGTTGGGTTGCTTGTTCGCTCATGATTTACTACCAATTAGTTGATACTAGGGGTGGGCATCGTGACACAGGAAACGCGTTGCTGCAATAAAAAACCGGGCTTTTGCCCGGTTTGTTGTCAGCTCGCTATGAAGCGTTCTGGGATTTCGATGCCGCCGCTATTGGCAGCTTCCGCATAGGCCTTCAGTTCATTGATCGCGGCATCCAGGTGTTCCTTGTTGGGGTTTTCCTGGAAGCCTTTGATGCGCTCGTTGATCGTGGCAATTTTCCTGCTCCATTCGAGCCGATCGACCTTGCTCATACAACCTCCCACTTTAATTTTGGTTCTCGAGAAGGCCAGTATCCGGCAGCTAGCCGTTGGGCCACCGTGCGCTAGCGCACATACGCTGCCGCGCACGCTTAAGGGCTACTTAACGCTTCAAAACGCCGTTCAGGAACAGGTCGACGCCTTGCTCGATCTCCTCCGGCGTGGTGGCTACGCCGCAGCGCGAATCGAACAGGAAGCGGCGCAGCTGGTCGCCCATCAGGCAGTTCATCAGGTGGATCGCCAGCCGCTCCGGCGATGCCCTGGTATCGAGTTGGGCGCTGACGTCGGGGCGCGCGAAGTAGCGCGCTACCAGTTCGCGCGTCTGGCGCGGCCCGGCGTCCCAGAACGCTTCCGCCAGGTCCGGATTGGCATGGGCTTCCGCCACCACGATCTGGTAGAGCGAGGTGGCTTCTGGCGTGCTGACCAGGCGGTGGAAGCGCAGGCCGAACTCCAGCAGCGTCTCGCGCACAGGGCGGTCCAGGGTCTCCATCCCGGCCGGATCGAAAGCGCCGGCGCGGTGGCGCAACAGGATCGCTTTGAGGAGGCCGGCCTTGCCGCCGAACTTCACATAGATGGTGCGCACGGCAACCCTTGCTTCTTTTGCAATGGCTTCCAGGCTGACCTTGGCGTAACCCTTTTCCAATATGAGCCGGGCCGCCGTGTCCAGCAGGTCGTTCAGGCGTGCTTCTGCCTCGGCGGCCTTGGGGCGCCCGGCTTTGACTGGCTCGATAACTTGTTCAACAGACATGATTGAAAACCGTACGTAATGCCCGAAGGCTAGCAGATAGCCCTCACTTTATGCCAAATAAAAATGAAATGCAATCGTTTCATTTCTTGACTTTGGTCATTGATTGACCAATAATGCACACGACTCATTTCATTTTCAGGGAGTTTCCCACCATGTCCCAGCACAACCCAGCCGAACAAAAAGTGCTCAGCGCCGTGCCAGAAGCCGCCGCGCCTACCGCCACTCCTCCTAACCGTCGCGTGCTCGTGATCGCCGGCCTGATCGCCCTGGCAGCGCTGGGCGCCGGCGGCCGCATGTGGTACCGCAGCCATCATTACGTGGAAACGGAGAATGCCTACGTGGCAGGCCACGTGCATCCTGTGTCCTCGCGCATTTCGGGCGTGGTGACCAAGGTGCTGGTGGACGACAACCAGCTTGTGAAAGCCGGCGACGTGATCGCCGAACTCGATCCCTTCGACCAGCAGGTGAAGGTAGAGCAGATCCAGGCGCAGATCGCCAGCGTGCAGCAGCAAGTGCTGCAGGCCGACGCCCAGATCGCACAAGTGAATGCACAAGCCAGCGCCGCAGCCGCGCAAGTCGCGCAGGCGCAAGCCAACCAGCTGCGCGCTTCGCAGGATGCCGAGCGCTATGGCCAGCTGTATACCAGCCAGATGAAGGCCGTATCGAAAGCGGAACTGGATGCGGCCAACGCGGCCCGCGCCAGCGCCACCGCCGACGTGGCGGCGCGCAAGGACAGCGCCGTTGCGGCGAAAGCGCAAATCGGTTCCGCTACCTCCGCCCGCGAAGTGCTGAAGGCGCAAGTCAAAGTGCTGCAGGTGCAGCTGAAGGACGCGCAGCAGCAGCTGGCCTACAACCGCATCGTCGCCCCGGTCGATGGCCGTGTCGGCAAGCGCACCCTGGAAGTGGGCCAGCGCGTGCAGCCGGGCCAGCAACTGGTGGCGCTGGTGCAGGACAATGTCTGGGTCACCGCCAACTTCAAGGAAACCCAGCTCGCCGACATGCGCGTTGGCCAGGAAGTGAGCTTGAGCATCGACGCACTGCCAGGCAAGGAACTGGTTGGCCGCGTTGATTCGTTCTCGCCAGCCTCCGGCGCACAGTTCGCGCTGCTGCCGGCCGATAACGCGACCGGCAACTTCACCAAGATCGTGCAGCGCGTGCCGGTGAAGATCACCTTCAAGCCGGAAGACCTGAAGGCCTACGAAGGCCGCCTGGTGCCTGGCATGTCGGCCATCGCTGAAGTCAGCATCAAATCGAACACTCAAGCAGCCAACGCAAAATGAGCGCCCCAATGACGGTGCCTGAAGGCCGGGTATCCGGCCGCACCTGGATCGCAGTGGCAGCGGGCATGCTCGGCGCCTTCATGGCCGTGCTGGACATCCAGATCACCAACTCCTCGCTGCGCGACATCCTGGGCGCGCTGAACGCCACGCAGGAAGAGGGCTCCTGGATTTCGACCGCCTACCTGGTGGCCGAGATCATCGTGATCCCGCTGACGGCGCTGCTGACGCGCACCTTCGGCATGCGCGGCTACATGATGGGCACCACGGCGCTGTTCCTGGTGTTCTCGACCCTGTGCGGCGCGGCGTGGAACCTGCAAAGCATGATCATGTTCCGCATGATGCAGGGCTTTACCGGCGGCGCGCTGATCCCGATGGCGATGACGCTGGTGATGGCCAAGCTGCCGCCATCGAAACGCGCAGTCGGCATGGCGATCTTCGGCCTGACCGCAACGCTGGCGCCTTCCATGGGCCCGACCCTGGGCGGCTACCTGAGCGAGCTGTATGGCTGGCCATCGATCTTCTACATCAACTGGGTGCCCGGCATCCTGCTGATTGCGGGCGTGGCCTATGGCCTCGACCACGAAGAGCGCAAGCTCAGCGAGTTGTTCAACGCCGACTGGCTGGGCATCGCCTTCATGGCGCTGGGCCTGGGCTGCCTGACCATCTTCCTGGAAGAGGGCAACAGCAAGGACTGGTTCGAGTCCGGCTTCATCATCGCTTTCGCCGGCCTGGCCATTGTCGGCTTGCTGGGCTGGGTGCTGACCAGTGCCATGCGGCCGCAGCCCTTCGTCAACCTGGGGCTGTTCACGCAGCGTAATTTCCTGGTGGCGTCGGCGCTGGCCGCGGTGATGGGCATGGGCCTGTATGGCTCGTCCTTCCTGCTGCCGCTGTACCTGGGCCAGATCGCCGGCTACTCGCCGATGCAGATCGGTGAAGTAATCATGTGGGCCGGCCTGCCGCAACTGTTCATCATGCCGTTCGCGGCCAAGCTGTCGATGAAGGTCGACAACCGCATCCTGTGCTCGATCGGGCTGGGGCTGTTCGGCGTTTCCTGCATCATGAACGCTTATATGGACGCGACCACCGGCTACGACCAGCTGCTGCTGTCGCAGGTCGTACGCGCGCTCGGCCAGCCTTTCGTGATGCTGACGCTGTCGAACTTTGCGATGAACGGCATTGCGCCGAAAGACACCGCATCGGCATCGAGCCTGTTCAACATGATCCGCAACCTGGGCGGCTCGATCGGCATCGCCCTGCTGGCAACCCAGTTGACGCAGCGCGAGCACTTCCACTCGGCCCGCCTGGGCGAGGCAGTCAACAGCTTCTCCGCCGCGACCCAGTTGCGCCTGGATCAGTTGACGCAGAACTTCATCGGCAAGGGCTTCGACCCGGTCACGGCATCGGACAAGGCGCTGAAGGCGGTGGATGGCATCGTGCGGCGCGAGTCCTTCGTGATGGCATACAACGATGGCTTCCTGATCGTGGGCGCCATCCTGTTGTCCTGCATCCTGATCCTGTGGCTGTCCGACAAGGTGAAGTCTCCTTCGGGCGGCGGCGCCGGTGCGCACTAAAAAGAATTGAAGGAAAAAGTATGAACATCAAGATGATTGCAATGGCAGTTGGCGCAGCGGCGGTATTGGCCGGCTGCGGCACCGTAGGCAGCGACTTCAAGGCGCCTGCCGGAATGCAGGAACAGGCTTTCCGCCATGCGCCGCAGGGTGCAGCGGCTGGCGAAGCCCAACTGCCGGCGCAGTGGTGGACCGTGTTCAGCGACGACACGCTGAACCGGCTTGAACACCAGGCCCTGCGCGACAGCCCGACCGTGAAGGCGGCGGCGCAGCGCCTGTTCCAGGCCGAAGCGCAACTGGGACTGGCCAAAGCCAGCCAGCTGCCGTCCGTGACGGTAAGCACCGGCGTATCGAACTCGCGCACCTCGGCCAATACCTCGCAAGGTATCGCGCTGGGCCACCGCTCGATCCATGGCAATAACTACTCGGTCACCGCAGGCTTCTCGTATGAGCTGGACCTGTTCGGCCGCGTGCGCCGCGCAGTGGAATCGGCCGACGCACAGGCCCTGGCGGCCAGCCACGACCGCGATGGCGTGCTGTTGCTGCTGTCGTCGCAGATCGCCACCACCTACTGGCAGTTGCGCGGCCTGGACGCCGAAATGGCGATCCTGCACGGCGCGCTTGCAACCCGCAAAGAGACCGAAGAACTGGTGAACGCCCGCTTCAACGCCGGCCTGTCGAATGAGCTGGACACCTCGCGCGCCCGCATCGAACGCGCCAACGCCGAAGCCGACCTGGAAGAAGTGCAACGCCAGCGCAACACGCTGGAACACGCGCTGGCGGTACTGGTAGGCGCGTCGCCATCGACGATGCAACTGGAACCGGCAACCGCCACCGAACTGCCTGCGCCGCCGATGATTCCATCCGGCGTGCCGGCCAACCTGCTGGCCCATCGTCCCGACCTGGCAGCAAGCGTCGCCACGCTGCGCGCGACCAACGCCAACGTCGGCGTGGCGGAAGGCGCCTTCTACCCCTCGATCAGCCTGACCGGCAATTTCGGCTACGCGTCGGAGAGCCTGGGCGACATCGCCAAAGGCGGCTCGCGCGTGTTCAGCCTCGGCCCGCTGGCATTGTCGCTGCCGATCTTCGACGGCGGCCGCAACCAGTCCAACCTGACGGTAGCCAAGGCCCGCTACGAAGAAGCGGTAGCCAACCACGAAGGCAAGCTGCTGACTGCACTGCGTGAAGTGGAAGACGCCCTGTCCGACGTGCAGCAGCGCACGCAGCAAGGCAAGGTACAAGCGACTTCCCGCGAAGCCGCCACCCGCGCCTACGACGTCGCCCGCGCCCGCTACGAGCGCGGCATCAGCACCTACCTCGACGTCACCGACGCCCAGCGCAGCGCCCTGGCCGCCGACCGCGCCGCCGTGCAGATCAACACCCAGCGCATGCTGGCCACGGTCAGCTTCGCCCGCGCCCTCGGCGGCGGCTGGCAAGCGCCTTAACAGCCGACTCCGTGTCAACCTTGGGGTCAGACCCTTTGGTTGACACGGGCTCGTCCGCTTTCCTGCTGGGGCCGTGTCAACGTAAGAGCCTGACCCCAAGGTTGACACGGGCTGGGCTGTAGCTCAGCTGGGTCCCAGGCGGGCGATCATGAAGTCGATGAAGCTGGTCAGCTTGGGCGTGGGCTGGCGGTTGCGCGGGTAGAGCAGGTGCATGGGACGTGGCGTGGGCAGGTAGTCGTCCAGCACGCGCACCAGGCGGCCGGCGGCGATGTCTTGCGCCAACGCTGTTTCGGCTTGCATGATCAGGCCGAAGCCTTTCAGCGCGGCTTGCTTCAGCGCGTAGCTGTTGTTGGCGCGCAGGCGGCTAAGTGGTACCTTGCGGCCGTCTTTCTCCCCCTTCAGCCGCCAGCGTGCTTGCGGTACCCAACCGCTGAATTCCAGGCATTCGTGTTGCGCGAGGTCGGCCGGACCTTGCGGTACGCCGCGCCGCGCGAGATAGTCGGGCGATGCGCAAATCGCTAAGCCATAGGGGCGCAGCGGCCGCGCCACCAGCGATGAATCTTCCAGCTTGCCAATACGCACGGCAACATCGAAGCCTTCTTCCACCATGTCGATCATGCGGTCGTTCAGGTTCAGGTCAACGCTGACTTCGGGATACATCTCGAGGAAGTCAGGAATCATCGGGCTGAGCCATTCCATCCCGAACGAAACCGCAGCCGACACTTTCAATACGCCGCGCGGTGCGACGCGCATGGTTTCAGCCAGGCTTTCCGCTGCGTGGATCTGCGCCAGGATGGCGCGGCATTGCTCGGCATATTGGCGGCCGATCTCGGTCAGCGATTGGCGCCGCGTGGTGCGCGTCAGCAGGGCGGCGCCGAGCCGCTGTTCCAGTTCCCTCACATGCTTGCCGACCATGACGGCGGAGATGCCGAACCGTTCCGCCGCAGCCGTGAAGCTGCCCGTGTCGACGGCGGCGACAAATACCTCCATGCTGCGTAGCTTGTCCATTGCTAACTATGAGTTTGTAATTATCTAAATGATAGCTCATTTATTCCTGTGGTGACGGAGCGCATACTGGCTTCACTTCGAAACCCAACAGGAGATTCAACATGAAGAAGATCATCGTTATCGGCGCATCGGGCACTATCGGCAAAGGCATCGTGGAACAACTGGGCTTGCGCCATGAAGTGATCAGCGTGGGCCGCAGCAGCGGCCAGTACCAGGTCAAGATTGAAGACCCGGCTTCGGTGCAGGCGCTGTTCGAGAAAGTCGGCAAGGTGGATGGCGTGGTGGTCGCGGCCGGCGACGTGCACTTCGGCGCGCTGCAGGAAATGACCGCCGAGCAGTTCCAGGTCGGCCTGAACTCCAAGCTGATGGGGCAGGTGAACGTGGCGCTGGCCGCGCAGAAGTACTTGAACGATGGCGGCTCGATCACCCTGACCAGCGGCATCCTGTCCGAACAGCCGATCCGCTACGGCGCCAACGCCAGCGCGGTCAATGCTGCGGTGGAGGGCTTCGTCCTCGGCGCCGCAATCGAATTGCCGCGCGGCCTGCGCATCAATGTGGTCAGCCCGACCCTGGTCAACGAATCGGTGGATGCTTACGGTCCTTACTTCTACGGCATGGAGACCGTGCCGGTGAAGCGCGTGGCGCTGGCCTACAGCCGCAGCGTGGAAGGCGCGGAAAACGGTAAGACTTACCGCGTGTGGTAATGCGTACGGTCCTGGTTATTGGCGGCGCCGGAACCATCGGCGGCGCCGTGGTGCGGGAACTGGGCAAGCGCCATCGCGTGATCACCGCTGGCCGCAGCAGCGGCGATCATCGCGTGGCGATCGAGGATGTCGCTTCCGTGCAGGCCCTGTTTGCGGCAGTCGGCAGGGTGGACGATGTGGTGGTCGCCGCAGGCGCGCTCCATGTCGGCCCGCTGGAGACAATGACGCACGAACAGTTCCGCATCGGCCTCGCTTCAAAACTGATGGGACAGGTGAACGTTGCACTTGTCGCGCAGCACGCGCTGAACGACGGCGGCTCGATCACCCTGACCAGCGGCGTCGATGCGCACAATCCGTTGCGCGGCTGCGCCAACACGGTGGCCGTCAACAACGGGATTGAAGGCTTTGCCCGCGGCGCGGCGGTCGAACTTCCGCGCGGCCTGCGCATCAACGTGGTCAATCCTTCGCTGCTGGAGGAGTCGGCGCAAAAGTTCGAGGCGCTGTTTCATGGTTTCGAACCGGTTCCATCGAGCCGCGTGGCGCGCGCTTACAGCCGTTGCGTGGAAGGCGCAGAAACCGGAAAAACTTACCGCGCCTGGTAGACGCAGGAATACAATGTGGCCTTCCTTTTAACTGTAGAGAAAAGGCCACATGAAAAACCTCCTGTCCCCGCTGGTGCTGGCGATTGCCAGCGCCACCGCTGCCGCTGCTCCCGCCGACGTTGCCGAGCTGCAGAAAATGACCAGGCGCTACGCGCCGGTACAACTGAAGGCCGACACTTCGCACCTGACGGCAGGCGACCGCCAGGCGATCAAGAAGCTGATCGAGGCGGCGAAGATCGTCGATACCCTGCAGCTGCGCCAGCGCTGGTCCGGCAACGAGGCCTTGTACGCTGCACTGCAAAAGGACAAGTCCCCACTGGGCAAGGCGCGCGCCGAGTACTTCTGGCTGAACAAAGGCCCGTGGTCCATCCTCGACGACCACAAATCCTTCCTGCCGGCGGAAGTGGCGGGCATCAAGGTGCCGGATCATAAGCCTGCCGCCGCCAACTTCTATCCGGAAGGCGCCAGCAAGGAAGAAGTGGAAGCCTGGATCAACGGCCTGCGTGCCGCGCAGAAGCAGGACGCGCAGTGGTTCTTCACCACCATCCGCAAAGGCGATGACGGCAAGTTCAAGATCGTGAAGTATTCGGAGGAATACAAGCCGGAGCTGGAAAAGCTGTCCAAGCTTCTGAAGGAAGCTGCTGCCGTCACCAGCAACGCCTCCCTGAAGAAATTCCTCGACCTGCGTGCGGATGCCTTCCTGTCCAACGATTACCTGCCTTCCGACTTCGCCTGGATGGACCTGGATTCGCCGGTCGACGTCACCATCGGCCCATACGAGACATACAACGACGAACTGTTTGGCTACAAGGCCGCCTTCGAAGCCTATGTGAACATCCGCGACGAAAAGGAAACGCGCAAGCTGGACTTCTTCGCCAAGCATATGCAGGAGCTGGAAGACAACCTGCCGGTCGATCCGAAGTACCGCAATCCGAAGGTCGGCGCTGTTGCGCCGATGGTGGTGGTGAACCAGGTCTACGGCGCGGGCGACGGCAATATGGGCGTGCAGACCGCCGCCTACAACCTGCCGAACGACGAGCGCATCATCAGCCAGCGCGGTTCCAAGCGCGTGATGCTGAAGAACGTGCAGGAAGAAAAATTCAAGGCGACACTGACCCCGATCGCCAAGCTGGTGCTGCGTCCTGCGGACCAGAAGGACCTGGACTTCAACTCCTTCTTCACCCACATCCTGGCGCACGAAATCACCCACGGCCTGGGCCCGCACATCACCAAGGCCGGCGCCACCGAGTCGACCCCGCGCCAGGACTTGAAGGAAGCCTATTCCACCATCGAGGAAGCGAAAGCCGACATCACCGGCCTGTTCGCGCTGATGTACATGATGGAGAAAGGGCAGTTGAACGACACGCTGGGCCAGGGCGAGGCGGCGGAGCGCAAGCTGCACACCACCTTCCTGGCATCGGCTTTCCGCACGCTGCACTTCGGCCTGACCGACTCGCACGCGCGCGGCATGGCGATCCAGGTCAACTACCTGCTGGACAAGGGCGGCTTCGTGTCGCACGGCGACGGCACCTTCTCGGTCGACTTCAAGAAGATCAAACAGGCGGTGATCGATCTTGACCGCGAGTTCCTTACCATCGAAGCCACCGGCGATTACGCACGCGCCAAGGACATGATGGCAAAGTACGTCGTCATCCGCCCGGACGTGCAGAAGGCTTTGGACAAAATGAAGAAAGTCCCGAACGACATTCGTCCGTCTTTCCCGACTGCCAACTCCTTGCTCGCAAAATAAACTTGTCGACGAGCTCAGCCAATATTTTGTAACAGCGCAGAAACTCCGGTAACAGCTTGCCGTAAGGCATGTATAGTTGAAGCCAGTTACCGGAGTTCTGTTATGAAGCTGAGCCTGCCAATCCTGCTGTCCTTCTTCGCTGCATCTGCTGGCGCTGCTCAGCTGACTGAAACCGAAACGCGCTGGCTGCAAGCCGGCTCTCCCGTGCTGGCGTACGCCAAGCAGGAACTCAAGCTCCCGATCGATATTGTGGTCCAGCCGCAAGCCGGCCCGAACGACGTGCCGCTGGCCATGGGTTTCGCAGATGGCCGCTGCAAGCTGGTGTTCTCGATGCGCGGCAATCCTCAAGCTGAAGAAGTGCTGTCCGGCGTACCTGCCGAACAGCAGAAAGTCCTGATCGAAGCCATGACGGCGCACGAAGTCGGCCATTGCTGGCGCCAGGCGCACGGTAGCTGGCACGCCTTGCCGGCCGGCTTTGTCGAGGGCCCGCATGAGCAGCTCGACAACCCTGAACTGCAGGCACTGTCGAAGGAAATGCGCGATACCCGCCGCGAGGAAGCCTTCTCCGACCTGGTGGCGTTGGCATGGACGCAACGCGCGAATGCCGCGCAATACAACCAGGTGCATGCCTGGCTGATGCAGGTGCGCCAGCCTGTCGAGCACGGCTCACACAACACGCGCGCATGGCTGCAACTTGCCACCAATGGCGCTGTGTTCTCTAGCGAACATAACCCCTTCGAACAGGCGCGCGTGCTGTGGGGAAAAGGCTTACTTAAAGACGAGCAATAACGCGACTGTGTTCGGTCGCGCACAGAAATTAGTCCCCGGGAGGCGTGTAATTCTCATGCAAACCATCCTAAAGGGGACTAACCATGAAGAAAATCCTGTGTATTTCGCTGGCTGCCCTGTTCAGTACTTCGTTCGCCGTCGCGCAGGCTGCCGATAACGATGCCTACAAGGCTGCGAAGGACAAGGCTGAATCCGACTACAAGGTTGCTAAGGACAATTGCAAGAGCCTGAAGGGTAATGCAGAAGACATCTGCAAGGACGAAGCCAAAGTAGCCGAAGCGCGCGCTATCCTGGACGCGACCAGACAGCACCAGAACACGCCCAGGGACGTAGAAAAGGCCCAGAAAAAACTGGCCGATGCCGAGTATGACCTGGCCAAGGAACGTTGCGACGATATGAGCGGTTCGGCCAAATCGGCCTGCAAGTCGGACGCCAAGTCCGCCCATAAGACCGCGCTGGCCAATGCCGGCACGCCAAGCACCACTGAGACCATTGCCCAGGACACCCGCGAAGCTGGAACCAACCTGGCCAATACTACTCGCGAGGCAACTGCCGATACGCGCGCGGCTGCACGTGACGCAACCGCCGGCACCCGCACCGCGATGTCCGATACCATGATCACCACCAAGGTGAAGGCAGAATATGCCGCCGACCCGCTGGTGAAAGCCATGGACGTTCACGTGGAAACCCAGAAGGGTATCGTCATGCTGAGCGGCTTCGTGCCGTCGAAGGCTGAAGCTGACAAAGCTGTCGAACTGGCCCGCAAAGTCGAGGGCGTGCAGGAAGTGAAATCTTCCCTGCAGATCAAGAAATAAACAGGCGCCTGGCGCCGAAGAAGGGCCGGCCCAGCGCCGGCCTTTCTTTTTCTTGCATTCATGATGATCATCATCTATTATCCAGTGCATGATCGCTCAAACTCTCTCCCAGCGGTTGCAACGCCGCGGCATCCACTACGCGTGGGTCATCGTTGCCTTGACCTTCCTCACCGGGCTGGCATCGTCAGCCGCACTTGGCTTGCCGGGCGCGCTGCTGCAGCCACTGAGCAAGGAATTCGGCTGGGGCGTCGACCAGATATCGTCGGCATTGGCGGTGCGCTTCGCCTTGTTTGGCCTGATGGGGCCTTTCTCGGCGATCCTGATGGAACGCTTCGGCTTGCGCAAGGTGGTGGTAACGGCGCTTGGCCTGGTCACGGCGGGTTCCTTGCTGGCGCTGGGAATGACGCAGTTCTGGCACCTGGTGCTGCTGTGGGGCATCATGCTGGGCGTGGGTTCGGGCATGACGGCGCTGGTCCTGAGCGCCGTGGTTTCCAATCGCTGGTTCGAGACCCGGCGCGGCCTGGTGGTCGGCTTGCTGACAGCCAGTTCGGCGACCGGGCAGTTGATCTTCCTGCCGGTCGGGGCGTGGCTTGTTGAGCATTTCGGCTGGCGCATGGCAGTCGTGCCGGTGCTGGTGGCGTGCGGCGTCATTGCGATTGCCGTGTTCTTCCTGATGCGTAATCGTCCTGCCGATGTTGGCCTGGCGCCGTTTGGCGCAACGCAGCCTGCAGCGACAGTTACGGCGCCAATGACGATCGGTTTCGCGACGCCGTTCCGCATCCTGCGCGAAGCGTCGGGCAGCCTGGTGTTCTGGCTGCTGGCCGGCAGCTTCTTCATCTGCGGCCTGAGTACCAATGGCCTGATCCAGACCCACTTCATTTCGCTGTGCGGCGATGCCGGCCTTGGGCCGGTGCCTGCGGCTTCGGTATTGGCGATGATGGGCGCCTTCGACCTGATTGGCACCATCCTGTCCGGCTGGCTGTCGGACCGCTACGACAACCGCAAGCTGCTGTTCTGGTATTACAGCCTGCGCGGACTGTCGCTGCTGTGGCTCCCGTATTCGGACTTCACGCTGTACGGGCTGTCGATATTCGCCATGTTCTATGGCCTGGACTGGATCGCCACCGTGCCGCCGACCGTGCGCCTGGTCGCAACGACCTTCGGCAAGGAGAAAGCGGGCATGGTGTTCGGCTGGATTTTCGCAGCCCACCAACTGGGTGCTGCAGTCGCTGCGTTCGGGGCAGGGCAGGTGCGTACGCTGCTGCTTACCTACAATCCCGCGCTGTTCACGGCAGGCGCTGCCTGCCTGGTGGCTGGCCTGATGGTGCTGGCGATCAGGCTGCGGCCGGCAGTTGCAGCGGCGCCGGTCGCAGCCAGCGCCGCATGACGGTCAGGACTGGGCCAGGATCGCCAGGCTGACGAGGATGCCGGCGAACCACACCACCGTGCGCATGGTGGCCAGGTTGCTGATGTAGATGATGCTGTAGGTCACGCGGATCAGGACGAAGGACATCGCCAGGATATCGATGCGGTCCTGGTTGGCGTGGGCCTGCTGCGCGAGGATGACGGCTGCAATGAACAGCGGCAGTGCCTCAAAGCCGTTGTGCTGTGCAGCGATGGCGCGCTTCATCCAGCCTGCCTGGCGGCCAGCCCAGTCGCGCGGATCGGTATTGTCGTAGCGGTCATTGCTCGTGACCGAGGCGACTTTGGATGTCATCGCGACGACCATGGGCAGCAGGCAGGCCGCGGCGATACACCAGTTTGCAACCGTCATTTTTTGCTTCTCCTCTTATTAAAGGTATTTGGCGAGCCAGCCGTGAACTTCGTTGTAGAAGTAGCGGCTGTTTTCGCCTTTCAGGATCCAGTGGTTTTCGTCCGGGAATACTACCAGCTTGCTAGGCGTATTCAAACGTTGTTGCGCGGCGAAGTTCATCAGCGCGTTATTGACCGGTACACGGTAATCCAGTTCGCCCACGGTAATGAGAATCGGCGTCTTGAAGCCGGTGCCTTTCTCGTGGTTCGCACCTTGCATGATCGGGCTTTGTTCGCGCCATACCGGCAGGTTGCTCCATACCGGGCCGCCGCCGTTCACCTCACGGCCGTAGATGCTGTCGCTGGTGCCCCACTGCATCACCAGGTCCATTTCGCCGGCGTGCGACACGATGGCCTTGTAGCGGGTGGTCGTGGCCTGCAGCCAGTTCGCAAGGTGGCCGCCGTAGCTTGCGCCGCCCGCCGCCAGCCTGGTGCTGTCGATGAATGGATACTTTTTGATGGCTTCGTCGACCGCCCAGTTGATTTCGTCGCCCGGGCCTTTCAGCGGGTCGTGCTGGATCGAGCGCGCGAATTCTTCGCCGTAGCCGGTGGAGCCCTTGTAGTCGGTCAGCAGCACCACATAGCCTGGCTTGGCCAGCAGGTGGTAGTTCCAGCGCAGCACAAACTGGTCGCGCCACATGTTTGCGGCGCCGCCGTGGATCACCGCGAACAGAGGATACTTCCTGTTCGGGTCAAAGCCGGCCGGCTTGACGATCATGTTGTGGATCTGGCGGCCGTCCGGTGTCTTGTACCAGAAATGCTCGGGCGCCTGCCAGTCGATCTTCGCGGCTTTCTCCACATTGAAGGAGGTCAGGCGCTTCGGAGTGCCGTTGAAGGAGTAGATTTCCGGCGGGTTGACGGCCGATTCCCATACGCCTACCAGTGCCTTGCCGCCCGCGTTGAGCGAGTTGATCGAGCCGTTCGGCAGCGATGGTTCTTCGCGCTTGTCGCTGCCGGCGTAGGTCATCGAATTGACCTTTTCCAGGCCGGCATGCTCGAAGGAGTAGTAAATGCGCTTGCCGTCGCCTGGCAGGGCGATGCGCGAAATCGAGCGGTCCAGGTCCTGGGTCAGGATCTTCGGCTGGGAGCCGGTGAAGGGCCAGGCGAAACTGGCCACGCGCGTCAGGTCGTAAACCTTGTTCGGCACTTCTTCCTCGGTCAGCGCGAGCAGGGTCTTGCCGTCCGGGGAGAAGCGCAGGTCGTGGTAGCTGCGGCCATCCTTCGTCAACTGGGTCGGCTCGCCGCCGGCCAGCGGCACGCTGTAGATCTGGGTGAAGGTCGATGCGCGGGCTGCCTCATCGCGGTTGGTGGAAACCGCGAACACCACGCTTTTGCCGTCCGGCGACCAGACGGCGTTCAGGGACTGGCCATCGTCGCCCTGGCTGCCGCCGAACCCCGGCAGGTCGGCCAGCTTGCTGCCGGCCAGGATATCGCGTGCCTTGGCATCGGCCTGCGCATCCATCACGAACAGGCGCACCTTCTTGTCGTCCAGCCATTTGTCGAAGAAGCGCGGCGGGAAGGACTCGTAGGCGCGGGCGCTGTACTTGCGGTCCTTGCGCTCCTTGGCCACCTTCTTGACTGCTTCTTCATCGGTGGTGCCCGGGAAGATCTCGCTGACGAACAGGATCTGTTTGCCGTCAGGGCTCCACTTCGGCATGCGCGCGCCCAGCGTCAGTGTGGTCATGCGCTGCGCTTCGCCGCCGCTGGCAACGTCGAGGCGGTAGATTTGCGCCGCTTCGTCGCCTTCGCGCTTGGCGACGAACAGCAGGAAGCGGCTGTCCGGCGACCAGGCGTGGGCGGATTCGCCGCCCTTGCTGAAGGTCAGGCGGCGCGGTGCGCTATCGTCCACCAGGGATTTGATCCATATGTCGGACCATTGCTCCTTGCTGTCGTAGGCAGGATCGGTGACCGAGAACACGGCCCATTTGCCGTCCGGGCTGGGCTGCGGGGCGCCGACGCGCTTCATCAGCCACACGTCTTCGTGGGTGATGGCGTGTTTGGCTGGTTCGACCGCTGCCGCGTGGGACAGGCCGGCGCCTGCAGCGAGCAGCAGCAGGGCGGTGAGCTTGGGGAGGATGTTAGTTGCAGTCATTGCAATGGCTTCGTTGGAACTAGGGAGCGAGGATAGTGCGGAATCGAGGCTCCTGTGTCAACGTGCTGTTACTTAGCCGATACAAAGGACGAGCGTGATAGACTCGCGCCCCATGAATTCCGTCCTCGCCCTGAAACTCTTCCTCGTTCCTTCCCTGATTTACGCTGTCACGCTGGCTGGCCGGCGCTGGGGGCCCGGCGTTGCCGGCTGGCTTTCGGCTTTTCCGATCGTCGCGGGGCCGATACTGCTGGCGATCTCGCTGGAGCAGGGGGCCGGGTTTGCCGCGGCAGCGGCGGAAGGGACCTTGATGGCGGTGCTGGCAATGATTGCCTTCAGCCTGGCGTACGCATGGGCCTCCGGCCGGATGGGCGTTGCCGGCGCCATGCCGGTTGCGTTGGGCACATGGGCGCTGGCGGTGGCGGGACTGCAGTCGCTGCACCTGGCGTTGCCGTTTGCGGCTGCGGCTGTTGTGGTCGCGCTGCTTGTCGCGCCTCGCCTGTTCCCTGCGCCGCCGGCCACGCCTGCCGCTGCCGCGAGTCCGGGGCCTGCGCGGCGTGGCGGCGACTTGCCGTGGCGGATGCTGGCGGGTGCAGTGCTGGTGATGTCGGTCAGTGCGGCAGCCGCAGGGCTGGGGCCGCGCCTGAGCGGTTTCCTTGCCATGTTCCCGGTGATGGGCACTGTGCTGACGGGCTTCACCCATGTACAGGCGGGCCGCAACAGCGCGGTGCAACTGCTGCGCGGCACCATGCTTGGCTACTTTGCCTTCGCCGCATTTTGCGTCGCGATCTCGCTGCTGCTGCGCGAGCAGCCTGTGGCGGCTTCCTTCTTCTGTGCCTTCGTTTTCGCGCTGACTATCCAGCTGCTGGTGAAAGCCGCATCGTCAAAGCGCCTGGCGACATGACAAAGCCGTGGTATTCCTCGCTGTCGCCTTCGACGGAAAGCAGGTCGAAGCGCCCCAGCAGGCAGGCCATCGCCACCTTGATTTCCAGCAGCGACAGGTAGCGTCCCGGGCACAGGCGCGGCCCTGAACCGAACGGCATTGCAAGCTGGCGCGCATTGCTGCCATCCAGCCAGCGTTGGGGATCGAATGCCGCTGCATTGCGCAGCTTCGCCTCCGCCACGCTGTCGTGCCGCAGCACGCACCACACCACGCTATCCTTTGGCACCTGCACATCGCCCACCACGCAATCGCGGTTGGCCTGCAGTGGAATGAAGGGCGCCGGAGGCTTGAGGCGCATGGCCTCGTGCGCGCAGGCGTCGATGTATTCCAGCTGGTCCATCTGCTCGATGCTGAAGCTTGCCGGATCGGGCGCAACGCGCCGCACTTCTTCCTGCGCGCGCTGTAGCGCCGCCGGGTGGCGAGACAGGAGCCAGATCAGCCAGGACAGGGCGCTGGATGTGGTGTCCTCACCCGCCAGCAACATGGTGCTGACATTGCCGACTACTGCGGCGTGGTCGATGCCGCTGCCTTCCTGGTCCGCTGCGGCAAGCATCGCTTCCAGCATGTTCTGCGGTTTTTCGGCGCGGGAAGGATCGTCCTGCATGCGCTGGCGCGCCTTGGCGATGAAGCCGTTGGTTGCCTCGCGCATGGCAAGGACTGCCGCCTCCAGCCTGCGGTCGTAAGGCAATTTGACGTAGCGCCAGTATGGAACCGGCAGCAGGGAGCGTCGCGCAGTTCCCTCCATGATCAGCTCCAGCTGCTGCTGCACCACGTCGTCGCCATGCTCGATGGTGTTGACCTCTTCGCCGAACGCCAGGCCGGCGATCACGTCCACCGTGTAGCGCTTCAGGTCTGCGTTCAGTGCGATGGGGCGGCCTTCCTGCGCCGCCAGCGCCCAGCGTCCCTGCAGGCGCGTACCGACGCGCGCCAGCAAGGGGAAATAGGCTTTGATCGCATGCGGGGCGAATGCCTGCATCACCATCTTGCGCTGGTTGCGCCAGGCCGCGCCTTCGGCCAGAAAGACCCCGCGCTCGCCGCCCATCTCATCCGACACCTGGGCGGTGACGTCGGGCCGCCGGAAGCCGTCGGGCCGGTCGCGCAAGATGCCATTGACCAGCGCCGCATCGGCAACGACCAGCGCCTGGGAGCGGCCTATGCTCATGCGGAACAGCGAACCATATTGCTGCGCCAGGGCCTCGACATCGGCATGCACCTTGCGCGGCCGCAGTTGCAAGATATTGCCGAGGAAGGGCAGGCCCTTGGGCCCGGACAGGTCAGAGAGTTGGCGCAAAGCGCCGCGAGTGGAGGCGGTTGTCGTATTCATGCGGCCAGTATGCTTCGGGCGTGCGGTCCGGTCTTGAACATTTGCGACATGCGCTACAATGTCCCTCATGTTGCCAATTAGTAAATTCATCGTGCCGCGACGATCGTTGGCCTCCTGCCTGCGCGCGATCGTCGTGCGCAATACGGTCGGCTGCGAACTGCCCGACGAGCAGCGCCTCAACCGCTATCCGGCGACAGGTTTTCCGGTGCTGTTCCTGCAGCTGGTGGGCGAATCCCAGATGGTTGAGCCGCCGATGCCTGAGAAGTGCCCGGAGGGCGGAGTGCTGCTGTCGGGTGCATGGACAGGTCCCACGGTGTCCGCCAATCCGGGCCCCACACATTTCATGACCGTGCTGTTTTTCCCCGAGGCCCTGCACCGGCTGACGGGGATCGACATGAGCACAGTCGTCGACCAGTTCCAGCCGATCGAGGCTTTGCTCGACGCCGAATGGCAGCAGCTGGCGGCGCAAATGCTTGCCGCGCGCGACGACGAAACGCGCGTCGCGTTGTTGGAGGATTTCCTTGAGCCGCGCTGGCGCGCCGCGCGCCATGGCAGTAACTTCGATGGCACGGTGGGCGATTGGGTGCGCCGCCTGGAAGGGCAGGCTGCCGCTGCCGGCATTGGCCGCAGCGTACGCATGGCCGAGCGCCGCATCCGTGAATGGGCGGGCCAGCCGTTGCGCCGCCTGCGCCGCGCCTATCGCGCCGAGCAGACCTTCATCGCGGCGCGCGACGCCGCATTGAAAGGCAAAGTTTCGCTGGGCGACATGGCGCAGCTGGGCGGCTATTCCGACCAGTCGCACATGAGCCGCGAGGCGCGCGAGATCAGCGGGCTTAGCCCGTCCGAGATCCTGCGGCGCGGGCTGGAAGACGAAACCTACTGGGTCTACCGTATCTGGAACTAGGCGCGCGCCGCCATTCGCTATAATCGTCTCGCCATGACAGATTTTGACGACGACGAACAGTTGGTGACCGAGCTGGGCCTTGCGGCCCGCGGCATCGAACTGGCAAAGCAGGAAGGCCGCGTATTCCTGCGCTTCACCGGCAGTGTGGAGCTGGACGGCCTGCACATTCCCTACGACCTGGTGCCGCAGCAAGGCGTGCTGGCCAAGCCATCCAAGTGGCGCAAGCTGGAGCGCGATGGGCGCGCGGCCCTGCTGCTGGAACGCGGCAGCGAGGCTGCGCAGTCCGCCCTGCATGCCGACGTAGTCGCTTTCGCCGCCGAGCTGCGCGAGGAATGCGACGACTACGGCATGCGGCCTATGGACTTCCTGCATGCGCTGGAAGACATGCAAACGTCCGAGCCGGCCGGCATCGTATTCGACCGCATCCGCCAGCGCCTGGAGCATGCGGTGGAACGCCACCGCGAAGAACGCCACGCCGAGCGCACGCGGCAGAGCATCAACCTGGCCGAATATCCGGACACCTTCGAGGTCGCACGGCGCTTGCCGCGCAAGTTCATTGCGCTGCTGGGACCGACCAACTCCGGCAAGACCCACAAGGCGATGGAAGCCCTGGCCAAGGCGCGCAGCGGTGTCTACCTGGCGCCACTGCGCTTGCTGGCGCTGGAAAACTACGAGCGCCTGCAAGCGTCCGACCCGGACCTGAAGGTCAGCCTGGTAACCGGCGAAGAACGCCGCATCGAAGAAGGTGCGACCCATGTCGCCAGCACGGTCGAAATGCTGGACACGCGCACCCAGGTCGAGGTGGCGGTGATCGACGAGATCCAGATGCTGTCCGACCGCGACCGCGGCGCGGCCTGGACCGCCGCGGTGTGCGGCGCCCCGGCCCGTACGGTCTATCTGGTCGGCGCAGCCGAAGCACGGCGCGCGGTAGAAGCGCTGGCCGAGCGCCTGGAATGCCCGATCGAAGTCCACATCCTGAAGCGCAAGGCGCCGCTGACGATGGAGCCATCCGCCGTGCGCAAGCTCAAAGGCTTGCGCAAGGGCGACGCCGTGATCGCCTTCTCGCGCCGTGAAGTACTGATGTGGCGCGACATGGTGACCGAGGCCGGCCTGTCGGTCGCCACGGTGTACGGCAACCTGTCGCCCGAGGTGCGGCGCGCGCAGGCACAGCGTTTCCGCGACGGCCACGCCGATGTGGTGGTGGGCACGGACGCCATCGCCATGGGCCTGAACCTGCCGATCCAGCGCGTAGTGATGACCACCACCGTCAAGTACAACGGCTACGAGGAAGAGGAAATCCCCGCCGCGCTGGCACGCCAGATCGCGGGCAGGGCAGGGCGCTATGGCGTGCACGAGGAAGGCCACGTCGCGGGCTACGACGACGAAACGCACGGCGTGATGCGCTCGCTGCTGAAGGAAAAGCTGCCGCCCCTGAAAGCCACAGGTTTCGCCGTGGCGCCGACGCTGGAGCACCTGCACCGCATCGCTGCAGTCACCGGAGAAGATTCGCTGGCGCGGCTGCTCAAACGCTTCGTCCACAATATCGACGTGCCCGATGGTTTTTTCTTCCCCCGCATCACGGAGGAGCAATTCGAGCGGGCGGAGTGGCTGGATACCCTGCCACTGTCGGTGGCGGACAAGTTCACCCTCTCGCTGGTGCCGATTTCTTCCAATGTGGTGACGCTACAGAAGGCCTGGGAGCATTGGTGCGTATCGTTGTCGCGCCAGCGCGTGACCCACCTGCATCCGGAGCAGAACCCGCTGCAGTGGATGAATTTGCAGGAGGCGGAAGATGCCTGCCGCCTTTACTCGGCCTATGCCTGGCTGGGCTACCGCTTGCCAGAATTCTTCCCGGACGTGGCGCAAGCGCTGGAGCTGTCGCGTTCCGCCTCCGAACGGGTGGACGGGATCCTGCAGGACCAGAACGCGGCCAACCGGCGCCGCCAGCCAAAACGCTTCCGCTAAACCGGCGCGAAGCGCACTTGCACCAGCAGTCCGCGTCCTCCCTCCCCATCAAGCAGCGCGACGCTGGCGCCGTTGCGGAGGGCGGCGCGTTCTGCGATGGCCAGGCCAAGCCCGCTGCCGGCCTGTGCCTGGCCGGGAATGCGATAGAAACGCTCGAACACTTTGGTGCGCAATTCCGGGGCGATGCCTGGCCCTTCGTCGCGGATAGCCAGCATCGGCGCCGATCCTGCCGACAGGGAGACACGCACGCAGCCGCCGTCTGGCGAGTATTTGACGGCATTGCCGACGAGGTTGTCGAGCAAGGCGACGATGCTCTCGCGATGCAGGGAAAGCAGGCATTCGTCCGGGGCCTCCAGTTCCAATTCGATATTACGTTGTATCGCGAGCGGCGCGGCATGGGCAAGCCGCTCGCGCAACAGGTGCACCAGGTCGACCGACTGCGCGGCGCCAGCCTCGGCGTCATGGCGTGCCCGTTGGAGCGCCAGCAACTGGTGCACGGTGTGCGTGGCACGCGCGACGCCCTGCCGCAGCCCGTGGTCGGCTTCCTGCAAACGCGCGGGGTTGTCGCGATGGTTCAGAAGCAGGTGGGCATTGGCCTGGATCACGGACAGCGGCGTCTTGAGCTCGTGCGCGGCATCGGTCAGGAATTCCTTGTCGCGGTCAACGCGCTCGGTCAGGCGCTGCATCAGCCGGTTCACGGAAGCCGCCAGCGGTGCCAGTTCGCGGTAGCCGGAGGGTGGCAATAGCTCCAAAGCGCTGCCGGAGCGTTGTTCGATTGCCGCCACCATGGCCTGCAGCGGCTGCAGGCCGCGCCGAACGATCAGCCATGCCGGCAGCAGCAAGAAGGGCAGGCTGTAAAGCAAGGGTGCGATGTAGTAGGCCGCGCCGGAACCGGTCAGCAGCCAGCTGGTGTCGTGCATGGCGTCGCGCCGCACGACAAGGCCGGTTGCCGCGTCGCGCTCGGTGTCGGTCGACCACTCGGAACCGAGCCGGGGGCTGTCCGGCCCGGGGAGGGCGAGGCCTGCGGGCAGGCCGCCTTCCGATTGGTAAATACGCTGATCGTGCAGCCATACTTGCAGCATCGCTGGCTTGGGCCAGTAATCGACTTCGCGCAGCATGTCGTAACGCAGCTTTTCGACCTGTGTCGCGACGCGTGCCACCTCGGCTGGATTATGGGCGACCGAGCGCAGGTTGAGCATGATCTGGCGCGCCCAGCCCCGGTTCTCCGCCGCCGTATGCCGCGCGTGCAACACCTTGGTTTCATAGACTGCCAGGCCGACCACTACCAGCCAGATCGCCAGCATCACCAGCAGGAAGCCGCCCAGCAGACGGCGGAACAGGGAACGCTGCGTCCTCATGGCGCAATCATGTAGCCGACGCCGCGCACCGTGCGCACGCGCCGTTCGCCGATCTTCTTGCGCAGGTTGGACATGTGGACGTCCAGCGACTGGCTGTCGTTGCCGGCCAGGGCACGATCTTCCAGTTCTGTGCGCGTTACTACGCGGTCAGGCGCCTGCATCAACGCGAGCAGCAGGGAATATTCGGTGGGCGACAACGCAACTGGTTCGCCTTCGCAGGTTGCAGCCTTGCGCCTTTCGTCAAGCGCGAGCGCGCCGGAAGTCCAGAGCCCGGTCCCTGCGGACGCACCGTGCGTGCGGCGCAGGACGGCGCGCAGACGCGCCAGCAGTTCCGCCATGTCGAATGGCTTGACGAGGTAGTCGTCGGCGCCTGTCGCGAAGCCCGACAACCGGTCTTCCAGCGCGTCGCGCGCCGTAATCAATACCGCCGGAAGCTGGTCGCCGCTGCCGCGCAGTTCCTGCAGCAGCGTCATGCCGTCACTGTCCGGCAGGCCGAGGTCCAGCACTGCGGCGGCAAAGCCGCCCGGCGCCAGCAATCGGCGCGCGTCGGCCGCCATGCGCACCCAGACGGCGTCGAATCCATCATCAAGCAGCACCGCTTGCAATGCGCGGCCCAGTTCCAGGTCATCTTCCACGAGCAGGATTTTCATGGGCAAGAGTGTAGCAGCACACCTGCTGCATGGCCTTTAGGAAGCCTGAAGGTTCGACGCCGCCCGCGCCGCTAGAATCGCTGCGTTCACCAAGGAGACCTTATGCGAATTCTCATTACCTTGCTTGCGCTGGCGCTGGCATGCACCGCCCCGCCTGCCGGCGCGGCGGCGCCCCTGAAACTGGAGCACGCCATCGAGCTGCGCGCGCAGACCGTATCGAGCCCAGTTGTTGCAAATGGCAAGCTGTATATCGGCGCGGAGGATGGCAACCTGTACGCCTTTGACCTGGCCAGCCGCAAAGTCGCCTGGCTGTACCATGCCGGTGCAGGTATCGGATCGACGCCGGCGGTAGCCGATGGCACTGTCTATGCGCTGGCGCGTGACGGCCGCCTGCACGCAGTAGACGCACAGACCGGCGTGCTCCGCTGGGAGTTCGCCACGCAGGGAGAGGCGCGCTTTGCGGCTTACGGCCTGTATGGCAGCGGGAAGAAGGCTGCTCCCACCACGGATCCATGGGACTTCTGGCTGTCGTCGCCGGTTGTTGGGGATGGCCGCGTATATTTCGGCAGCTCCGACGAAAGGCTGTACGCGCTGGACGCAAAAACGGGCATCGTGCAGTGGGCCTTCAAGAGCGGCGGCATGATCCACGCCGCGCCCGCGCTTGCCGGCAAAACGCTGGTGTTCGGGAGCTGGGATGGCGCGGTGTATGCACTGGACGCCGGCAGCGGCAAGCAGCTTTGGCGCTACCAGACCGAGACCGAGCAAAAGACCAGTACCTTGTTTGGCGTGCAGGCTCCGCCACTGGTGGACGGCGATACGGTCTACATCGGCTCGCGAGACGCCTACTTCTACGCATTGGACCTGGCCAGCGGCAAGATGAAGTGGCGTTACAACGGCAAAGGCTCCTGGGTGATTTCCGGCGCAGTGGCCGATGCAAGGCACGTCTATTTCGGCACTTCCGATACAAACCTGCTGGTAGGCCTCGACAAGCACACTGGCCAGCCCCTGTTCGAACACGACACCAAGGTCTGGACCTATGCCACGCCGGTACTGGTGGGTGCCACCGTGTACGGCGCCAGCATGCGCGGCGAACTGTTCGCACTCGATGCGGCGAGCGGCAGGCAGCAGTGGTCATGGCGTACGCCGGAAAGCCTGGCCGATGAATTCGGCCTGCTGGATGCCAAGAGCGGCAAGTTCGACAGCAAGCGCCTGTTCGAGGGACCGCAGTCCATGCTGGCGTCGATTGAGCATGTGAAGCGCCTGGGCGCCTTCATTTCGACGCCCGCATGGCACGACGGCCAGTTGATTGCCGTCACCGCCGATGGACGGATCCTGTTTTTCCGCTAGGCCGGCTTGGATGCGTGAATCCGCCTGAGGCTTGAACGCGCGCCGGCTACCGCTTCCAGCCGCTCCTGCAGGTATTGGCTGAGGCGCGGATGCTGGCTGAAGGCCACGTTGAAGCGGATATGCTGGTCGGGTACGTCTTTGGGCGAGAAGGCGGCGCCACGCATCAGCAGGATCTTGTTGCGGTATGCATCCTGCACCAGCAGGTCCACGTCCAGGCCTTCGGGCATGGTGCCCCACAGGAAAATGCCGGCGTCGCCCGGCTGCTCGAACTGCACGCCGGCTGCGCTGAGCTGGCGCGTACTGGCGTTACGTGCCGCCATGATTTTTCGCTGCAAGCGCTCCAGGTGCTTGCGCAGGTTACCCGCCCGCAGCACTTCCAGCAGCACATATTCGTTCAAGGCAGGCGTGGTCAGGATGGAGTGGATCTTGGTCCGCATCAGCACCTTGAGCAGGGCAGGGGCTGCGGCCAGGTAGCCCATGCGCAAGGCGGGACTCAGCGCCTTGCAGAAGCTGGAGTAATAGATCACGCCATCGAGCCCGGACAATGCAGCCAGCCGCGTACTTGGGGATTGCTGGAAATAGCCATGCACATCGTCTTCGGCGACCAGGAAGCCATGCTGCTGCGCCAGCATCAGGACCTTATGCAGGTTGGCTGCGCTGCTGCTCCAGCCGGTAGGGTTATGCAAGGCGGTCTGCATGAACAGGATGCGTGGCCGATGCTCGCGGCAGGCCGCCTCCAGTTCGTCCAGGTCGAGGCCATCGGGACGGCGTTTGATCGGCACCAGGCGGATGCCATCCTGCCGTAGCCTGCCGAACATCAGGAAGAAGCCGGGATCTTCGACCAGTACGGTGTCGCCGGGCTGTAAGAAGCTGCGGCAAATCAGGTCGATCGCGTGGGTGCCGCCAAAGGTGGTCAGTATGTTGCCGGGATCGGCGCCGACACCGATGCCGCGCAGCAGCAGCGCTATGTGCTCGCGCAATTCGGGCAGTCCCTGTGGCGGGCAGCGCGAGGCCATGCCGGCGGTGCTGCGTGCCAAAGCCCTTTGCACTGCCGCAGCCGGAACCGCGTCTTCCAGCCAGGTGGGCGGCAAGGCGCCGCTGCTTGCCAACAGTACACCTTCACGCTGGTCGTTCGCCTGCTGCGCCAGCCAGACAGGTTCCTGCTCTTCGCCCGCTTCCAGTGCGGCTTCGTCAGGAATCGATTTGCCATCGTCGGTCCTGGTGCAGACATAGAAGCCTGCCGTGCCGTGCGAATCGATGATGCCTGCCGCGACCAGCCGGTCGTAGGCCACGACGACGGTGTTGGTGCTCACGGCCAACTGGGTGGCGAGCTGGCGGATCGACATCAGCTTGGCGCCGCCGGGCAGCGCGCGGCTCTCGACCATGTGCCGAAGCTGCGTCTCAATCTGCTTGGACAGTGGAATGGGAGAGGTGCGGTCGATGGCGAACATGGTGCGAGTCTAGCGCAAAAACATCAGGGCCAGGACAAGCAGGGCAGCACCCATGGAAAGGTTGAACGCACGCTGCATGCGCGGCTCTTTCAGCAAGCATCGAATAGACATGCCGAACAAGGCCCACATGAAGTTGCAGGGAGCTCCTACCAGCACGCCAATGACCGACGCCTGCAATGCGTTGGCGTATGCGTTGCCTTCCGCAGGCATGAACACCGACGCCACGGTAATGGCTTTCAGCCAGCTCTTGGGATTCAGCGCCTGGAAGATGGTCGCCTGGGTAAAGGACACAGCCTTGGATGCGCGCACGCCGTCCACCGAAGCTCCGCTGAGTTTCCATGCCAGGTAGATGAGATACAGCGAGCCCGCGATGCGCAGCACCTGTTGCGCCAATGGGTAAGTGACAAAGAGGCTACCCAGTCCAACACACATCAGCATGGTTTGCACGAACAGGCCTGCCTGTATGCCGAGGATAACGGGCAATGCGCCGCGCCCGCCAAAATTGGCGCCCGTGATGGCGAGCATGAAATTGTTTGGTCCCGGCGTGGCCGACATGACGAGGCAATAGCTCGCCAGAGGCAAGAGGTCTATCATAGTGTGCAATCCACAACGAAGGAATGGCACGAGTCTAGGATCGCGGCGAAGGCCGAACAAGACACAAGGGGCAGGACAGGAAGCCATGCTGTATCAATCGAAGGACTGCTACAGCTGGCTGCAGAAACAAAAAAGCCTCGTCCGAAGACGAGGCTTTCCTGTTCATTCTGGTAGGCCGTGCGGGGCTCGAACCTGCGACCAACGGATTAAAAGTCCGCTGCTCTACCAACTGAGCTAACGACCCGAAAGAGGCCGTATTATATACGAGGATTTTGTCGTTTGCAAAGCCCCTTTTTCTGGCGTCACCCCATCGCAGTCACTTTGAGCACTTCTTCCGCCGTGGTCACGCCCTCGCGCACTTTAAAGGCACCGGCAATGCGCAGCGGGATCATGCCCTCGGCTACCGCCTGCTTGCGCAATGCTGTGATGTCCGTCTCTTCTTCCAGCATGGTATTGAAGGATTCGCTGGTGGTCAGCAACTCATAAATACCTGTGCGGCCGCGGAAGCCGGTCTGGCGGCATTCTGGGCAGCCGACCGGACGATAGACTTTCTCAGGCTTGGCCATATCCCAGCCGCTGCTCAGGCCTTGCCAGATATCGTCGGCCAGTTCTCCGCCTTCCTCCTTGCAGTCCACGCACAGGGTACGCACCAGGCGCTGCGCCATGATGCCGATCAGTGTCGCTTCCAGCATGTAGTAGGGCACGCCCAGTTCCAGCAAGCGCATCACGGCGGAAGGCGCGTCGTTGGTGTGCAGCGTGGACAGCACCAGGTGGCCGGTCAGCGCGGCCTGGATCGCCATCTCGGCCGTCTCCAGGTCGCGGATCTCGCCGACCATGATGATGTCCGGGTCCTGTCGCATCAGGGCGCGCACGCCGTCGGCAAAGGTGAGGTCGATGCCGGGCTGCACCTGCATCTGGTTGAAGGATGCTTCCACCATCTCGATCGGGTCTTCCACCGTACAGACGTTGACCTCCGGGGTCGCCAGCGTTTTCAGCGTGGTGTACAGCGTGGTGGTCTTGCCCGAACCGGTCGGGCCGGTGACCAGGATGATGCCGTGCGGGCGGTTGGTCAGCGAATCCCAGCGCTTGGCGTCTTCCGGCGGGAAGCCCAGTTCCGGCAGGGTCTTCACCACCACTTCCGGGTCGAAGATACGCATCACCAGCTTTTCGCCGAAGG
>CAMLSG010000056.1 GCA_946482635.1 uncultured Duganella sp.
GCCTGCCCGCCACCTCTTCTCCCAGCGCGTATGCCAGCTCGACCGCATGGCTGTCGCCGAATACCGCCCATTCGCCATCAGGCGCGTTGAAGGCGCAGGCGTCTTGCGGCTTGCGGTAGTCGCGTCCCTTGGTATGGCACGCGGCCCGCTTGGGACTGGCAGCGACCGTACGCAGTACTTCCTGCTGCAGGGGCGTGGTCTTGACACTGCGCATGCCGTCGGTCTTGTGGCCCACTATGCCGATGCTGAAGAACAGCAGCGAGCCAGCGATGGCGAAAGCAAACACTTGCGGGCGTCCGAATTTGCTGCGGTTGCGGAAAGGCTTTTCGACAAATCGCCAGCTAAGGTAGGCCAGAACCATGGTCAACACCACCAGGCTGGCCATCAACGCCGGGCTGGGGCCGTCCACGCTGCGATGGCGCGCGAAAGCCAGGACAGGCTGGTGCCACAGGTAGGCGCTATAGCTGACCAGTCCAACACCGACCAGCGCCCGGCTGCCAAGGATCTTGCCGACTGTGGTCGACGGCGCTGCGAACAGGATGATCATTGCAGCACCGACAGTTGGCAAGAGTGCGTACAGGCTGGGGAAGGGCGTGTATTTGCTGAAGGCGAAGATGCTGAAGCCGATCAGGCCCAGGCCGGCCAGGCTGGCAAGTTCGCGCGTGCGCGGCGAATGCTTGCCGGTGCCGGGCCGCGACAGGTGACAGGCGCATAGTGCGCCGATGGCCAGCTCCCAGCCGCGCGTGGGCAGCAAGAAGAAGGCGGCACTGGGATCCCTGGCAACGCCCCAGTGTGCGGCGCCGAGGCTGGCCAGCGCCGTACCCGCCAGCACCGGTAGCAGCATGCGCTGGCTGCAGCGCCAGAACGCCATCAGGAACAAAGGAAACACCAGATAGAACTGTTCTTCGACCGCCAGGCTCCAGGTGTGGAGCAGGGGCTTGAATTCGGCGGAACTGTCGAAGTAATCGCTCTGCTGCCAGAACAGGATATTGGATGCGAAGGCGGTGACGGCTACCAGGCTTTGCGAAAAGCTTTTCAAGTCGTCGGGCACCAGCCAGAACCAGGCGAACGGCAGGCAGGCAAGCAGCAGCAGGAATAACGCGGGCAGGATGCGGCGCGCCCGCCGTTCGTAGAAATTGAGGATGGAGAACTGGCCGGCTTCCAGTTCGTGGATCAGGATGGTCGTGATCAGGTAGCCGCTGATGACAAAGAAAATGTCGACGCCTACGAAGCCGCCGCCAAAAAACTGGAATCCTGCGTGAAACAGGATTACCGGCAGGACGGCAACCGCCCGCAGACCATCGATTTCCCTGCGATATTCCATGTAATGCCCCTGATATCAACCCAAGACAATACTACGTAATTGTCATTGATGCAACATTGTGTGGTTTTGATGCATCGGGCGAGTCAAGTCGCCTGCTCCTCGCGCAGGCGGCGCCACAGGGTGGTGCGGCTGATGCCCAGGTAGTCGGCGGCTGCGTCGCGGCGGCCGCCGAAGCTGGCCAGTACTTCGGTGGCGCTTTTCGCGGCGCCGGCGCGCGGCGCGGGCGCCGGCAGTGCATTGGGCTGCGGCGCCGTATGCGGGACTGAATCCAGCTCGGGCGCTACGCCCGCGACGAAGCTTGGCGTCAGGGCCTGCAGCGGTTCGGCAGCGAGGAACAAGGCCAGGCGCTCGGTCAGGTTGCGCAGCTCGCGCACATTGCCCGGCCAGTCGTAGCGCAGGAGCAGGGGGGCGCAGGCTGCCAGTTCGGCCGGCAGGTTGGGATGGGCGCGCGCGCCCAGGCTGGCCAGCGCGGTGCGCAGCGACCATTCGGCCAGCGGCAGGATATCGGTCGGGCGCTCGCGCAGCGGCGGCAGCGACAGGCGCAGCACGGCCAGGCGGTAGAACAGGTCGGCGCGGAAGCGGCCCTCGCGCACCCGTGCTTCGAGGTCGCAATGGGTGGCGCTGATGATGCGCACGCTGACGGGGATCGGCCGCGTGCCGCCGACCCGCACTACCTCGCGTTCCTCCAGCACGCGCAGCAGCCTGGTCTGCAGTGCAAGCGGCATTTCACCGATTTCGTCGAGGAACAGGGTGCCGCGGTTGGCCGCTTCAAACAGGCCTGCATGGCCGCCGCGCCGCGCGCCGGTGAAGGCGCCTTCTTCGTGCCCGAACAATTCCGACTCCAGCAGCGATTCTGCGATGGCGCCGCAATTGACCGCAACAAAAGGCCGGTTGGCTCCGCCCAGGGTGCGCGGGGATTCGCGGTGGATGGCTTGCGCCACCAGTTCCTTGCCGCAGCCGGTCTCGCCCTGGATCAGCACTGTCGCAGGCGATTTCGCGTACAGCACGACTGCCTGCCGCACGCGCTCCATCGCCTCGGACTCGCCGCGCAGGTCGGCCAGCCCGTGCTTGGCGCGCAGGGTGTCGGCCACCACGTGGCGGCGGCTGCGGTTGGTCTCCAGTTGCGCCAGGCGCGCCAGTTCGAGCGCATCGTCGAAGGCCTGGCGGATCGAGGCGGCAGAGTAGACGAATACGCCGGTCAAGCCGGCTTCTTCTGCCAGGTCGGTAATCAGGCCGGCGCCGACGATGGCCTTGATGCCGGACGCTTTCAAGTCGTTGATCTGGGCGCGCGCGTCCTCTTCGGTGGCATAGGTGCGCTGTTCGATCGGCACGCCGAAGGTGGCGGCGAATTCGGCCAGTGCCGGCATGTCGTCCTGGTAGGTGATCACGCCGATGCGGTCGGAAACCTTGCGGGCGCGGGCCAGGGCTTGCATGAAATCGAAGCCGCTGGCCTTGGCAATCACCACCGGCACCGACAGGCGGCCCTTCAGATAGGCCGCATTGGAGCCCGCCGCAATGACGGCATCGCAGCGCTCCGTCGCCAGCCGTTCGCGGATATAGCGCGCGGCCTCGTCGAAGCCAAGGTTAATCGGTTCGATATCGGCCAGGGCGTCGTATTCCAGCGTGATGTCGCGGAACAGTTCCGACAGGCGCGAGACGGAAACTGTCCAGATCACGGGCTTGTCGGCCGGGTCGAAGGGCAGGGGAGTGGAATGTCGCATGTTTCACCCGAAACGTTTCACGTGTTTCAACTTGAAACATTATACTCTGGCGCGCGCGTTGCAAGTGCTTGATTTTGCTGGATAGCCACGGTTGGCACGCTGCTTGCACTATGGACGGCAAACATTCCTCAAACAGAAAGGACATCATGAGCCAATACTCCGCAGGCGCCGCCTTCCGCAAGGCCGTGCAAGAAGAATCCCCGCTGCAGGTGGTGGGCGCGATCAACGCCAACCACGCCCTGCTGGCCAAGCGTGCCGGCTTCAAGGCGATCTACCTGTCGGGCGGCGGCGTGGCTGCCGGCTCCCTGGGCCTGCCGGACCTGGGCATTTCCAACCTGGACGACGTGCTGACCGACGTGCGCCGCATTACCGACGTGTGCGACCTGCCATTGCTGGTGGACGTGGACACCGGCTTCGGCGCCTCCGCCTTCAACGTGGCGCGCACCGTGAAGTCGATGATCAAGTTCGGCGCCGCGGCCATGCATATCGAAGACCAGGTGGGCGCCAAGCGTTGCGGCCACCGTCCGGGCAAGGAAATCGTGACCAAGGGCGAAATGATCGACCGCATCAAGGCCGCCGTGGATGCGCGCACCGACGAGAATTTCGTCATCATGGCGCGCACCGACGCGCTGGCCGTGGAAGGTCTGGACGCGGCCATCGACCGCGCGGTGGCCTGCGTGGAAGCCGGCGCCGACATGATCTTCCCTGAGGCGATGATTTCGCTGGACATGTACAAGCAGTTCGCCGCCGCCGTGAAAGTGCCGGTGCTGGCCAATATCACCGAATTCGGTTCGACCCCGCTGTTCACCGTCGAGCAACTGAAATCGGCCGACGTGGGCCTGGTGCTGTACCCGCTGTCCGCCTTCCGCGCCATGAACAAGGCTGCCGAGAACGTGTACACCGCGATCCGCCGCGACGGCACCCAGCAGAATGTGGTCGACACCATGCAGACCCGCGCCGAACTGTACGAGCGCATCAACTATCACGATTTCGAGCAGAAGCTGGATGCCCTGTTCGCAGCCGCCAAAAAATAATTCGACGATCCGAGGAGAGACCAAAATGACCGAGCAAGCCCCAGCCTTCAAGCCTAAGAAATCCGTAGCCCTGTCCGGCGTTGCAGCCGGCAATACCGCCCTGTGCTCCGTCGGCAAGACCGGCAACGACCTGCACTACCGCGGCTACGACATCCTGGACGTGGCCACCACCTGCGAATTCGAAGAGATCGCCTACCTGCTGGTGCACGGCAAGCTGCCGAACATGGCCGAACTGAAAGGCTACAAATCCAAGCTGAAATCCCTGCGCGGCCTGCCGCAAGGCGTGAAGTCGGCGCTGGAAGCGCTGCCTGCTTCCGCCCATCCGATGGACGTGATGCGTACCGGCGTTTCCGTGCTGGGCTGCTGCCTGCCTGAAAAGGACGACCACAATATCGCCGGCGCGCGCGACATCGCCGACCGCCTGATGGCGTCCTTCGGCTCCATGCTGCTGTACTGGTACCACTACAGCCACAACGGCAAGCGCATCGACGTGGAAACCGACGATGAAACCATCGGCGGCCACTTCCTGCACCTGCTGCACGGCGAAAAGCCGTCCGAATCGTGGGTGCGCGCGATGCACACCTCCCTGATCCTGTACGCGGAGCACGAGTTCAACGCTTCCACCTTCACCAGCCGCGTGATTGCCGGTACCGGTTCCGACATCCACTCCGCCATCACCGGCGCGATCGGCGCGCTGCGCGGTCCCAAGCACGGCGGCGCCAACGAAGTGGCGCTGGACATCCAGCAACGCTACGAAAACGCGGATGAAGCGGAAGCCGACATCCGCAGCCGCGTCGCCAACAAGGAAGTGGTGATCGGCTTCGGCCATCCGGTGTACACCGTGTCCGACCCGCGCAACGTGGTGATCAAGGAAGTGGCGCGTTCCCTGTCGCAGGAAGCGGGCTCGATGAAAATGTTCGACATCGCCGAGCGCCTGGAATCGGTAATGTGGGAAGTCAAGAAGATGTTCCCGAACCTGGACTGGTTCTCCGCCGTGTCGTACCACATGATGGGCGTGCCGACCGCCATGTTCACCCCACTGTTCGTGATTTCGCGCACCTCCGGCTGGTCGGCGCACATCATCGAGCAGCGTATCGACAACAAGATCATTCGTCCAAGCGCCAATTATGTCGGCCCTGAAGACCTGGCCTTCGTACCGATCAAGGACCGCAAGTAATCATGAACTCCCAATACCGCAAACAACTCCCGGGCACCAAGCTGGATTACTTCGACGCGCGCGAAGCGGTCGATGCGATCAAGCCGGGCGCCTACGCCACGCTGCCGTATACCTCGCGCGTGCTGGCGGAAAACCTGGTGCGCCGCTGCGACCCTGCCACGCTGACCGCGTCGCTGTCGCAGCTGATCGAGCGCAAGCGCGACCTGGACTTCCCGTGGTTCCCGGCGCGCGTGGTGTGCCACGACATCCTGGGCCAGACCGCGCTGGTCGACCTGGCCGGCCTGCGCGACGCGATCGCGGAGCAGGGCGGCGATCCTGCCCTGGTCAATCCGGTGGTGCCGACCCAGCTGGTGGTCGACCACTCGCTGGCAGTGGAATGCGGCGGTTTCGATCCGGACGCATTCAACAAGAACCGCGCCATTGAAGATCGCCGCAACGAAGACCGCTTCGACTTCATCAACTGGACCAAGAAGGCGTTCCAGAACGTCGACGTGATCCCTCCGGGCAACGGCATCCTGCACCAGATCAACCTGGAGCGCATGTCGCCGGTCATCCAGGTGAGCGATGGCGTGGCCTATCCGGACACCCTGGTCGGCACCGACTCGCACACCCCGATGGTCGACGCGCTGGGCGTGATTGCCATCGGCGTGGGCGGGCTGGAAGCGGAAACCGTGATGCTGGGCCGTGCATCCTGGATGCGCCTGCCGGACATCATCGGCGTCGAGCTGAGCGGCAAGCCGCAGCCAGGCATCACCGCCACCGACATCGTGCTGGCGCTGACGGAATTCCTGCGCAAGGAGAAAGTGGTATCGGCCTACCTGGAGTTCTACGGCGAAGGCTCGACCGCGCTGACCCTGGGCGACCGCGCCACCATCTCGAACATGGCGCCGGAATTCGGCGCCACCGCCGCGATGTTCTCCATCGACGCGCAGACCATCAAGTACCTGAAGCTGACGGGCCGCGACGACGAGCTGGTGGAATTGGTGGAAACCTATGCCAAGCATACCGGCCTGTGGTCGGATGACCTGGCCAAGGTGGAATACGAGCGCGTGCTGAAGTTCGACCTGTCGACCGTCGTGCGCAATATCGCCGGGCCGTCCAACCCGCACAAGCGCGTTCCGACCAGCGAACTGGCTGCGCGCGGCATCAGCGGCGTGGTGGAAAACGAGCCGGGCAAGATGCCTGACGGCGCCGTGATCATCGCCGCCATCACCAGCTGCACCAATACCAACAACCCGCGCAACATGATCGCCGCCGGCCTGCTGGCCCGCAATGCGAACAAGGCGGGCCTGCTGCGCAAGCCGTGGGTCAAGTCTTCGCTGGCGCCTGGCTCGAAAGCCGTCACGCTGTACCTGGAAGAAGCAGGCCTGATGCCTGAGCTGGAAAAGCTGGGCTTCGGCGTTGTCGCTTACGCTTGCACCTCCTGCAACGGCATGTCCGGCGCGCTCGATCCTGTGATCCAGAAGGAAGTGGTTGAGCGCGACCTGTACGCCACCGCCGTCCTGTCGGGCAACCGCAACTTTGACGGCCGTATCCACCCGTACGCCAAGCAAGCCTTCCTGGCGTCGCCGCCGCTGGTGGTGGCTTATGCCATTGCCGGCACCATCCGCTTCGACATCGAGAAGGACGTGCTGGGCCACGATGCCTCCGGCAAGCCGATCACCCTGAAAGACCTGTGGCCTACCGACGAAGAGATCGACGCCATCGTCGCGTCCTCCGTCAAGCCGGACCACTTCCGCAAGGTTTACATCCCGATGTTCGCGCGCAGCGAGGAAGCGGCCGAACGCGCCGAGCCGCTGTACGACTGGCGTCCGCAATCGACCTATATCCGCCGCCCGCCATACTGGGAAGGCGCGCTGGCAGGCGAACGCACCCTGAGCGGCATGCGCGCGCTGGCCGTGCTGGGCGATAACATCACGACCGACCACCTGTCGCCATCGAACGCGATCATGATGGATTCCGCCGCCGGCGAATACCTGCACAAAATGGGCTTGCCGGAAGAAGACTTCAACTCCTACGCAACCCACCGCGGCGACCACCTGACCGCGCAGCGCGCCACCTTCGCCAACCCGACGCTGAAGAACGAGATGGTGCGCAATGCAGATGGCAGCATCAAGGCCGGTTCGCTGGCCCGTGTCGAGCCGGAGGGTAAAGTGACCCGCATGTGGGAAGCCATCGAAACCTATATGGACCGCAAGCAGCCGCTGATCGTGATCGCCGGCGCCGACTACGGCCAGGGTTCCTCGCGCGACTGGGCCGCCAAGGGCGTGCGCCTGGCAGGCGTGGAAGCCATCGTGGCCGAAGGCTTCGAGCGCATCCACCGCACCAACCTGGTGGGCATGGGCGTGCTGCCGCTGGAGTTCAAGCCGGGCGTGAACCGCCTGACCCTGGGCATCGACGGCACCGAGACCTTCGACGTGATCGGGGAACGCGCACCGCGCGCCACGCTGACCCTGGTGATCCATCGCAAGAACGGCGAACGCGTGGAAGTGCCGGTTACCTGCCGCCTCGATTCGTCGGAAGACGTATCGATCTACGAGGCAGGCGGCGTGCTGCAGCGCTTCGCTCAGGACTTCCTGGAATCGGCAAAGGCGGCATAAATGACCACACATAAACCGCAAATCAAGGTGCCGGCCACGTATATGCGCGGCGGCACCAGCAAGGGCGTGTTCTTCCGGCTGCAGGACCTGCCGGAAGCGGCGCAAGTGCCAGGCAAAGCGCGCGACGCCTTGCTGCTGCGCGTGATCGGCAGCCCGGACCCATACGGCAAGCAGATTGACGGCATGGGCGGCGCGACCTCGAGCACCAGCAAGACGGTGATCCTGTCGGCATCCACCCGATCCGACCACGACGTGGACTACCTGTTCGGTCAGGTCAGCATCGACAAGGCATTCGTGGACTGGAGCGGCAACTGCGGCAACCTGTCGGCAGCCGTGGGTGCGTTCGCGATCAGCGGCGGCCTGGTGGCGCCGGCGCGCGTGCCGCGCGACGGCATGGCCGTGGTGCGCATCTGGCAGGCCAATATCGGTAAGACCATCATCGCCCACATCCCGATGAGCAATGGCGAAGTGCAGGAAACCGGCGACTTCGAGCTCGATGGCGTGACCTTCCCGGCCGCTGAAGTGCAGCTCGAATTCATGGACCCGGCGGCGGAAGAAGAGGGGGCGGGCGGTTCGATGTTCCCGACCGGCCGCCTGGTTGACGACCTGGAAGTTCCAGGCGTCGGCACGTTGAAGGCGACCATGATCAACGCCGGTATCCCGACCATCTTCATCAACGCGGACGCTATCGGCTACACCGGTACCGAGCTGCAGGAAGCGATCAACGGCGATGCTGCAGCGCTGGCCAAATTCGAGACCATCCGTGCCCACGGCGCCGTGCGCATGGGCCTGATCAAGGATGTGTCGGAAGCTGCCAACCGCCAGCACACGCCGAAAGTCGCCTTCGTCGCGCCGCCGGCCGGCTATACCGCTTCCAGCGGCAAGCAGGTGCAGGCCGGCGATATCGACCTGCTGGTGCGCGCGCTCTCGATGGGCAAGCTGCACCACGCCATGATGGGGACTGCTGCCGTGGCGATCGGCACGGCAGCAGCCATTCCGGGCACGCTGGTGAACCTCGCTGCCGGCGGCGGCGAGCGCGAAGCGGTCCGTTTCGGCCATCCATCGGGCACGCTGCGCGTCGGTGCGCAAGCGACGCAGGAAAACGGCGAGTGGACTGTGAAGAAAGCCATCATGAGCCGCAGTGCACGTGTGCTGATGGAGGGCTGGGTGAGGGTGCCTACGGCCTAATGCAGAAGGTGATGTGCTCGGTCTAGCGGCTGGGGGCTTGCGCGCCTGGCCGTTTCAGGCCGGGGGCAATTTTTCATCGAGTGCGTCCAGCATGCAAGATACCGCCGCGCCGGCGTTTGCTCTTGCTTGCGCGATGGCGCTATGCAGTTGCGTGGCATAGCGTGAAACGTCCAGGCCGTACGAGGTCAGTGCATTGATGGAGTCGAGCACGGCGACCGTCACGTCGTCGTCTCCAATTCGCAAAAGTCGCAGTAGTAAGGCGACACTGCATGCCGTGTTCGTGGCTTCGCTCAGTGCCTGCGCGCACGCGCTCTGCCATAGCCGAGGACGTTCCTCCGCCATTATTCCCAATGCAGCCCAATCTTCGCCCGAAAACGTCTCCAGGAAGGCAATTGCATCGGTTATCGCGACGTCAGACCAGTAGTTGTCGTATTCCCTTACGCCACTTAGCAGGGCATCGTATTTGCTCAGCATAAATGTGAGAGTAACCTTTGCACGTCTCCCGCACGCGTGCTGCGGCGAGCCGTCAACTGGTCCAGTATTGCTTGCAGCCTCCCGCGTAGGGACGCTGGAAGCGCAGTTTCCATATCGTCAAGCTGGCTCGCAGCGATCACTGCGACATCAAAGTGTGGCGAGGAGACGAGGAGAGTGGTCAAGACGCCAATGCCATCGCTCTTCCCGAAGGCTCCAACGGCTTCGGTGCAGCGCTCCTGGACGCACGCGGAGAAAGATAGAACCCTGGACTGCAAGTTGCGCCACTCTGCGGAAGAAAATTCATTCAATGTTTCGCCAGCCAGCTCCAGATTGTGTTCAAACCATGGAGAGCCGTCATTACCAAGCAGTCTTTCGAATCCGTTTAAGGCTTCACCCATTCTTCGACTGGTACGCCATGCTGGATAACGGTCGCGTAGTATGAAGTCACGGTGTTCAGGTCGGCGCTTCCACCAAGCCTGAATCGTATATAGGATACCGCCAGAATCCCGCTACGCTTCTCGAGTGTCCGGAATTCCTCGAGGTCGGCCTCGGAGAAGTCACCGAATCCGTTTACGTTGCCGAACTCGGATGGGTCGATCTCTCTGCCAAGCACCATGCCGATTTTCTTCGTCAGGTCCGGGTTCAAAATTTTCTGATTCATATTGAGTCGCTATTTGTTTGGTCGTCCGTTGACGAATACACTTGTCGGCACCCCGTTCGAGTCGAAATTGCTTATCTTGGTTGTCAAATCTCCATAACCAAGTTTTATGCGATTTGCGCCGAATGATATGCGGCGTATAGCCATGTCGGCAATGGCCTGGTTACTCTTGCCCGGGTTCTGGTCCCGCAGCAGTGCGAACTCTTTCCTGAAGTTCGCCAGGTTCTTGTCAGCCAGTGAGCCGGATAAGCTTGGCGGTGGCTTATTATAGAGCCCCTGATATGCAGCAATAGTTTCTTCCAGCGCAGCCTCGGTAAGACTCCCGCCTTCGAGCTTCAGCTTGATCGATTCGCCAGCGGAAGTGACGACGCGATTGTCGAGATAGAATTGAGGACTGCCGTCGGTCATGCTGATCAGGCCTACCGTATGGTCCTCGCCTTCGGCTCTTACATTGACGGTGCCTTCCCCCGATTCGTCCAGCGAAACGGACAAATCGGACCTCTTGAAAGGCACGTTCCGTGGTCCTTCGGTTGCCGCTGCAACCTCTAGGCCTTCCGATCGCATCGCAATGGGCGGATACTCCCCTGCTGCCATCCGGGCACTTCCCAATTTCGCACCATACCAGCCACCGAGCAAGCTTCCAGCAAGCATGGACCATTTCTGCCCGTCTGTCCCCTCGCCGAATAGCTTCCCTCCCAACATGCCTCCGCCCAAGCCCCCGGCGATACCGCCAACAATGCCGCCAATTGCTACCGCAGGCGCTGCCAATACGAAGGCGGCGCCTGCGCCGACCACGAACATAGCCACCTGAACCCAGGTTGGGACCAGGTCTTCGGCGTGGATCTCGTCGGTTTGCACGGTTTCGCCGCCGATATTCACGTTGGGCGAGCCTTTGGTGATGGTGGCGCTGCAGGTGGTCTTGTCGTCCACCCTTGCTGCCGGCATGCTGTTGATGAATACCTTTCCGCTGCCAGTCGCGATCTTTTCCATATCGGTATGCTTGTCGCACTTGGCGGTGTCGAGGTGGGCGCGGATGGCGCGCAAGCCGTTGGTGAAGACATTTGGCGAACCGGTGGCGGTGATATTGCCCACTTCTTCCTTGGGCGCCCAGCTCATGGTGCTCATTACCTCGCCGATGCCGCCGCCCGCCGCCGCAGCGCCGCCGATGATGGCCGCGGCGGCCAGGCCGCCGGTGCCGACGACGGCAACCGCCGTGACGGCAATGGCCGCGGCGGCAATCAGGCCGCCGAGCAGCCAGCTCATGGTCGGGCTATGGCCGATCGGGTCATTCAGCCTGGCTGCTTGCGACATGGCTTAACCTTCGGGGATGACAGTGATCGCGAGGATGGGCTGTTCGGGATAATCATCGAGGCTGCCGTAGCCCGTGATCTCCAGGCCGCCATATTCCGGACCCGTGTACAGCACTTCTTCCGCGTCGTCGTAGTGAAGCTCGGCATGCGCCAGCAGCTCGCTGACATCGGCGCCCAGGCCTACGTTGCCTGGCAGCTTCCCCTGGTAGGACGCGGTCGGCAGTTGGCCTTCTTCCACACACTCGAACTGCCACGCTTTTACCGCGTGCACTTTCCCGTTGCGGATGATGATGCCCAGCGCCCTCGGATTGACAGCCGGATGCTGCGGCGAATCGAAGCGCAGGCGCCAGTTGGTCAGCGCCATGTCGTGCACGCTGAATACGAACAGGTCGTCCGCAGCGGACTGGCTCCTTTTCAGTTGCAGCACTGGCGAATGCTCGAAGCGGTACAGGTCTTCGCTGCCAGCCATCAGGTAGCGGGACAAATTGTGTTCGATCGCATCGGCGCTTAAGCCGATTGCTATCCCGGCGAGGGAAACCGATGGAATAATCGGCGCTGTCCAGTCGATGGCAATGGACGGGGTCTGTTCTGTCACTTGGGTACCCACTTGTTGGTTTTGGGATCAAAGATAATCTCTTGTCCTTGGGGGTTAAGGTAGGTGGTGTTCTTGTCGTACAGCGGCTCGCCGTCTTTGAACGACAATTTGTAGCCGCCTTCGGGATCGATAATTTTCGCCTTGCTGCCATTGGCGTAGGTGATTTTATAGTATTGGGCGCCGTGGGTACTGACGTTGCTCTCGGGGCTGAACTGGACTTCCTTGATACCGTAAGGATTGCCTTCAACCGTGATTATCTGCGCGTTGCCCGATGACGAAGCGCGCGCGGGCTTGTCCGCCACGATCGCGCCGTCCATTTCGAACGACTGCTTCAACTGATCCAGGGATGAACCCCACACGTTGGCCGGTTTCTCGCCAATATTACGGGGAATGCCGGCTTCCGCCGCGAGGTCCTCCCTCAGGCCGACGCGCGAAGCCGCCGAAGTAATGCCGAAGGGCCGTGGAGGCTTGAAGCGTGCAGCGACCCATCCGCCTCCTTTGCCACCAAGTACGCCACCCAGCAGGCTGCCGCCCAGCATCGACCACTTTTGCCCGTCGGAGCCCTGGCCAAAGGCCTTGCCGCCCAAGTAGTCTCCCGCAAAGCCGCCGCCAATGCCGAGGACGATGCCGCCAATGGCGACAGCCGGCGCGGCGAGCACAAAGGCGGCTCCGGCGCCGGCCACGAACATGGCTACGTGGACCCAGGTCGGCACCAGGTCTTCCGCATGGATTTCATCGGTCTGCACGGTCCCGCCGCCGATGTTCACGTTGGGCGAGCCTTTGGTGATGGTGGCGCTGCAGGTGGTCTTATCGTCCACCCTTGCCGCCGGCATGCTGTTGATGAACACCTTGCCGCTGCCGGTCGCCACTTTCTCGGCGTCCGTATGCTTGTCGCACTTGGCGGTGTCGAGGTGGGCGCGGATGGCGCGCAAGCCGTTGGTGAAGACGTTGGATGAACCGGTGGCGGTGATATTGCCCACTTCCTCTTTCGGCGCCCAGCTCATGGTGCTCAGTACCTCGCCGATGCCGCCGCCCGCTGCCGCGGCGCCGCCGATGATGGCCGCGGCAGCCAGGCCGCCGGTACCGACGACGGCGACCGCCGTGACGGCAATGGCCGCGGCGGCAATCAAGCCGCCGAGCAGCCAGCTCATGGTCGGGCTATGACCGATCGGGTCATTCAGCCTGGCTGCGTATGCCATGCTCAGCCTACTTGCTGCTCGAGGAAGCTGCGCACGGCGCCAAGGTGGGGCAGGTTCGGGATGTCCTGCGGCGGATCGTAGATGGCCGCCAGGTGCAGGTTGTCGAGTAACGTCGAGGCCTCAGGATCGGGATGGGCCGCGAGCTGGTACATGCCCGTGTTGCGCAGGCCTGGATCGTAGGAGTTGGGGGCGGTGAAATGCGCTTGCAGGCGGTTGCCTGCGGCATCGAAAAAGGCCCAGGTGTCCAGCTCCACTTCGCGCGGATCGGTTTTGCGGCAAGCATCGCCCTGGTTCGCGTAGACGTGCAGGCTGCGCCGGCGGGCGGAGAGGGCGAAGGTGTACGGTTCTGTAGCGACCACCACCTTACGCTTGGGAGCGGCGGCGCTGGCGCTCAGGGGATTGCGCAGCGTCATGGAGGCCAGCAGGCCGTCGAAGGCGGCATTCCATTCGTCGGTAATCGATTCCGGGCAGGTGGCGGCGATGAGCATGGCCTGGCGGCTGCCGGGCGCGGGGCCGCCGACCAGCACCACGGCCTGGCGCTGGTGCATGAAATTGCTGTCCTTGCGCCAGCTGTAGGCCAGTTCGATGGCGGGCGAGCCGCCTATCATGCAGTCTTTCAGCCCACGCAGCTGGAAGCGGGGCAGGGCGCGGCCAAGTTCCTTTTGCAGGCGGTCGCCGAAATCGGCAAGGCTTTCCTCTGGCGGCACGTCGGCATGGGTGATGACCACGCTGAATTCGCTGGGCCCATCTTCGCGCACGACGAACATGTGCATGGATTTGTCCTTGAGCTGGGCCGGAAGCTCGAAAGTTGCGCTGTTGGTGTGGTATTGCATCGTTATCGATCCTACTTGTTCAGGTCAATGCGGTCGCTGCCGATAATGTCGACGTATTTGCCCTGGATGGTGATGGTGCCGTCGGCGCGCAGTTCGATCTTGCTGGCGCCGACCTGCAGCGTAATGTCGGTATTGGCCGTCAGGTGGATGTGCTGGGTGTCGGACTTGATGTCGACAAACTTGCTGGCGCCCACTTCAACGTGCTCGGTTTCGGCCTTGAGCATGACGTGTTTCTTCGCCGTGGCCGCAATATGTTCTGTCTCGGCCTTCAGTTCGACGTGCTTCTTGGCGGTGGCCGACATGTGCTCGGTCTGCGCCACAAGTTCGACGTGTTTCTTCGCCGTCAGGGCGATATGCTCGGTTTCCGCCGTCAGGTCGATGTGCTGCTTCGCGCGCATGTCGATATAGGCAGTCTCGGACACCATCTCGATCTGCTGCTTGACCGTGTTGCGCTGGTAACCCTGGCTCACGGTGTTGGTCTGGTGCGGACCGTTGACGGTGGTCGCGTGCGCATTCTGCACGGTCGTGACCATGTCCTTCTGTGCGTGGATGTTGATCAGCTCCGAACCCTTGGAGTCGTGGATCACCATCTCGCTGAAGCCGCCGCCGCCCGGTGTGGAACGGCTCTTGAAGCCCATCATATGGGCGCCGTCGGGCAGGGCGTAAGGCGCCGGCTGGTCGGCGTTGAACAGGCGGCCGGTACACACCGGGCGGTCCGGATCGCCTTCCAGGTAGTCGATCAGCACTTCCTGGCCGATGCGCGGGATGGACACCGTGCCCCAGCCCTTGCCGGCCCACGGCTGCGATACGCGGATCCAGCAGGAGCTGGCTTCGTCGCGGCGCCCGTAGCGATCCCAATGGAACTGCACCTTGATGCGGCCATACTGGTCGGTGTGGATCTCCTGGCCTTTGGGACCGACCACGGTGGCCGTCTGCGGGCCGGGCATGCGCGGCGAACGATGTTCCCGCACCGGGCGATACGGGATTTTGCGGCGGATCACGGTAAAGCTGTTGCGATAGACGTCTTCCTGGTCGCTGGCAAAGAAGTTATTGCGGCAATCGAGCTGCACGCCGATCACCAGGAAGTCGTTGTCCTTTTCGTCCGTGACGTCGAACCAGTGGTGGCCGTGCAGCTTGAACGTGTGGCCAGGCGCCAGGCCGCGGCAATCGGACTCGCCGGAAAACAGCTTGGCCTGCCATTCCATGGCTTCCATGCGCAGTTGCGCCTCGCGCTCGCCGCTGTCGCGGTCCTTGTAGGAGAAGGCCGGGTTGCCGTCGTAGACTTCGAGCGTTGGCACATCGCCCTGGCGCGAAGCGGTCGGCAGTTCCACGTATTGCACCGTGTTGGGCGACTTGAAGTCGAATGTGTTGAGCGCGACTTTGGTAGGCTGCAGCACGCGCCGTGCCGTGAAGGCAGTGACGGCGTCGCGGTCATGCCAGCGGTTGCCGCCGTTGAACTCGATCTCGGCGTGCGCCGGCTGCGGCGGGCAGAAAGTACTGTCGCGCGAGTCGTCGCTGATCACCATGACGTGGCCCTCTTCGCTGTGCTCGAAGTAGTAGAACAGGCCGTATTTCTCCATCAGGCGGCTGACGAAATGTTCGTCGGTCTCGTCGTACTGGACAATGTAGTTTTCAGGCAGGTAGGTCTTCGCGGTCCGGAATTCGTAAGCGGCCAGGCTGCCGTAGTCGGAGGTAAAGATCTGCGTCAGGACGTCCACCACGCTTGCGTCCTGGAAGATCCGGGAATTGGTGCGGCGCTGCAGGAAGGCCAGCCAGGGAACGATTTCGGCGTGGTAGAAGGCGAAGCCGCCATCCGAGCGGGTGAAGCCGAACACATTGACGTAGCCGTTGATGAAATGCTCGCTGCCGTCGGCCAGCCGTACGCCGACGCTGACGTTCTTGCCCAGCAGGTCTTGCAGGTCAATGCTGGAGCTCTTGGACAGCAGCCCCAGTGTGTAGCGATAAGGGGAAGACAGGGCAGCTTCCCCCGTCAGCGTTTCGACCAGCAGGGCCTTGTCGCCTTCCAGCGGGGAATAGAAGCGCAGCAGGCGGCTGCCCTCGTGGAATGCGGCGAAGGGGCCGCCGCCGGCCGCTTGCTGCAGCGCGGCCAGGCGAGGCTTCATGACGGCCGGCGCAAATTCCGGAGCTGGCGCCATGAAGTCCTGGATGGCCAGGCCGGCCAGCGGGTGTTCTTCGATTTGCAGTGCCTTGGCAATTGCCGGCGTTGCGGCAGGCGCGGCTTCTTCGGCTGCGTGGGAAGCTACAGCATGGGCTGTAGCGGTTTGGGATTCTGCGGCAAGCGTGCTTGCACTGTGCGCCAGCGCGGACGCCGGCGCTGCGGCTGAAGCTTCGCTGCCTGCAATTGCACCCAGGCCGGCACCAAGCGCGGTCTGCGCCAGTTGCGTAGCGGCAGGCGGCAATTTGCCTTGCGCGGCCAGGTCGACCGCGCCCGGGATTGCGTGGTCGGCCAACTTGCTGACCAGCGAAGAGACATCTGGTGCCTCGCCTAACGGCGATGACGCCAGCGCTGTCTTGCCATCCAAAGGACCAAACGACATTCTGGCAACTCCTATCAATTATTAAGTTGCGATAAGCCTCGATTTACCAACTTATCAAATAAGCAAACTTGCGGAAGATACCAAAATGCGCCGAAAGCCTACGCACGGTTGAAACAACCAGGAAGAGCTGCGTGGCGGCAAAAAGACATGTTTTTGTTGTAACAATGTCAGCAAACCCGGCCATCCCTTTGACTGGCCAGTTTTGTACGCTATGATCGGCTGGATACCCCCGGAGTCCAGGCGTACATGAATTCTGTTTCGAGTAATGTTGAAGTTGTGGCCAATGCCCTGCAATTGGTCGGGATGCCTGCCTGCGCCTGCGATGCCGACGGCCTGGTATTCGCTTCCAACTCCGAATTCGACGCCTTGCTGCAGTCCGACCCGCGTGGACGCAATGTAGTGGAAATGTTTGCCCGCCATGTGCGCGCCGAGGCGAACGCGCAACTCAATGCCGCGCTGGTGGTATCCGCCGCCTTGCCGAACATGGCGCCGCGCACAGCGCCCAAATGGGACAGTGTGCTGGTCAACGCCAGCGGCAATTACGTTGCCGTGCAACTGACAGTCAAGGCGTTGCCGGGCGGGCTGGATGGCGGCGCCACCATCATCTTCAACGACATCAGCAGCGCCCAGCGCGACCAGCGCGCCTTGCGCAAGGCCATGCTGGAGCAGCAGGCCATCCTGGAAAACGCGGCAGTCGGCATCATCCTCGCCAAGAACGGCTATGTCGTCGAATGCAATATGCGCGCCGCTGAAATGTTCGGCTACGCGCGCCAGGAACTGGAAGGCGCGCCGAGCGACATCCTGTATCCGACGCCGGAAGAGGCGCTGCGCATTCGTAACGAATACTTCCCGATGCTGGCGCAAGGCACGCCGCTGACGCTGGAACTGCAATTGCGGCGCCGCGACGGCAGCCTGTTCTGGTGCCGTTCCAACGGCCGCGCGCTGGATCCGGCCGATGCCCGCGAAGGCACGGTATTCATCCTGGAGGACATCAACGAGCAGCGCATGGCGAACGAAGCGATGGGTCGCCTGCTGCTTGAGCAGAAGGCGATCCTGGATAATGCCTCGGTCGGCATCCTGTTCACCAAGAACCAGGAAATCATGACGGTCAACCCGCGCATGGCTGAAATGTTCGGCTATACGCTGGAAGAACTGCGCGGACGCCACGCTTCGCTGCTGTTTGAGAACGTCGAGCAGCACGCGGCCTTCGGCCTGCAGGCCGGCCCCTTGCTGGCCGCCGGCGAACTGTTCGAACTGCGCGAATGCGAGCTGGTGCGCAAGGATGGCAGCATCATCTGGTGCCGCGTGCGCGCCCAGGCCGTGGACCAGGAGCATAACGCGGGCGGCACCATCTGGATCCTGGAAGACGTGACCGTCTCGCGCCAGACCCAGATGGAAGTCGAGGCCATCATGACCAACGCCTCGATCTCTATCCTGTTTACCAAGAACCGCCTGATCACGCGCTACAACCGCGGCTTTGCAGGCATGTTCGGCTACCAGGCCGACGAGGCATTGGGCATGCCGGGCCGCGCGATCTACCCCGATGACGAGACCTATCACCGGATTGGCGCCGTTGCCGGCCCGCTGCTAAGCCAGGGCAAGCACTTCCACTCCGAAACGCTGATGCGCCGCAAAGACGGCAGCGACTTCTGGGCGCAACTGATCGGCTATGTGGTGAACCCGGAAGACCCGACCCAGGGCACGATCTGGATCATTGAAGACCGCACCGCGCAAAAGCACGACGAAGAATCGCTGCGTAACGCGCTGCTGGAAAACCAGGCGATCCTGGACAGTGCGGTCATGGGCATATCCGTGTGCGAGAAAGGGCGCAACCTGCGCTGCAACGCCAAGATGGAAGAGCTGTTCGGCTACGGCCCCGGCGAGATGGCTGGCGTCAGCGTGCAGACTTTCTATCCCGACCTTGCGGCATGGGACGCCGCGCGCAAGGCAACGGAAAAGGAATTCCTTGCCGGGCACGCCAGCTCCTACGAATACCAGCTGGTGCGCAAGGATGGCAGCAGCTTCTGGGCACGCCTGTCGGGGCGCCCGTTCGACATGGCCGACCCCAAGGGCCGCTCGGTGTGGCTGATCGACGACGTGACCTTGCGCCGCGAAGCCACGGAAGCGGTGCGCCGCGCGCGCGACGAACTGGAGGTGCGGGTGCTGGAACGCACTGCCGAACTGGCCGGCGCGAACGCGCAACTGCAGGCCGAAATCGTGGAGCGCCGCCAGGCCGAAGCCCGGGTGCACCATATGGCGTATCACGACAGCCTGACCGGCCTTCCCAATCGCGCACTGCTGGCGGATCGCCTGGATCGCGCCATGCTGGCGGCCCAGCGCTCCGAACGCCGCCTGGCAGTCATGTTTATCGATCTTGACCGCTTCAAGACGATCAACGATTCGCTGGGCCACATGACCGGCGACGCCTTGCTGAAGGAAGTGGCAACGCGCCTGGTGGGGGCTGTGCGCGCCAGCGACACCGTGGCGCGCCTGGGCGGCGATGAATTCGTGGTGCTGCTGCCCGGCATTCATGACACGGACGAATCGAGCCATGTCGCGCAAAAGATCATCGACCTGCTGTCCGAGCCGATCCCGCTGGAAGGGCGCCTGCTGCATATCACGCCTTCGATCGGCATCTGCACCTATCCCGACGACGGCAACGACGTAGCCACCCTGATGCGCAATGCCGATGCGGCGATGTACCACGCCAAGGCATCGGGCCGTAACAACTACCAGTATTTCAGCGAAGAGATGAACACGGCGGCGGCCATGCACTTCGAAATGGAGAGCGCGCTGCGTTCGGCATTGCAGCTTGGCCAGTTCGAATTGCACTACCAGCCGATCATGGACATCGCCACACGCCGCCTGGCTACGCTGGAAGTGCTGCTGCGCTGGCGCCGCCCGGCCGGCGGACTGGTGATGCCGGACCAGTTCATCCCGCTGATCGAAGAAAACGGCCTGATCGTGCCGATCGGCGAATGGGTCATGCGCCGTGCCTGCGAACAAAGCATGGAGTGGCAGCGCCAAGGCATGGAGCCGGTCCCGATGGCGATCAACCTGTCGGCGCGCCAGTTCATGCATCGCGGCCTGGTCGACTCGATCCGGCGCACGCTGGAGGAGACAGGCATTGATCCGGCCCTGATCGAGTTTGAAATCACGGAAACGGCGCTGATGCAGCACGGCGAACAGACGCTGGAAATCCTGGGGCAGATCAATGCGATGGGCATCCGGCTGTCGATCGACGACTTCGGCACCGGCTATTCATCGCTGGCTTACCTGAAACGCTTCCCGGTGCGCAAGATCAAAATCGACCGCGCCTTCATCAAGGACCTGGAAGAAAGCGCGGAAGACCGCGCCATCGTGGCCGCGATCATCGCGCTGTCGGATAGCCTGCAGCTGTCGGTGGTGGCGGAAGGAGTGGAGACGGAAGGGCAGTTCCAGCTATTGCGCGAACAAGGCTGTACTTATGCCCAGGGTTACCTTTTCTCGAAGCCGGTGCTGGGCGTGCGCGCCCAGCTCATGATGGAGCGCCAGGCCGCTTAAGCGCCCAGCGTCGCAATGACCGGCGCATGGTCGGACGGCTGCTGCCACTTGCGCGGCGCGCGGTCGATCACGCAGGAGACGCAGCGCTCTTTCAATGGCGCGGACAGCAGCACGTGGTCGATGCGCAGGCCCTTGTTCTTCTGGAAGCCCAGCATGCGGTAGTCCCACCACGAGAAAGCCTTTTCCGGCTGATCGAACAGGCGGAACGAGTCGTGCAGGCCGAGGTCGAACAGGGCTTTCAATGCAGCGCGCTCTTTCTCCGAGCAAAAGATGTCGCCTTCCATCGCCGGATCGTGGGTGTCGCGGATATCCGGCACGATGTTGTAGTCGCCCAGTACGGCCAGGTGCGGGTTGCGCGCCAGTTCTTCGCCCAGCCAGTCGCGGAAGCCGGCCAGCCAGCCCAGCTTGTAGGTATACTTGTCCGAATCGAGTGCCTGGCCGTTCGGCACATAGGCGCTGACCACGCGGATGCCGTTGATGGTAGCGGCCAGGATGCGCTGCTGTTCGTCCGGGTAGCGTGGGTTGTTCTTGACCACGTCCTCCATCGGATGGCGCGACAGGATAGCCACGCCGTTATAGGTTTTCTGGCCGCTGAACACCACCTGGTAGCCCATTTCCTCGATTTCCTTGACCGGAAACTTGTCGTCGGTGAGCTTGGTTTCCTGGATGCATAGCACGTCGACCGGGTTTTCGCCCAGCCATTTCGTAACGTGCGGCAAGCGAACGTTCAATGAGTTAACATTCCAAGTGGCTAATTTCATTTCAGTCTTTCTAATTCGTGGGGGCAGATCTTATCAATACTCACTATGCTATGGGAAGCTGTCGTATTTGAGCCAAACAATGATTCTACGATGACATCAAAATTGCGCATTCTTGTCGCAAAAAAGGTGTCGCCGCAAAAATAATTTCCAATAGTGCTTCTTAGTTATCAGATTGGTACTAAAATTACGGTATGAACAACCGTAAAAGTCAATATACTTAAAAGGTTGGTATCGAAGTTGTTTCCACTTAGCTGGGTATTTTTGCTTATTTACAACGGATTTCAATGTTGTCCTACGTCAATAAGTGGTAATATAGGGAAACTAATTCCGATTTAACGAGCACTGCAAACTAAAGGAATACACATGCGATCTGCATTCGAAGCATGGGCGCAGAAGGACGGCCAAATCGTCCGTCGGCGCGAAGACAAGCCAGAAGAATACCTGGTTTATGAGACACAACGTCGTTGGCTGATCTGGCAAGCGGCACTGGAACACGGCAAGTCGCCTAGCGGCCGCAAGTCGGCACGCGAGGCAAGTGCAAAAGCTGCATCCCAGCGCCCGCAAGCCATCGCTGCTGCTGACGCCGAAGTGCGCAACGAAGTCCTGAACGAAGTCCTCGACGCGTTCCAGGGCATCGGTGCGAACAGCATGGACGACATCATGCACGTCATCCAGGGGCTGCGCCAAAAACGAGGCCAGTCGGCCGACTGAGCCCGACTGCATGCCATCCAGGCTGAGTCGAAAAGCGTCCGCTGCGCTGTGCGCAGCGGCGTTGGGTGGTTGCGCCACCTTGTTCGACTCGACCGAGCAGTCGGTATTGGTGCAGACCGTGCTGGATCACCAGCAAGTGTCTGCCATCGGCTGCGTGCTCTCCAATGACAGGGGCCGCTGGTTTGTCACTTCCCCCGGACGCGTGACGGTGCATAAGAGTACCCAGCCGCTGGTCGTGGATTGCCGCCGCGAAGACGTCTGGGCCTACGACCAGATCGAAGCGCGCCAGAATGCCTCCAAGTGGGGCAATATTATTTTCACGCTGGGTGCTGGCCAGATTGTCGACAAGCAGACCGGCGCCGGCTTCGACTTGCCTTCCACGCTGACGGTCGTGCTGCAACGCGGGGAGGGCGCCGCTGCGCGCGGTGCGCCGGCGCAGCAGCCGATGCCGACCTCGTCGATCTACTAAGTCCTAAAACAAAAAGGGGACGTACCCCTTTAAAAAAGGGGACGTACCCCTTAAATGGGTACGTCCCCTTTTTTTGTCCCTATTTTGTTAGGTTATCAGCCTGCGCGGCCGATCAAGAAGTTGGTCAGCAGCGGCACTGGGCGGCCGGTTGCGCCTTTGGCGGCGCCCGACTTCCAGGCGGTGCCGGCGATATCGACGTGCGCCCATGGATACTTGCGGGTGAAGTTTTCCAGGAAGGCTGCCGCGGTGCAGGATGCGCCGCCTGGGGAGCCGATATTGGCCAGGTCCGCGAAGTTGGACTTCAGCTGCTCGTTGTACTGCTCGCCGATCGGCAGGCGCCATGCAGTGTCGCCGGTCGCTTTGCCCGATGCCATCAGGGCTTCGGCCAGTGCATTGCCAGCATCGTCGTCGCGCGCGAACACGCCGCTGTTATGGTGGCCCAGGGCCACGATGCAGGCGCCGGTCAGGGTTGCCACGTCGATCACCGCGGCTGGATTGAAGCGCTCGGCGTAGGTCAGTGCGTCGCACAGGATCAGGCGGCCTTCTGCGTCGGTGTTCAGGATTTCGATGGTCAGGCCGTTCATCGAGGTGACGATGTCGCCCGGCTTGGTAGCGCGGCCGGATGGCATGTTTTCGCATGCCGCCACGATGCCGACCACGTTGGATTTCAGGCCCATCTCGCCGATCGCGCGGAACGTGCCCAGCACCGAGCCGGCGCCGCACATATCGTATTTCATCTCGTCCATGCCAGGACCGGCCTTGATCGAGATGCCGCCGGTGTCGAAGGTGATGCCTTTGCCCACCAGGACGGTCGGGGCGTCCTTGGCCTTGCCGCCCTTGTGCTTCAGGACGATGAATTTAGGCGCCTGTTCGGAGCCGTTGGTCACGGACAGGAAGGAGCCCATTTTCAGCGCTTCCATCTGCTTGCGGTCCAGGATCTCCACTTCAAAGCCGAAGTCCTTGCCCATTTTCTTGGCGACGTTGGCCAGGTAGGTTGGGGTGCAGACGTTGGCCGACAGGTTGCCCAGGTCCTTGGTCAGCTCCATGCCGTTGGCGATGGCCACGGCCTGCGACAGCGCCAGCTTGTTGCCGGAATTGCTTGCGACCGCCAGGGCTACTTTCTTCGGGCCGGCCCATGCCGGGTCTTTCTTGGATTTCTGCGCGTCGGTGCGGTACACGGCGTCGCGGCCGGCCAGTACGACGGAACGGATCGCCCAGTTGGCGTCGCGGCCTTTCACTTCTTCCAGTGGCAGTGCGATAATAGCGTCGGCCGATGCGACGGTGCCCAGCGCCTTGATGGCGGCATTGATGGCGGAACCGATGGCTTTTTCTGCGACTGCTTCATCGGCACCCAAGCCAACCAGCAGCACGCGTTCGGCGGCAGCGCCTTTCAGGCCGCGCAGCAGCAGGGTGGTGCCGGCTTTGCCGGTGATGTCGCCGGATTTCAGTGCAGCGGTGATTTCACCTGCGCTGTCGAGGGCTTTAGCCGCTTTCGAGAGCTTCTTGTTTTCGAAAACGCCGACCACGACGCAGCCGCTTTTGGCGCTGGCGATGGTGTTCTTGGCGTCGAGTGCTTTTATGCTAAAGTCCATTTGGTTTCTCCTTAATTTTGTAGAACGAATTATAAACGTCGAATGATCTTCCATCGCGCCCTCCGCCGAGAGCTGGTTAGCTCTGCCGGGGCTTCCTTTACAGTGCTGTTCTCGATCCTCCTGACGTGGACCTTGATCTCGATCCTCGGCAAAGCCGCAGGCGGCAAGGTGGCGTCGAGCGATGTCATTGCGCTTATTGCGTTCGCAGCCCTGAATTATCTGCCAATTGTCCTGATTTTCACCAGTTTTATTTCTGTATTAATGGTGGTGACCCGCATCTACAAGGATTCGGAGATGGTGGTGTGGTTCGCTGCGGGCGTCAGCCTGACGCGCTTTATCAAGCCAGTGTTCCTGTTTGCCTTGCCGCTGATCTTGCTGACCGGTGCGCTCAGTTTTTACGCGACGCCGTGGGCGCGCTCGAAGAGTGCCGAGTACATTGAGCGTTTCGCCAAGCGCGAAGACTTGCAGAAAGTCTCTCCCGGCCAGTTCAAGGAGTCCTCGTCGGCCAACCGTATCTTCTTCGTAGAGGGCGTCGCGGGAAGCAGCGCGGTAGTGCGCAACGTATTCGTCAACCAGATCGACGCCAAGGGCACCTCCGTGGTGGTGGCCAGCGAAGGTGTGGTCGAGACGCTGCCGTCCGGCGACCGCCATCTGGTCCTGAAGAACGGCCGCCGCTACCAGGGCAAGCCGGGCGATGCCGATTTCCAGAGCATGGAGTTCGAGCGCTACAGCATGCGCGTTTCGCAGCAGTCGTCCGAGACCGACGGGCAGAAGGAAACCAAAACCCTGCCGACGCTGGAGCTGATTGCCGCCGGTACCAATCCGGCCAAGGGTGAGCTGATGTGGCGCCTGTCGCTGCCGCTGGCCTGCCTGGCGCTGACGATGCTGGCCATTCCGCTGGGCTTCGTCAATCCACGCGCGGGCAGTTCGGCCAACCTGATTCTCGCAGTGCTTATCTTCTTCACTTATAACAATCTGATCAACGTGTTCGAATCCGGCATCCGGCGCGGCAACTTCACATTTGGCATGAGCTGGTGGCCACTGCACCTGGCGATGGCGCTGGCAGTGATGGCGTTGTTTGCATGGCGCCTGAACGTGAACCACCGCTACCATCCACGTGCGATGTGGGCTGCATTCAAACGGGGTGCGCGCAAATGAGTATCCTGCAACGCTATTTCCTCGTTTCGATCCTGCAGGCGGTTGCTTTTGCATTGGCAGCCTTGCTTGGATTGCAGGCATTCTTTGACTTGACCGGCGAACTGCCTGTCGTCGGCAAGAACGGTTATGGCATGCAGCATGCCGCCCTGTTCACCCTGACGATGCTGCCCCAGCACGTGAACGAAGTGTTGCCGGTGGCGGCCCTGATCGGCACCATCTACACCATGGCGCAATTCGCGTCGACCTCCGAGTTCACGATCATGCGCGCATCGTCTTTGTCGACGGGCCGGGCGGCGGTCATGGTCGGGAAAGTAGGCCTGGTACTGGTTGTTGTTGCCTTCATTTTTGGTGAACTGATTACGCCGCGGCTGGCGCCGGTGGCGGAAAAGATCCGCCTGATGGGGCGCGGCGCCACAGTATCGTCGGAGTTCCGCTCCGGCATGTGGACCAAGGATATTATCAAGAGCGGCGGCATGACCGGCGAGGTGCAGGGCACGCGCTTCTTCAACGTAAGGGAAGTGCGCTCGGATGGACAACTGGTCGGGGTCAAGCTGTATGACTTCGACAACCGCTTCCGCCTGCGCACGCTGACATTTGCCGAGACGGCCACCTTCAAGGGCAACAATACCTGGCTCTTGAACGGGGTGACCGAGAATATCTTCAGCAACCCGGCATTGCTGGCCGAAGGCGCGCAAGCCAACCTGGCCAACAATTATGCGCAGGCGACCAGCGCAGTGGAGATCAGGCGGCATGACAGCAAAGAGCTGATTTCCGAGATCACGCCGAAAATCCTGTCGGTGTCCGCCTCCGATCCGGAGCATATGTCGGCCAACGAACTGGCCGTCTACACCCGCCACCTGCAGGAAAACAAGCAAGGCACCGAACGTTTCAAGATCGCCTTCTGGAAAAAGCTGTTCGATCCGCTGGCTATTTTCGTGCTGATGGCGCTGGCGCTGCCATTCGCCTACCTGCATACTCGTTCCGGCGGCGTGAGCCTGAAGATCTTCATCGGCATCATGATCGGTGTAAGCTTCTTGCTGGTGAATACGCTGTTCTCGCACATCGGTATGCTGTCGGCACTGCCGGCCTTCGTAACGGCGTTGATGCCAAGCCTGCTGTACTTGTTGCTGGCGCTGGGAGCCCTTTACTGGGTGGAGCGGCACTAGCATGGGCCGCCGCGCGCTGGTACTGTTCGCGCATGGCGCCCGCTCCGCCAGTTGGGCGGAGCCGTTCGAGCGCTTGCGCGACATGGTCGCGGCGCGTGCCCCGGACATGGATGTTTCGCTGGCTTTCCTCGAATTGATGTCGCCGCGCCTGCCGGAGCAGGTGGCGGGGCTTGCCGCGCAAGGCGTCGAGGACGTGACGGTGGTGCCGGTGTTCCTGGGGCAAGGCGGGCACGTACTGCGCGACCTGCCGCTGATCCTCGATGAAATGCGCCAGGCGCATCCCGGCGTGGCGATCCATGCGGTCGGCGCGGTTGGCGAAGATCCTACGGTGCTGCAGGCAATGACTGATTACTGCCTCAAGTCGGTGTCCGATGGCGCCTGACCTGCCGCTGGTCGCGGCCATCCAGTCCTTTTCCATCAAGGGCGATATCGCTGCCAACGTCGCACGCCACATGGCGCTTGCCAGCCAGGCTGCGGCGCTTGGCGTCCGGCTGGCGCTGTTTCCCGAACTGTCCCTGACCGGTTACGAGCCCGAAATTGCCGGAGCCACGGCGCTGCGCGGAAATGATCCGCGCCTCGCACCGCTGGCGGCACTGGCGCAGCGCAGCGGGATGATCATCGTTGCCGGTGCACCCTTGCGAATCGACGGTGCACTGTATATCGGCGCCGTTTCCTTCCTGCCCGACGGGCAGGTGGCCGAATATACCAAGCAGCACCTGCATGACGGCGAAGAGGCCGTGTTTGTTGCCGGCCATGGCGGCGCTGCGCTCGATGTCGACGCGGTCCCGGTTGCACTGGCCGTCTGCGCCGACTTTACGCATGCCTGGCATGCTCAAGCCGCTGCCGCGGCGGGCGCTTGCCTGTATGCCGCCAGCGTGCTGGTATCGCCAGCCGGCTATGCAAAGGACGGCGCGATCCTGCAGGGGCATGCCATGCGCCATGCGATGCCGGTGCTGATGGCCAACCATGGCGGCCCGACAGGTGGCTGGCAGTCCGCTGGCCGCAGCGCATTGTGGGACGAGCGCGGGCAATTGGTCGTGGAGGCGGGGGAAGGCGAAATGCTGGTGTTGGCCAGCCGCTCGGCTGGCGGCTGGCAGGGACGGCTGGTCGAGGCGGTCCAGGCGCCTTAAGTGGCCTGGGCGCCCTTGGCGTGCGATACCATGGCAGCGATGGTGCTGCCAGGATTGTCGAATTCGCGCTGCACGGCGTCGCGCAGTGCTTCCGATTTCAGGGAGTCGAGCGCGGCGGCGCTTGCCTTGGCCACTTCCTCATCTTCGCCCAGGCGGCGGAACACCTCCACTACCAGGCGTACTTCCTTGGTGTAGTTCAGCACGAAGGCCAGCAACTGCGGGGCGGACGAGGTGTTGCCGCGCTTTGCCAGGTCTTCGGCGAAGTCGTTGACGCGCTTGGCCAGGGCGGCAATGCGCGCCACCGGGTCGGGCAGGTAGCGGCGCGCCAGCTGGAAATCCTCCACTGCCACCAGGGCAGGCAGGGCCAGTTCGGCACAATCCTTGGCCAGTTCGGGTAGCTGGGCGTCGATCTGGGTGAACAGGTCGTGGGTGGCGCGTTCCTCCCCCAGCGCGCTGTTGATGGCGCTGATGTCGTGGAAGCGGGCCAGCGTGGCGCTGCCGTTCAGGATGCGCTGGGTGTCGCGGTCGCGAATGGCCTGCAGTGCGCGGCGCGCCAGCGGGAATTGTTCGGCGAGGTAGATCCAGTCGCGCAGGGCGAAGGACAGGCGGACGCCGGCCAGGGTCGGGTCTTCCTCGAGCGCGTGCTCGTGAAACCAAAGGTGGTCGCGCAGGGCGTCTTCGTATTTGCCTGCCAGGCGCGCATTGCGGGCGCGCTCCAGGACTTCGTGGGCTTGGCTCATCTTGTTCCTCTCATTGCAAGAGGACGATA